>JBKPCL010000052.1:0-9814 GCA_046727335.1 Actinomycetota bacterium
GGGCTCAGACGAGTCGTTTGTCGTCACGGGCGCATCTGCTGGCGGAGCCACCGGACCTCCGCCGGGGAGCAGATCTTCAGGGACTCCGAAGCCGTAGGGTGCCAGCAATCGACGACCCGCCGTCCACCCGTAGACCAGCGCAGCCGCTATCGCCGCAATGACAGCGATTGAGAGGGCGTCGTAGTAGTCGCTGCTCATGAAGCGGCCGATGAGTACGACCGCGCCCCACACGATGACCCCTTGCATGATGAGTCGGGTCTTGCGAGCGCGGCTGACACCGCGCAGCGACCCCAGAATCGCCCAACCCACGATTGGGACGGCGGAGAGCATGACCAGGAACGGGGTCGCGCGGTACCAGCCCCGACTGGTGAGCGGTGGGCCGGGCCGCAGCTTGCGGTAGTAGATGAAATCGACAAACAGCACGGCAACGATGCCGGCACCGCCGAGCACCAGATCAAGAGGCGTCGCGGCCGCGCCAACCCAGCGCCATGCGCCACTCCGCTTCAAGATGCCAGTGTTGGTTACCTGTCCTCCGCGCCCATCGACCACCTTGGCTTGATCGACGCTTCGATCGTCCTTGAAGTACAGGTAGCAGCCGTAGTACGGACGTCCGTCGATCAACCCGCCGACGATTTTGAACCCTTCCCCTGGCGGCCGGGTACGGAAGCAGATGTGTTGTACCTGCGCTGGCGAAAGGGACCTCGGCAACGCATGGGCGATCGGCTCCCGGTGATACGAGAGCGGCCCGTTGTCGTCGCTGCCCCTCCCGTTCCAAAGAACAATCACAGCAACGACATACGCGAGGAGAAGGACAGCGCCACCTGCGACATAGATCTGCGATCCGCGCCCGCGCACGAACGCACGGTAATCCCGAGCGCACCGACAACCCACGTCCGTTTGGCGCGATCCCGGTCGTATACGACCGCATTCGCGCCAAACAAGAAAGCGGGTTAGCGGCCGTGGAACTGGGCTTTGCCGGGGCCGTGTTCGAGGAACGACTGCACACCGGTGCGAGCGTCGTCGGTCGCGAACACGTCGACGAACGCGTCCCGCTCCGCGATCAAGCCGTCGCTCAGCGGAACGCCGAGCGCGTCGTCGATGAGCCGCTTGGCGAGACCCATCGCGACGACTGCACCCTTTGCCAGCTCGCCTGCCCATCGCAACGCGGTGTCCTCCACCTCGTGCGCCGCGACGACGCGGTCCACGAGGCCGATCGCGAGCGCCTCGTCGGCTCGCACCTGCCGTCCGCTCCAGATCATCTCCTTGGCGCGCACCGGCCCGACGAGTCGCGGGAGCCGTTGGGTCCCGCCCGCACCCGGGATGATGCCGAGCAGGATCTCGGGCTGGCCGAGCCTCGCGGTCTCGCCCACGACCCGGAAGTCGCAGGCCATCGCGAGCTCCAGACCCCCGCCGAGCGCGTAGCCGTTGATCGCCGCGATCACCGGTCGCGGAATGAACGCCACGGCATCGAACGCGTCGCGGAACGCGTCCGCGATGTCGCGGGCGGCATCTGTGCCCGAGAACTCGCTGATGTCGGCACCCGCGGCGAACGCCTTGTCGCCTCCGGCGACAACCACAGCCTTCACGCCGGCGTCGTGGGCGAGCTCGTCGGCAACATCGCCCAGTGATCGCAACAGCGCACGCGAGAGCGGGTTCATCGGCGGTCGGTTCAGTCGCAACGTCACGACGCCGCCGTCGTGACGCTCCACGAGTACGAGGTCGTCGGCCATGCGCCGAGACGTTACTGATCGCGCGTCAGGAGCACTTCGGCCGCGACGGGAACGAAACCGGCGGCGAACGTCGAGCGCATCGACGCCGCGTTGCCGGGTGCTACTTGCGCCCACAGCGGCTGACCCGCCGGGACGAGATGCCGCGCCGCCGCGACGAGCCGGCGCCCTCGTCCTTGGCCGCGCGCCTCGGGCGCAACCTCGTACCCCACCTCCCATCGATCGCAGAGGCCGCGACCGATCATGACGACACTCTCGTCGTCCGTCGACCAGACGGATTCCACGTCGCGGACGCGAGACGCACGCTCGACACGCGGATGGGCGATCGAGTCGTCTCGCCGCAGCCAGGACGGCGCTCCCGCGCCATCGCCCAACGCGACGAAGAGCGCGTCTTGCGTGCGAGCAGTGAGCCCATATCGATCAGCAAGCCACGCCAAGAAGGCGGGAGAGAGCGGCCGCCCCAGGTCGCCGTCCGCCGTCTGCGTCGCGACGTCGGCTGCGTCCACGTCGGCCGCGAGCAGGAAGTGCGCAGTGAAGGCGACGATCGCGTCCGTCCGACCGCCCGTCGCTCCGACGACCTCGATCCTGCCGTCGGCCGGTGGGAACACGCCACGCGCCGCGTCGTCGAGGGCGCGCCGCAAGGGATGCAGTGTCACGGCTCGCCGTCGAGGAGCACCGCCGCCGCGTCGTAGGGGTCACGACGTCGGGCGACGACGTCGTCGACGAGCGCGTCGAAGCGATCGCCCCGCGTGAGCGCGGCCGCGCGCTCCTGGAGTCGTGCGGCGGCGATGGCTCGCAGCTCGGCGGCCTGACGCGCATGCCGGCGTTCGGTGACGAGCTGCGTCGACTCCAGGAACGAACGATGTTGGCGGATCGCGTCCCACAGATCGGAGACACCTTCGCCCGTCGTGGCAGTGGTGCACACGACCGGGGGACGCCACTCCAGATCAACGGCGAGCTCGAGTATGCCGTCGAGGTCCGCGACCGTCTCCGCTGCACCGGGCCGGTCGGCCTTGTTCACCACGAACACGTCGGCGATCTCCATCAAGCCCGCTTTGGCCGCCTGGACCGCGTCGCCCCAACGCGGGTTCACCACAACGATGGTCGTGTCGGCATGGCCCGCGATCTCGACTTCCACCTGACCGACACCCACGGTCTCGACGACGATCCAGTCCTTGCCGACCGCGTCGAGCACTCGCACGGCTTGCGGAGTCGCGAGCGCGAGTCCACCCAGATGCCCGCGCGTCGCCATCGAGCGAATGAAGACACCCGGATCGGTCGCGTGCTCTTGCATCCGAACGCGATCGCCGAGGATCGCGCCGCCGCTGAACGGGCTCGTGGGGTCGACGGCAAGCACACCAACGTCGTAGCCGTCGGCGCGCATGCAACCGACGAGTTTGTCGGTCAGCGTCGATTTGCCGGAGCCGGGCGCGCCTGTGATGCCGACGGACCACGCCCCGCCCGTGAGACCGTGCAGCCGGGCGACGACGTCGCGCGCGGGTGCACCGCCCTGCTCGACGAGCGAAAGGAGTTTTGCCGTCGCCCGGCGTTCGCCGGCGAGCGCGCGCTCGATCAGCGCCGCCGGATCATCGGCCATCTGCTGGCGCTGTCACTCGTCTGCGACGACCTCGGTGACGCCGGGCGCCTGGTCCATGATGATGCGCTCGACGCCGGCCTTCAGCGTCATCATCGACACCGGGCAGCTGCCGCAGGCGCCGACCAGCTCGACGTGGACGACGCCGTCTTCGTCGAGGCCGCGGTACACGATGTCACCGCCGTCACTCTGAAGTGCGGGACGGATGGCCTCGATGGCCTCCAAGACCGCCTCTTCGGTGCTGACGAGGTCGAGCGGCATGCGTACTCCTCCGAAGACGGTGATACCGACTTCACCCTTGAACACTTCCAGTATCGCAGGTGTTCCGACAGGTCCGATCCCAGTAATGCTTCCCGCTCTGCGGGCCGCTCGGGCCACGTCGCCCGCGCGCCTTCGGCTTCGGGCGACTCAGGTCAGGTCAGGCGTTCCACGTCGGCGCCGAGCGCGCGGAGCTTGGCGGGCAGGTCGGGATACCCACGGTCGACGTGCTCGCCGGAATAGACGATCGTCTCCCCGTCGGCGGCGAGCCCGGCGAGCGTCAGCGCCGCGCCGGCCCGGACATCCGATGCGGTCACCGGCGCTCCGGCCAGCCGCTCCACGCCGCGAACGATGGCGTGGCGGCCTTCGGTGCGGACGTCGGCGCCCATCCGTGCGAGCTCGTCGACGAACTGGAACCGGCCGTCGTAGATGTTCTCGGTCACGATGCCGGTGCCGTCGGCCACCGACATCACTGCGACCGCAAGCGGCATGAAATCCGTGGCGAACCCGGGATGCGGAAGGGTCGCGATGTCCGCCGCGCGGAGCCGCTGCGCACAACGCGCCCAGAGGCCGTCCGTCGTGGGCGAGACGAGCATGCCCATCTCGCACAGCTTCATCACGACGATCTCGAGATGCTCCAGGCGCGTCCCAACAAGCTCGATCTCACCACCCACGATCCCGCAGGCCATCAGCAGCGTGCCCGCTTCGACTCGATCCGCCATGATCTCGCTGTCGGCCGGCGTGAGCTCGTCGACACCCTCGACCTCGATCGTCGACGAGCCGGCGCCCACGACCTGCGCGCCCATACGGTCGAGAAACGCCGCGAGGTCCGTGACTTCGGGCTCGCGCGCTGCGTTGTCGATCACGGTCGTGCCCTTGGCCGTGACCGCCGCGCACATGAGATTCTCGGTCGCGCCGACGCTCGGGAACTCCAACACGACGCGCGCGCCGCGCAATCGATCGGCACGCGCGTGCATGACTCCTCGCGCAATCTCGAGTTGCGCGCCCATCGCCTCGAGACCACGGACGTGCATGTCGACCCTGCGGCTGCCGATGTTGTCGCCGCCGGGCAGCGCAACGCGCGCCTCGCCGCAGCGAGCGAGGAGTGGACCAAGCACGTTGATCGACGCGCGCATGCGCGTGACGAGCTCGTACGGCGCTTCGGGATGCAGGCTGCCCGAGGCGTCGACGCGCACGGCATCGGCCTCGGGTTGGTCCACGGTCGCGCCGATAGCGCGAAGCAGGTCGATCATGACGTCGAGATCGAGCACGGGCGGGACGTTGCGGAGGGTCGTCACACCCGGCGCGAGCAGCGCCGCGGCCATCAACTTCAGGCCCGAGTTCTTGGTCGCGCCCGACACCTGGACGCGTCCCGACAACGGGCCGCTGCGTCGAACGCGAAAGCGAGTCATGAGCGACAAATTTAGAGCGCGCTCACTGCCCCTTGTAGACAGGGGCGCGTTGCTCGACGAACGCGCTGATCGCCTCACGCATGTCACTCGACTGCAAACACACGGCTTGCCCCTCTGCTTCGACGACCAGACCCTCTGATGTGGGCACGCGATCCGCGGCCTCGATCGCCCGCTTGACACCTCGCACGGCGAGCGGCGGCTGGGCCGCGATCGCGCGCGCCAAGTTCGTGACTTCCACTTCCAGCTCGTCGTTGTCCACGAGGCGTTCGCACAAGCCGATGCGGAACGCCTCGGCGGCGTCGATGCGCGCCGCCGTCCAGATCAGCTCCTTGGCCTTCGCCGCGCCCACGACGCGAGGCAGTCGTTGCGTCCCGCCGAGATCGGGAAGGATCCCGTACTTGTGCTCGAGGAGACCGACGCTCGTCCCGCGCGCGAAGACGCGAATGTCGCACGCGAGCGCGAGCTGCAATCCCGCGCCGAGCGCATAGCCGCGCACCGCCGCGATCGTCGGATAGCGCGCGTCTTCGAGCCATGTGTAGGCCTCCTGCGTGCGAAGGATTCCGTCGATCGTCGGATCGGCGTGACGGGTTCCGGCGTCGGCGCCGCCTTCGATGTCGTCGTTCGCCCGCGGAGCCGTGAACACCGTCGTGTCGATGCCGGATGAGAAGGCCCGGCCGTTGCCGATCACGATCAGGGCACGGAGCTGGTCGTCGTCGCGGACGTGTTGCCCGAGGTCGCGCATCTCTCGCCACATGCGAACGGTGAAGGAATTCAACTTGTCGGGACGGTTGAGCCGCAGCCAACCGACTTCCGCGCCGTCGACCGCCTCGCGCTCGAAGACCAAGGTTTCGTACTGCACCGCGCGCACGGTAGCCGGATGTGCCGACGAGCTGTCAGTCCCGGACGCTGGCGGCGCCGCAACCGAGCCGGACGACTTCCACCGGGTCGTGCAGGCCCGGCACCGTCACCATCCCGGCCGGTTCGACCGGCATACCGATGGGCGCGTACTCCGCGAGATCGACGGTGGCGAGGATCTCGTGTGCCTGCGCCGCCGCGGCGAGCCGAGCCGCGAGATTGACGCACCGGCCGGTGTAGTCGTCACCCTCGAGCAAGATGACGGCACCGCCGGCCATGCCCGCGTGCATTGCCAGGGGTAGGTCGAGCTCGTCCGCCATCTGCTCGAGTCGACAGACGCCACCGACGATCTGACGCGGATCAACGGAGACGAGCATGCAGCCGTCGCCCAACCATTTCGCGATGCGGACACCGTGGTCAGTCGCGACGTTGCGAACTGCAGCTCGAAAGAGCGTCAGCACCCGCACGGATTCTTCGTCGCCGAACGCGTCACCGAAGGACGTGAAGCCGGACAGGTCGACGAAGGAAAACCAGCGGTCGACGCGCACGAGCAGCAGTCTCGCACGCGGTCATCCGAGATCTTGCACGAAGCGGACGACTGTTTCGGCGACTGTCGCGATCGCGTCACCGATGGTGAGCCCGCTCGACTTCAACGGCTTGAAACTGTGATCGCTCGTATCGACCCACGAGAACGTCACCGGTCCGGCGACGTCCTCCGCGTGGCGCGTGAGCTCCTCCGGGCTGCCGAACGGATCGCGCGTTCCGCTGATGAAGAGCACCGGCATTCGCAATCGCGCGAAGTGCTCGACACGTAACTGGTCGGGCTTGCCGGGTGGGTGCAAGGGGTAGCCGAGCAACGCCAGGCCGAGGGCCGGCACAGGATCGTCGGCGTCAGCCGCCACCATCGAGCAGATGCGACCGCCCATCGATCGGCCACCGAGCACCAATCGCGCCACGTCGACCTTCGAGACGCGCGCGAGCTCGGCCACCGCCTCGCGGACGGATGCTTCGAGGACCGCGGGACGATCCGGTGCCTTCCGACCCGCGGATCGATACGGAAAGTTGAAGCGCACCGACGGGATCCGTGCATCGGCAAGCGCGTCCGCGACGGTCGTCAATGTCGTCGCGTGCATGTCGGCGCCTGCACCGTGCGCGAGGAGCACCGCCCGGTCGGCACCGCGCTTCGGTCCCTGGTACTCGTACTCCGTCACGCCAGCCATCGTCGCAAGAACGCATCCACACGCGACAACTCGTCGACAACCGTCGCCGCGCGCCGCCAGCCGTGTCCTTCACCGGCATACACATGCCGCTCGACCCACGCTCCCCCGCGCCTGAGCGCGTGCTCCATCGCCTCGGACTGCTGCGGGCGCACCGACCGGTCAGCATCGCCGTGCAACAGCAGGACGGCGGCGCGCACCCGGTCACCGAGTGCGATCGGCGATCGCGAGCGGTACTGCTCGACGGCGGCCGGCAACGGGCCGACGAGCCGCAGGTTGTAGCCCGACTCGAAACGATGCGTCGTCGCGTGGAGGTCGAGCAGGTCGGTCACGGGATAGAGCGCGACGACCGCGCCGACCAGGTCAGGATGCATCGCCGCGACGAGGAGCGCAGTGAAGCCGCCGGCGCTTCCTCCCATGACCGCGACGCGCGAACCGTCCGCCCACCCTTCCTTGACCGCGTGCCGGATGCCGGAGGCGACGTCGGCGACGTCACGGTTGCCCCACTGACCGTCGAGAGCGCGCAGGTAGGAAGGGCCGTAACCCGTCGATCCCCGGTAGTTCGGCTGCAACACCGCCCAGCCGCGGCTGACGTAGCGCTGGACTCGCGGATTCCAGTCGGCAAGCGCTTGTCCCGTCGGACCACCATGGACGCTCACGAGCAAGGGTGGTCGAGTAGTCGCGTCAGGCGGTCGCCACAACAGACCGTGCACGGTCGCGTTCCCCGACTTCCACGTGACGGCGCGCGGCTCGACGAGCCCGACGCGCTCGAAGCCACCGACGGGTCCACGGGCAATGGTGTCTCGCGACGAACCGTTGGCGGCCAGGACGACGACTTGCGAGGGAGTGACCGCACCCGAACGCGTGCACACGATGCCGTTCGTGCTCCACTCGATGCCGCGGTGCCACCCTTTCGAGAGCTCGCGCGCGGAGCGACGGCCCGAAGCGCCGATCATCAAGCGTCCGAAGCCGCGCTCGTTCTGGCACCACACGAGCTCGGCGGAGTCGGGGCTCCAGGCAAACGACCGCTGCCCGGGCGACCATGACGGCTCCGCGTCCTCATATGGCTCATCGAGCACCGGCGCGCCGTCGACGCAGAGCAAGCCGTCGCGTACGAACGCCAGCGCGGTGCCGTCGGGGGAGAAACGCGGCTGGCCACACGCGCCCTCCTCAATCACACGCGGCGCCGACTCGGAACCGCCGTCGCGCGCGCACACGACGATCCGCGACGTGTCCCACGGCATGTCGGGCAGATCCCACTCGTGCCAGCACAGCTCGCGACCGTCAGGAGACCAACTCGGATCCCACGCGTAGTCCGCGCGCGAGACGCGCTCCGGCCAGCCCGAGCCGTCGAGCGGAACGACGGCGATGTCACACGCGTCGTCGCGCTCCAGGCTGCACGCGACTTCCCCGCGGCTCGAGACCGACGGCGCGAGGGCAAGACCCTCGTGCGTGAGGCGGCGCGCGACGCCGCCGTCCGCGTGCATCACGACGAGCGGTCCCTCGCCCGATGCGACGACGATCTCATCGGGCGAGGCCCAGCAGTAACCCCCGCCGATTCCCGTCTCCGCGGTCACCACGACCGGCGGCCCGCTGCCGTCGGCCGGCGCGACGACGAGATCGGACCGGCCGTCGAACGAATCGACCCACGACAGTCGCGCACCGTCCGGCGACCAACGCGGGTCGGCAACCACACGGGAGCGGGCGATCGCCTCCGAACTGACGGCCTCGGCCACGACGCCGGACGCTATCGGCCGGCTCTCTTCGGCCATCGCGAGCGGCGATTTGTCCCGGTCCGGGCTTGCGAATCGCGCCGCCGGGCCTCCATCCTGGTCGCTTCATGCCCACCTCCGACGTCCTCCTCCCGCGCCTCCCGACCGCCGGCGACCCCCTCCGCATCGCATTTCTGATCTATCGCGGCAACCCGCACTGTGGCGGCCAGGGCGTCTACAGCCGGCATCTCACCCGCGAGCTCACCGAACTCGGACACACCGTCACGATGTTCACGGGCCAGCCGTGGCCGGTCGCCGACCCGCCGGTCGTCCTCGAGCGGGTGCCCAGCCTCGACCTCTACAAACGTGAGAACCCGTTCCGCGTGCCGTGGCCGTACGAGTTCCGGACGGTCGAGGACGTGCAGGAGTTCGCAATCATGTGCTCGGCCGGCTTCCCCGAGCCCTACGCGTTCAGCCGGCGCGTCTACAAGGTGCTGCGGGACCGGCGCCACGACTTCGACCTCGTCCACGACAACCAATGCCTCGGGCGCGGTCTCCTCGGGCTCCTGCAGGACGGCTGGCCGTTCGTCAACACCTTGCACCATCCCATCACGGTCGACCGTGACCTCGACCTCGCGCATGCGTCGTCGCTCTACCGCAGACTCACGCTGCGTCGCTGGTACGGCTTCCTGCGCATGCAGATGCAGGTCGCACGCCAGGTGCCGCGCCACTTGACCGTCTCGGAGAACTCGAAGAAGGACATCGTCGCCCAGATGGGCGTCGACCCCGAGCGGTTGCACATCGTCCCGGTCGGCGTCGATCAGGCCCAGTTCCGTCCGCTGCCGAACGTCGCGCGCGTGTCCGGCCGTTTGATGACGACGGCGAGCGCCGACGTGCCCCTCAAGGGACTCCCCTACCTCATCGAAGCGCTCGCCAAGGTGCGCACCGAACGCGAGGACGCGCACCTGGTCGTGATCGGACGCCCCCGGCACAAGAGCGCGGTGCCCGCGCAGATTGCACGTCTCGGCCTGGGCGACGC
>JBKPCL010000053.1:0-4134 GCA_046727335.1 Actinomycetota bacterium
TTGACCTGCACGAGGACGCGGGCAGCGCGTGCATGCTCAGCGATCTCGCGCCCGAGCTCGATGCGATCGACCGATTCCCACAACGACACATACGGCGCAAGCGAGCGCACCTTGTTGCGTTGCAGTCGACCGATGAAGTGCCAGCGCGGCGCGCTGTCGCGCCGTTCGTCCGACGCGAGCGCCCGAGCTTTCGACACGAGCTCTTGGGCGCGGTTCTCGCCGAGGTCGCGCGCGCCCGCGAGGAGCGCGGCGCGCACCCGCGCAATGTCGACCTCTTTGGTGACGACGACGAGTGTCACGTCGTCGGGATCGCGGCCGGCGCGCGTCGCGGCCGCGGCGATGCGCGCGCGGACATCGGCGAGCCGGCCGGCGACCTGGGTGCTCACATCAAGACGGCGATGGTCGCTTGTCTGCCGGTCGTGCCGTCGCGTCGATAGGAGAACGTGTCCGTCGACGACGCGGTGCAGACGCCGGAATCCGAGATGTCGTCGGGAGCGACCCCGGCGCGCACGAGCGCGACGCGCACGGCCGTAGGAATGTCGAACGCGGGGCGGCCGTCGCTCGTGGTGCTCGCGACCTCGGTGCCGAAGTGGTCGACGAGCCCGGCGAGATCGTCGGCGCCGAACTCGTAGTGAGCCGGGCGAATGCACGGACCGACGAACGCACGCACCGGTCCGAAGCCCATGGCACCCAGTTGCGTCACGGCTCGCTCGACCACGCCGGCGAGGAGTCCACGGTGACCCGCGTGGACGACACCGATCGCGTCGTCGCAGGCGATGACGACCGGGGCGCAATCGGCCGTGACGACGACCAGCGGCAAGCCCGGTGTCGAGGTGACCGCGGCGTCGGCGGCGGGAACGGCCTCCGGGACCCCATCGGTGACGTGGACGACCGCGCCGTGCACCTGATCGAGCCAGACCCATTCGGTCGGCGCGCGGAGTCCCGCGGCGGCCGCGACCCGAGCACGGTTCTCGGCGACGGCGCCCGGTTCGTCGCCGACGTGATCGCCGAGGTTGCAGGTGCGGTAGGGGCCGGTCGACACGCCGCCGCGCCGGTCACTGCACCAAATCCGGGCGGCTCCCGCGTCGGCGGTCGACAACACCGGCGTGGTGAGCGTCAACGCAGGAATTCAGGAACGTCGAAGTCGTCGTCGCCGAGGTCGAGTGCTTCCTCGCCGGCGAGCGAGTCGTCCTCGAGGCCGAGCGACGACGCTCCCCGGCTCGGCCGGTGCTCACCCTCGAACCGCTCGAACCCGGCCGCGATCACCGTGATGCGAACCTCGTCGCCGATCGCGTCGTCGATCACCGCACCGAAGATGATGTTGGCGTCCGGGTGCGCGGCCTGGCCGATGATCTCGGCGGCTTCGTTGAGCTCGAACAACCCGAGGTCCGACGGCCCGCTGACGTTCATCAAGATCCCGCGGGCGCCTTCGATGCTCGCCTCGAGCAGCGGGCTGGAGATGGCGGAGCGCGCAGCCGCGACCGCGCGCCCGTCACCGGACGCGTAGCCGACGCCCATCAACGCGGAACCGGCGCTGGTGAGGATCATCTTCACGTCGGCAAAGTCGGTATTGATCAGCCCGGGCGTCGTGATGAGGTCGGTGATGCCTTGCACGCCTTGCAACAGGATCTCGTCCGCCATCTTGAACGCGTTCAGCATCGACGTGCGCTCGTCGCTCACCTGCAACAGGCGCTCGTTCGGGATGATGATGATGGTGTCGACCTTCTCCTTGAGCTTCTGGATACCCGACTCCGCTTGCACGGACCGGCGCCGTCCTTCGAAGCCGAACGGGCGGGTCACCACGCCGATCGTCAGCGCGCCGATTTGCCGCGCGACCTCGGCGACGACCGGCGCACCCCCGGTGCCCGTGCCACCGCCCTTGCCGGCGGTGATGAACACCATGTCGGCGCCCTTCAACACCTCTTCGATCTCGTCGCGGTGTTCGTCAGCGGCTTCGCGACCGATGTCGGGATCGGAGCCCGCGCCGAGTCCCCGCGTGAGCTGCCGTCCGATGTCGAGCTTGACGTCCGCATCCGACAACAACAGGGCCTGCGCGTCGGTGTTGATCGCGATGAACTCGACGCCTTTCAGACCGGCGTCGATCATGCGATTCACCGCGTTGCAGCCGCCGCCGCCGACACCGACGACTTTGATGACGGCGAGGTAGTGCTGCGGACCGCCGAGCATGGGAAGGCCTTCCCTCGAAGCTTTACCCAAAATAAGGTTCAAGCTCAAGTTGAGGTTGACATTTTTGGTCAACCTGTGCTTTGCGTCGAGACTGTATCGAAGCACACCGGTCGAGGCAATCAGGCATCAGCGAACAACCGGCGATGCCGGCGACGACACGTCGACATACGTGAACGGCGTCGCGCCGAGGCTGTGCAACACCGCGAGCGCGGCCGCGCCTTTCGCTCGCAGCGCGTCGAACGAACCGAGTCGCACTTCACCACCGCGCCCGAGATGAAGCGTGACGTTGCTGCCGCCGACGTCGATGACGCTCACCGCCGACGCGAGCGCCGGCGGCATCTTCTGCACGACACTCGCCACGTCGGGCGGGGACAGCAACGACCCGACTTGCGGGGTCCGCCGAAGTCCCACGATCTGCACCGCGCCGCTCGGCGGATGCAACGCGCGCCCGACGACGCGTCCGTTGGGCGCGATCAACGCCACCGCGCCGTCGCTCGCGCGCACGAACGTCTTCGGCTGGAACTCGGTGACGGTGATCGTCAGCGTGCCGGGCAAGTGACGCGCAACGTGCGCATGCTGGACCCACGGCATCGACTCGACGCGCCGCTCGACGGCACCGACGTCGACGCGCAACAACGGCGCGCCGAGACGGACTCCGGCGGCTGCCTGTATGGCAGCAGGAGTCACGTGCTGCGTGCCGCGGACGCGCACCTTGTCGAGGTCGAGCAGCGGCGACTCGACGGCGAGGTACGAGAGACCTGCGACAACGAACACGCTCGTCGCGACGAGGAGCACGCGCAGCCGCTTGCGCCCGGCCTCGCGTCGCACCTCGATGCGCCGCTCGCGGATACGAGGGTCCATGGACACCGGCGTCGTCGTCATCCCTCTCCCTCGTCCGTACGAAACCCCACGAGTCGGAGCTCGGGTTCGAGCTGCACGCCGGTGATGTCGGCGACGCGCCGGCGAACCTGACAGATCAGCGAGTACACGTCGTGCGCCGTCGCGCCGGCTTCCGCGACGAAGAAATTCGCGTGCTTCTCCGAGACGACAGCGCCCCCCACTCGCATGCCTTTGCAGCCGGCGTCATCGATGAGCCGGCCGGCGGCGTCGCCCGGCGGATTCGTGAACACCGATCCCGCGTTCTGGCCCCCGGGCTGGTGCTCCCGGCGCCAGCGGACGATCTCCTCGATGCGCGCCGCGCAGGCGCGCGGGTCGTCCGGTGCACCTGTGAAGGCGGCGCCGACCACCACCGTCCGGGCGGCGACGCTGCTCGTGCGATAGCCGAGCCTCAGTGCCGGAGGCGGCACCACTTCGGAGCGGGCAGTGTCGAGGTCGAAGGTCCGCGCTTCGAGGATCACCTGGTCGGTCTGGGCGCCGTGGCCGCCGGCGTTCATCTTGACGGCACCGCCGACGCTGCCCGGGATGCCGACATAGAACTCCAGCCCGCCGATTCCTGCTGCGGCCGCGCGCCGGGCCAGGACGGGCAACGCGACCCCGCCGCCACCGTCGACCCGTCCCGTGGCGGAGTCGATGCGGAGCTCGTCGAACACGCCTCCGAGGAGGATGCCGATGCCCGCAAAGCCGTCGTCGGCGACGAGCAGGTTGGATCCGCGCCCGATGACGAGGACGGGGACGTCGCGGTGCTGGACGATCGTCGCGATGGCCGCGAGGTCGTCGTCGTATTCCGCGCGCACCAATGCGGCGAGCGGGCCGCCGCAGCGATACGTCGTCAGCGCGGCGCTCGATGCCTGCCGCGTGACGCGCCCGGGCAGCTTCTGTTCGAGATCGGCGACAATCTCGTCGAGGCTGTTCATGCACACCGCGTTTCAGACAGCCAGACGTCAGGCAGCGTCGTCAGGTCGCCCGCGCCCAACGTGAGTACGACGTCGCCGGGTCGGGCCCAGCGTCTGGGTACGTCGACGAGATCTTCTCGCCGCGGCAGGTAGG
>JBKPCL010000054.1:0-4589 GCA_046727335.1 Actinomycetota bacterium
ACACGCTGTCGGATGAGGCGGTCATGCGAGTAGCAGGGAGCCGGCGATGAGACAACCACTCGAGAACCGCGATGCACTGCGGGACGCGTGGTCGAACGAGATGACCGCCGCGAAGACGGCGAGCGCTCTCGACGTCGCGTGGCAGCACTTGGAGCGCGCCCACATCTTGAGCCAACCGGTCGCGAGCGCACACGTGCGCACACACGGCGCCATGCTCGTCGCAGCGGTCCGGCGCCGCGACCCGAAGGAGATTCTCGGGCAGGTCTTCCGGCTCATCGTCGCCGGGCCTGGCTCGATGACCGGCCGCTACCCGGTCGGCAACACTGGCGGCGCAGACGTCAGCGCGTTCGCACCGATGCCGATCCCCGACGACCTTCGCGAGCTCCTCGAACCTACGACAACGACCCACATGAACCCACATGCGATGAAACACAAGGACAACGACACGACAACGGACCGCCGCGCGACGTTCTCGACTGACACGACCGACCTCGACGACTCCCATCGACCGGAGGTCGTCGACCTGGGCGACGGCGACACATACGAGCTGCGGATCGCGCCCGTCGCGAAACAGCTCGATGGCGACCGGGTGCGGATGCTCGCTTATAACAGCTCGATCCCGGGACCGACGCTTCGCGTCCGGCAAGGTTCAGAGATCGTCGTGCACGTCCGCAACGACGGTGACACCGATGCGACAGTGCACTGGCATGGGTTGCGGCTCGACAACAAGTACGACGGAGTGCCGTACGAGACGCAAGACCCGATCCCGATCGGCGGCGAGTTCACGTACCGCCTGCGATTCCCCGATCCGGGCCTGTACTGGTACCACCCGCACATCCGCGAGGACTACGGCCTCGACATGGGCCTGTACGGCAACATCGTGGTCGAACCGGAAGCATCGGATTACTGGGGGCCGGCAAACCGCGAGGTCGTCGTCACGCTCGACGACGTGCTCGTCCAAGACGGCCAGATCGTCGCGTTCCACCAAGCCGGCCCCACCTACGTCGCGATGGGACGGTTCGGCAATGTGATGCTCACCGGCGGCGAGACGAAGCTCGAACTCACCGCGCAGTTTGGTGAAGTCGTGCGGTTCTACTTCACGAACACGGCGAACACGCGGCTGTTCAACGTCGCGCTGCCAGGGGCGCGCATGAAGCTCGTGGGGAGCGACAGCGGCCGCTACGAGCGTGAGACGTTCGTCAACGAGGTGCTTCTTGCGCCCTCGGAGCGGGCGATCGTCGACGTCCTGTTCGACGCCGCGGTCGAATGCTTGGTCGAGCATCGCACGCCAGAGCGCACCTACGTGCTCGGTCGCATCGCGGTTGACGCCGAACCGGCCAGCCCGTCGTTGGCGGACCTCTTCCAGCAGCTACGGACGAGTAACGAGCTTGCGGCCGAACGGGCGCGTCTCGACGCCGAAGTCGCACGCGAGCCCGACAAGCGGCTCGCGTTCAAGTCGCTCATGCCACTGTTATACGGTGACACGCCCGCTACCGCGACGTCTTGGACGTGCCCGATGCACGCCGACATCATTTCCGCTGAGCCAGGCACGTGCCCGAAGTGCGGGATGAAGCTCGTTCCGCAAGCGGTGACGTACGCCTGTCCCATGCATCCCGAAGTCACGTCAACGGAACCGGGGACGTGTCCGAAGTGCGGGATGAAGCTCGTCGTCGCACCGGCAACAGACCGCGGCGAGCAGGCGCACGGCCACGACGACGCGCATGCCCACACCCACGAGCACGCGCACGACGCGGGCGACGGGCTTGAGTGGGAAGACCTCATGCCCGAGATCAACGCGGCGTCGGACGCCGACAACATGATCTGGAAGCTCGTCGATCTCGACACGGACAAGGAGAACTGGCAGATCGAGTGGTCCTTCGCGGTCGGCGATCGGGTGAAGATCCGTCTCGTCAACGACATGGACCAAGACCATCCGATGCACCATCCGTTCCACATCCACGGCGCCGGCCGGTTCCTCGTGCTCGCCCGTGACGGCGTCGTCGCGCGGAACCTCGCCTGGAAGGACACGGTGCTCGTGCGCGCCGGCGAGACGGTCGACATCCTGCTCGACGTGACGAACCCCGGCCTGTGGATGGCGCATTGCCACATCGCCGAGCACAACCAGAGCGGGATGATGTTCAGCTTCCCCGTCCACGAGCGCGCGTAGACGCGCTCGTGACGTTGGCGCGACGACGTCGCGGGCCGTCGCCGACCATCGCGACCCGAAACCGGGCGAAGACATGCCTTCGGACAGCGCATAGTCCTCCGCGGCTCATGGGCAAGTACATCTGTCGCAATGCATGAACGCGAGAGGTGCGCTATGCCGCAACAACTTCCGGAGCAGTCGTTCATCAGCGCTCTGACGACCGAACACCTCGCGTCGCAGACCGCGCGCAGCGCCACCATCGCTGAACTCGGCGCCCGCGCCATGGTGTATATGGGTGCCGTCTCCAGCGCGCTCATCACGTTCGGGTTTGTGGCCCAGGCCGGCGATCTCAAGCCGTTCATCGCCGCGGTTCTGCCCGGAGTGCTCTTACTCGGCGAGTTCACGTTCCTGGCGATGCTCAGGAATGCCATGGAGAGCCTGTGGTTGTTGCGGCACGTGCAGCGGATCCATCAGTACTACCGGAGCCTCACTCCGGACGCCGAGCAGTTTTTCGACGTGCCAGAAGCCGATCGTCACTTCGAGGCCGCAGTCGCGACGTTCGGGGTGCGTTCGGGGCCGTTGCAAGGTCTGTTTACCGGCGCGAGCACCATTGCCGCCGTCAACATGATCTTGGCTGGGGTCGGCATCGCACTTGTCTGCGTGGAACTCGGCACTACCGTCGGTACCGCTCTCGCCGTCGCCTTACCAATCGCGTTTCTGCTCTTCTACGCGCATGTCACCTATCAGCAACGACGATTCGCGCAACTTCACGCGTAATGCGCGACGACGAGCACGTCGGGCGAGCGCATAAGGGCAGGTTTGCGCTCGCGTGCGAGCGGTCCTGTGACTCGTGCCATCGCTGACTTTCGGCCCTGGTCGCAGGACGAACGAAAGCGGATTCTCATTCTGATTGGGATGTCCTCGACCTGCTTGGAGGTGAGGACCATGGGTGGTTTCGCGATTGCTCAAGTTCCCGACCATCGGTCGACGGGCGCTTTCGTCCGGCACTTCATCGAGATGTTGCTAGCCATGATGGTCGGCATGGCGGTGTTGGGCGCTCTCGTTCAGGTGATCTGCACGGCGCTCGGACACCCTGGATACTTCACGCATCATGTCGGGCTGCGAGCGCCGCTGATGGCGGCGAACATGACGATCGGGATGGCGGTCTGGATGAGATATCGCGGGCATGGCTGGGTGCCCATCGGTGAGATGAGTGCCGCGATGTTTGTTCCCCTCGCAGTACTCATCGGCCCGTTCTCGGCTGGTGTTCTCTCGGGCGACGCGCTGTTGGGACTCATGCACGTACTGATGTTTCCGGCAATGGTGATCGCGATGCTCCACCGTCGTGACGAGTATTCGCACGCACATGTTGCCGAACGCGCGAAGCCGCCGGTTCCGACAGCCGCGTAGATTCCGCGCTCAGTTGTGGTCATATGTGCAATGCCAGGTCGGCGCCGCACGAGCTCGGTCCGGCGTCAGCCGCGGCGACGACGAGAATGTTCGCGACAACGGCGATGACGATCGCGACAACGCGATGACGATCGCGGCAACGAAGATGACGTCAGCGAAGCTGGTCAGCTCGCGCAGCGGGCTGCATCTCGGGCCGTCGTGAAGCCGATTCGGGCGCGAGTGCTTCGGGACGAAGATCGATGCGACGCAGTAGCTGGGCATTCAGGGCGACAACGACGGTCGACGCGCTCATGAGGATGCCGCCAACGGCCGGTGCGAGCACGATCCCAGCCCACGCAAGCGCGCCCGCCGCGAGCGGGATCGCGATGACGTTGTAGCCGGTTGCCCACGCAAGGTTCTGGACCATCTTGCGGTAGCTCGCCTGTGAGAGGCGAATCACGCTCACGACGGCGCGCGGGTCTGACGAGGCGAGCACGACTCCGGCGGATTCGATCGCGACGTCGGTTCCGGCGCCGATCGCGATCCCGACGTCGGCGCGCGCGAGTGCGGGAGCGTCATTCACACCGTCGCCGACCATCGCGACACGAAGACCGCGGTTCTGCAGCTCGACGACGGCGTGCTCCTTGTCCTCCGGGAGGACCTCGGCGAACACTTCATCGATGCCGAGCTCGCGAGCGACGTGGTCCGCGACCTGCTTGGCATCGCCCGTAATCATGATGACGCGGACGCCATAGTCGTGGAGCTGTGTGACCGCCGCGTAGGACTCGGGACGAATCGCATCCTCAAGCGCGACCGCGCCCACGACCACGTCGTCGCGCACGACAAGCAGCACCGACGCACCCCGGGCGCGCCAAGTGTCGGTCGCGGTCGAGAGCGCAGCGGGTATGACCAGACCGCGCTCACGCAGCAGGGCCGGGCCTCCGACGGCGATGGGTACACCCTCGACTACGGCGTCGACGCCGCGTCCAGTCAGCGACCGGAAGCCACGCGCCGGCGGGAGCGGACCACGGGCGCGGGCCGCGGTGACGATCGC
>JBKPCL010000055.1:0-14856 GCA_046727335.1 Actinomycetota bacterium
AGCATGTGCTCGGGCGAGTCGTAACACGCGTACCGCGGCGACCACTCGGGCTGGAACTTCTCGTTGAACGACCACAGCGACTCGATCTGCATCGAATCGCTCATGCGCTCGAGGAACCACTTCTCGACGCGGTGCACGAGCCGGTCACCGGTCTCGCTCGCCAACACAGCGCGGAACGTCGCGAAGTTGAGCGCGAGGCCGACGTCGCCTCGGCGGCGCAGGTGCTCGATCGTCTCCACGACGACGAACTCCGTCAACCCGTTCGGCCGGTCCGGGCGCTCGGACCGGCGCATCAGGTCCAGTGACCAGCCGTGGATCGACCGTGCGGGGACGTAGTGGCAGAACGCGGCGGGGTGGTCGTCGGCGTCGAACGCGACCGCCAGCAGCAGTCCTTGGTCGTCGGCATCGAACACGCGGCCCAACGTCATCGAGAACCCGCGCTCGACGTCGCCGCGACGGCTCTCGGTCATCAAGTCGCGCAGCTGCGAGCCGAGCGCCGGTTCGAGTTTGGACGGATCGAAGAATTCCACTCGGTAGCCGGCCTTGCGCACCCGGCCCGTCGACTGCCGCAAGCTCTTGTTGGCCTTGCCCTCGAGGGTGAAGCGCTGCACGTCGACGACCGCCTCGTCGCCGATATAGAGGTCGTGCATCCCACTGGCCCGGTAGACGGGCAGCCAGTCCGCGCTCGCACCCATCACCGCGACCGGCCAGCCGTGCTCGTCGGCGAACTCCCGGAACGCGCACCAGGCTTCGGCACGCTGGCCGACTGGCCCGATGGGATCCGGCGACACGAGCGCCACCCCGTTGTGCACGCGATAGGCAACGAACGTGTCGCGAAAGCCGAACCACTCCTTGTCGTTGCGCAGCGCGAAGTACGACAGGGAATCGGTTCCGTAGCGATCCACCAGGAAGCGGGCGCGGTCCCGCGACATCGGCCGGTACGACGTGATGCTCGCCGCGACCGCGGGCCGGAACAGCAGCCATCCGATCCAGAGCGCCACCCCGACGCCGACGGCGAGCAACGCCGGCGACAACAGCATGTTGATGCGGTGCGGAAACGCGACGCTCGTCACGCCGATCAAACGCTCGGACACGCCCTCGACGATCTTGGTGAGCGGTAGCGCCGGATGCCGGAACGCGATGCCGAGAGTCGACGCCACGATCGCGATGACAAGGCAAGACAAGGCCACGACGATGGCGCGGCGCGCCGACGACGGGTTCCCGGGCGCGGTGTAGTCGTCACGGTGCAACAACAGGAATCCGGCGACCAGCAACGCCGCGACTGCCTCTTCGACGTCGAGGCCCTTGACGACGTGGCCGCCGACACTGATCAGCAACAAGGCGATCGCGAGCGTCCACGCGTGCCGTTGCCCGCGCCGCACACCGCGCGCGAGGAACAGCAAGCCGACGCCCGCGAGCGCGACGACCGCGGTCGCCAGCTCGGGAACCTCGACCGGCGCAAAGCGCCGTAGTGCGCCGAGCCGGCCCGCGAGCGGCAAGGTGAGCGCCGACGCGAGGTTGATGACGCCCGTGAACGCGATGGCGAGCGCGGCGACGCGACGACGGCGCCGGCGGGCGGCGGTGGCATCACCGGTGCTCGGCCAGGTCACCGTGCCCGGGTGGCGCGCGACGACGAGCGGCGGCCACGCCGGCCGCACGCGATGCCGGCTGGCCACGCGCTCCAACGCGGTGCTCTCGGGCAGCTCGCGCACGCCGTGCCACAAGCGGGCGTGCAGATCGGAGCCGGCTTCCAGCTCGACCCACGAGCAGCGCAACCGGGCGGCGAACACCGCAGGCATTCCGGCCCGGCCAGGTACCCGCTCCAGCACGCGGCCAGCCGTCCCGCAGTTGGCATAGAACGCGCCGGCGCCCAGGTCGGTGAGCTCGGCGCGGCGCGTATGTCCGGTGACCAGACCGGCGCCGCCGGCCGCGACCAACCCCACCGCCATGCCGCGCGCGTTGTCGTTCTCGCGCGCCTCGGGTGCCCACCACGACACAGACCCGAGCGCGTCGCGCAACTGCGCCACGACGAAGACCAGCGCCAGCCCGACGACGATCAGCTCGAGGGCCACACCGCCGGCCAGCAACCTGAGCACTCGGCCCAGGGGATGTTGCGGTTCCAAGTGCTCGGAGAGCAGCAGCTCGATCGGCAAGTACAACGCGAGCGCGACGAGTGCAGGGATGATCAGCCAGACGGCGCGCCGGAAGAGCCGCCGATATGCGAACCGAGACGCGACGACCGCACCCAGCTCGCCGGGATCGGCGTCCTCGACACCTTCCAGCCACTGCCCGTCGCCCATGCCCCCGGCCCGCGCGTACGCGGGAAGCACTTCGCGCTCGACATGCTGGGCGAGCGGATGATCGTTCGGGTCGCGCGGATCGACGAAGGCGGCCGCGGGGTCGAGCTGGTGGCCGGGTTCGACACGCACGATGCGGAGCCCGCAGCCAGTATCGATCTCGAGCACGCAGGCGAACGCCAACTCGGCACCGAGCGACGACAACGGCTCGGCCGAACGCGGATCGTGGGCCAGGGCTGCGTCGCGCAGGCCGGGCAGGACGATCAGCTTGCGCTCGGGCTCGCTGAGAAATGCCTGCAGCGCCGTCGTGAGCCGGGGATGCGCGGCGAGGATGCTGTCGAGGTCGACGCGCGTCTCGTCCAACAGGTCGAACGTGTCGCCGGACAGCACGACGATGGCGGGACCACGGCACTCCTCGATCGGCCGGGCCACCGTCCGGCTCGCCTCGCGGGCCGTATCGTCCGGACGAGACGAGAGCCGCAGGTCGGCGAACACGAGGATGCGACTCCCCCGCGGCACCGGCACCGAGATCTCGTCCAGGACCATTCGCCGGCGCGTCGCGAGCGCGACGAGCTGCGCCTCCGCGGCTTCGGACTCGGCCGCTTCTTCGGTGCACTCGCTGTCGCTGTCGCGCTGGTCGTCTTCGAGATCCGGCATGTTCGCTGTCGACGGTAATCCGGGACCACCGAATTGACGACACTCGGCGCGTCCGATTCGGGCCATGCGCGCCCCTAGACCGCCCTGGGTCTGGGCACGTGCCGGCGCGCTTCGAGTGGCGGGGGCGTGAACTGGGCCGCGATCCAAGGCATCGCGTTGCGGAACGACTTGCTCCACACGCGGAAGGTATGGCCGCCGTCCAACAGGTCGAGCCAGGTGCGCAACCCGCGCGCCTGGGCTTCCCGCATGAGCACCCGCATGCTTCGCACGATGTCTCCGTCGTCGGTGCCGGTCGCCATCCAGATGGCCGGGCGCGCCGTCCGAGCGGTTTGCAGCAAGACCCGCGCGTTGTACTGGCGCTCAGTGGCAGCAACGTGCGCTGGTGAACCGTCGAACAAATTGTGCAGGCCGCCGGAGACCGTCGGATGGTCGCCGCCCGAGAAGTCCCCCACCACGGAGAACATGTCGGGATGGCGCAGCGCCAGCTCGAGCGCGCAGTAGCCACCCTCCGACAGGCCGGCGACCGCCCACCCTCCGGCATCGATCCGCGTGTGGAAGGCCGCCACGACCGCGCGGTGGACGTCTACCGTGAGGTACGTCTCCGCCAGCCCATGGCGACCGTTCACACATTCCGTGTCGCTCGCCCAGGATCCATTCACGTCCGGCATGACGATGATCGGAGCCAAGCCACCGTGCAGGCGGGCGTAGTCGTCGGCCGTCACGTCAGCCCCACCGCCCCGCGTCCAGTCGGCGGGCGAGCCCGGCGTGCCGTGCAGCAACTCGATCACCGGCAGCCGAATTCCAGGGCGGGCGAACCACACCGGGGGCACGTACACCTGGGCGGTTCGCCCCGAGAACCCCGAAACGACCCCCGGGATGGGAAACGGTACGACGACGCCGTGCACCAACGTGCGTGCGATCGCCGGACGCGCCGTCGGCCGGACCGCGGCCGCCGCGGCAGGGCTGGCGCGTCGGCCGGTGCGCGCGGACACGTCGTGGGGCGCCACCATCGCGGCCAGGCGGCGAAAGCCCTCGACCGAAATCTGGTCTCGGGCGCGCCATCCGAACAACGACGCGAGATTTGGGAAGTAGGCGTAGTGCGCGTTCACGCCGGCGGCCGCGCTGATGACGACGAGCACCACGCTGAACCCGCGCAGTACCCACTTCATCAAGCGGTGGCGCCGCAATGCGAGGCCCGACACGATGACGGCGCCCGTGATCGCGCCAAGGCTCTCGACGAACAGCGGCTCAACGATCGACAGCCGCATCGGATGCACGTAGACGACCTCCGGCTCCCAACTGACGGTATTTCCGAGCGGCGTTGGCATGCCGTCGCGCGCGCGTCAAGTTCCGGTCAACCGGTTCTACGCTGCCTGCCGATGCCTTCCATCCTGCTCGTTGAAGACGACGTCGCCATCGCCCAACCGCTTGTCCGCGCGCTGCAGCGCGAGGACTTCGAGGCGTTCCACGTCACCGACGGTCGCGGGGCGATCGACCGCGCGCGGCGCGGCGTCGACCTCATCCTGTTGGACCTGACCCTTCCCGATATGGACGGCCTCGACGTGTGCCGCACCATTCGCAGTCGAGACGGTCGCATCCCCATCGTCATGCTCACCGCGCGGACCGAGGAGACCGACGTGGTCGTCGGCCTTGACGCCGGCGCCGACGACTATGTGACCAAGCCCTTCCGTCTCGCCGAGCTGCTGGCACGCGTGCGGGTGCGGCTGCGGCTGATCCAACCTCAGCCGTCGCTCGCGGTACAGGGCGTGCGCGTCGCCACCGACGCTCATCGCGCGTGGCGCGACGACGAAGAGCTCGATCTGACACCCAAGGAATTCGATCTCCTGAATGTGCTGCTGGCTGACGCCGGTCGCGTCGTCTCGCGTCAGCGTCTCATGCACGACGTCTGGGACGAGAACTACTACGGCTCCACACGTACCCTCGACATGCACATTTCGTCGCTCCGCCGGAAGCTGGGCGACGACCCGGCACAACCAACACTCATCACGACGGTCCGCGGCGTCGGCTTCCGCTTCGAGACCGGCTGACGTGCGCCGCCGGCTGCTCGCGTCGACGCTCACAATCGCGCTCGCGAGTCTGGTGCTCTTCGGTGTGCCCCTCGGCTTCGTCATCGATCGTGTCATCCACGATGACGCGCAATCTCGCCTTGATCGCGAAGCCATCCGCGTCGCCCGCGAGGTGCAGCCGCTCGTGCTCTCCGCGGATCGCGCGACGCTGGCCGCGGATCTTCGGCGGTTGCTCCCGGAAGACGACCGAGCGGTGTTACGCCTCTCCAACGGCACCGCGGTATCGACGTCCGAGACGATCAGGAACGCGCTCGTCGCGACTGTGACAGGACCGAACAACTCCGAGCTGCGTCTCGAGTCGCCGGCCGGTCCCGTCAACGACCGGGTGCAGCGCGCACTCCTCCTCGTCGTGCTCCTCGGCGTTGCGGGCATCGCGGCCGCCCTCGCACTCGCCCTCGTCCAGAGCCGGCGGCTCGCCGACCCGTTGTCACGACTGGCGCGGTCGGCGAGCCGTCTCGGCGAAGGCGATTTCTCGCTGGCGCCGCTCCGCAGCAACGTCCCCGAGATCGACGCGATCGGAGTTGCCCTCGACCGGAGCGCCGAGCGCATTGACGGTCTCCTGCGCGCCGAACGCAGCTTCTCCGCCAACGCGAGCCATCAACTGCGAACAGCGCTCACGGGATTGCAACTGCGCATCGAAGAGCTGTCGACCAACCCCGACCCGAACGTCCGCGCCGAAGCCGAAGCCGCGCTCGAGCAGTGCAACCGGCTGTCCTCGACGATCGATGAACTGCTCGCGCTTGCGCGCACCGGTCGCGCTGGAATCGTGATGGGGTTCGATCTCGCGGTGCTTGCTCGTCAACACGCCGACGATGTCGCGCCGGTTCTCGCGCGCGACGGCCGTCGGATCGTCGTCCATGCCGCCCAACCGGTTCCAGTCGTCGCCGCGGTTGGTGCCGTCGGTCAGGTGCTCGACGTCCTGCTCGGCAACGCCGCATGTCATGGTGTCGGCATGGTCACCGTGACCGTGACTGCCGACGATCGGCACGCCCGACTCGACGTCGCCGATGAAGGCAACGGCATCGCCGCCGACGAACTCGATCACCTCTTCGACGCGCCCGACAATGCCGCCGGTCACGGACTCGGGCTCGGACTGGCGCGCACACTCGTGCAGACCGAAGGCGGCACGATCAGTCTGCGACGTGCCCGACCGCCGGTGTTTCGCGTCGAGCTCCCGCGGGGTTGACGCAAGCTTGACCGATCCCGAGGCGATCGTCGCGATGCGCTCCCTTACCGTCGATGCGCCGCCAAGGTCCGTGAGGAGTTCCGATGCGGAAGCCCCCCGTCCCCCGTGCCGTCCTGCATCGGGACTCCCGCGGACGGCGGCTCGGTGCGGTTGGATGCGGCGCGCTCGCGGCGGCGGAAACGTTGCGCGTCGCAACCGCGACGACCCACGTCGCGTACCTCGCGGTGCTGCTCGGTCTGGGCGCGCTGGCGGCAGCTGCGGCCGGTATCCAGTTGCTGCTGATCGACGACGTGATCTCGTGGTTGTGCGCTGTCGCAGTCGTGATCGTGCTCGGAGCCTGTGAGATCGTGCTGCGGACCGTGGGTTTTCCTGGCGTGACGACGTCGACGTTCGACCTGCTCGGCACTGCCGCGCTCGCCGCGAGCGTCATCGTGGTCGCGGCCGCGGCCGCGCAATGGCGCGCCGCCCGGACCGTCGTTACGCGACAGGAACTCCTTCGAACACCGCCGCGCGAACGCCACGTTGCGCCAACTCAGCAAGGAATGGCACGGGCTCGACGAGCCCAGCGAGGCCGCGCACGCCCGGCTGCTTGAGCGTCGGCGTGATCGCGCCGGCCAGGCGAGCGGCGACGACCGCGAGGACGGCGCCGGCGGCGACCGCGGTGCGCTCGACGATGCCGTAGACGACGCAGTCGTTGGCGCCGTCCCGCCGTCCCCACACCTCGACGCGTGCGGCGCCCCACTCGCCCTCGTCGCCGAACCGCCGCCGCGGCCACGACCGCTTCGGCGGTTCGCCGAGCTGCACGCCGACGCGCGGCACGCCGGGAAACGCGTCGACGATGAGCGCCGTGCCGGCCGTCACCGTTCGACAGTCTCGGGCGCCAATCGGCTCGGGAAACCACACGAGCGTGTCACCGTGCGTGCGTTCCTCCCGCCAGCCGCCGTCGTGCCACGTGTGTACGAGCGCGCGGCGTTCGTGTCGAACCGTCGCGACGCAGGCGTGTCCGGCCCAGCCGGTACGTGCGATGCGGATCTCGTCGATCTGCTCGAACATCGCGCCGGCGTGCTTGGCAAGCACGTCGACGAGACCCGGCGCGAGACCGCATCCGACGGCGATGGTCGCGCCGGCGCCGCGCGCGTTGAGGTCGAGCGCGCGGAGCTGTTCGAGGGCGTCATGCTGGTCGTCGCCGGATGCGACCGGGATTCCGGTCGCGATCGCGCGCGTGACGATCGCGTGGTCGACGCCGGCCGGCAACGCGGTAACAACCACGTCGACGTCGCTCGGTATGGGGTCGCCGGGTTCGTGTTCGATCGCTTGCGCGTCCGAACCGAGCGCGTCGGCGACCTGCTTGGCCTGCTCGGCGTCGCGATCGGCGACGAGCACCCGATCGATCACCGGCGTGTCGACCAACTGCCGGGCCGCGCGTGAGCCGACGGCACCGACGCCCACGACCAGCGCGACCGTCACCGGAACTCGGGACCTTCCAGCTCCCGCCAGCCGCCGCTTGTCGGTGGGACGCCGCCCTTGCCCCGAAGCCTCGCGAACGCGCCGATGAGTCCGGCGACACCGAGGACGAACAGCACCCGTCGAAAGACCTTCATGTGGGGCTAGCTGGAATCGAACCAGCGACCTCATCCTTATCAGGGATGCGCTCTAACCGACTGAGCTATAGCCCCAGACCGGCGAACGAGCGTATCAGCCGCTCTCTGTGCTCCGACCTTGCAATCACGCGCCGGTTCGGGCTACCGAGAGAGCTGCTCCTGCTCGACGACCGTGACTTCGACGCCACCGACGAGCTCGGAGAAGAGGTTGTAGAAGGCGGCCGCGAGCACCGTCAGCACCGTCAGCACGCAGACGATCACGAGCCCGACGAGTGTGGACGCGCGCAGCACCTGCCACGACAGGAATTGGAAGTGATCGTCGTTCACGATGTCGCCGATGAACTTCTCGATGTTGCTGATCACACCGGCGGCCGATGCGATCCACCAGAGCGTGACGCCGGCGGTGAGGAGCACGATCAACGTGGACAGGTAGAAACAGATCGCGATCTTGAGGACCGACCACAGGTCGACCGATCGAACGCGTTGCACGTAACGCCGTTCGTACACCGTCCGAGAACTCGGTTGACGCCGGCGGCGGCGCGTTTTGCGCGAGCTGCGCGTGGATTCCGACGGGCGCGGTGACGAGACCGTCTCCAGCACCGCCTTGGCGCGCGCCATCCGTCAGGCCTCCTCGCCGTTGCCGCCCTCGCCGTGGTCGGCTTCGAGCACCCGGGCAACAGCTACAACCGTATCTCCGTCGGCTAGGCGCGCGACGCGTACTCCGGTCGCGTCCCGGCCCTGTTCGGAGATCTCGTCGACTCCGAGGCGGATGATGTTGCCCGCGGACGAGAAGACCAGAATCTCGTCACCAGGCACAACGGTGAACGCGGCCACGACCCGGCCCCGCGCCTCGGTAACGCGCATCCCCCGCACACCCTGGCCGCCGCGGCCCTGACGATTGAAGGAGCTCAGCGGCGTGCGCTTCCCGTGACCGCTCGATGACACGAACAGCAGGACGCTGTCGTCGCGCGCGACGTCGCAGCTCACGACTCCGTCGTCGGTGGACTTCAGCTTCATGCCCCGCACGCCGGCAGTCGCACGACCCATTGGTCGCACGTCGGCCTCGGAGAAGCGGATCGTCATGCCTTGCTGCGACACCATGAAGACGTCGTCCTGGCCGTTGGTCTGGATCACCCGAACCAGTTCGTCGCCGTCGTTCAACTTGATCGCGATGAGGCCGGCGCGCAGGGAGGAGTCATACTCCGACATCCGCGTCTTCTTCACCATCCCGTTGTGGGTCGCGAAGAACAAGTAGGCGCCGTCCTCGTATGTACGCGTGTCGATAACCGCTTCGATGTGCTCGTCGGACTGCAACGCGACGAGATTGACGAGCGCGGTGCCACGCGCGGTGCGGTCCGTCATCGGGATCTCGTGTGCTCGTAGCCGGTAGACGCGTCCGCGATTGGAGAAGAACAACAGGTACGAGTGCGCGGTCGTGGTGAGCAGGTGCTCGACAAAGTCTTCCTCTCGCAGCTTGCCGCCGCGAACGCCTCTCCCACCGCGGCCTTGTGTTCGGAACTGGTCGACGGGGACGGTCTTCACGTACCCGCGGTGTGACAGGACGACGACGAGCTCTTCGTCTTCGATGAGATCGAGGTCGGCCAGGTCCCCGGGGTCGGTCGCGATGTCGGTGCGACGGTCGTCGCCGTACTTGTCCGCGATCGCCGACAGCTCGTCCTTGATGACGCCGCGCAGTTTGGCTGCGTCGCCGAGGATCGACTCGAGCTCGGCGATCGTCGCCTGGAGCTTTTCGAACTCGTCGTGCAGGTTCTGGCGCTCGAGGGCAGCGAGGCGCCGTAGCTGCATGTCGAGGATGTGCGTGGCTTGCGTCTCGCTGAACGAGAATGGCTCCGTTTGCAACGCGCCACGCGCGGCTTCGGCGGACTCGGAACCACGGATCAACGCGATGATTGCATCGATCATGTCGAGCGCGCGCAGCAATCCCTCGACGATGTGGGCACGATCGCGCGCTTTTCCGAGGCGATACTCGCTCCGGCGGGTGACGACCTCGACTTGATGCGCGACGTAGACCTCGAGTGCGCGCCGCAAGTCGAGCACGCGCGGCACGCCGTCGACGAGCGCCAACACGTTCGCCGCGAAGTTGGTCTGCAGCGGCGTGTGCTTGTGGAGCTGGTTGAGCACCACCTGCGCGTTGGCGTCGCGCTTCAATTCGATCACGAGGCGCGTCGAATCGCCGGCGGATTCATTGGTCACCGCGCGCACGCCTTCAATGCGCCGGTCGTTCACCAGCTCGGCGAACTTCTGGCCGATCACCTCGACCGATGTCTGATACGGCACCGCGCTCACGATGATGCGCTGGCCGCGCGAGTCTTCTTCGATCTCGGCGACGCCGCGCATCCGGATCGAGCCGCGACCGGTGCGATAACACTCGGCGATACCGGACCGGCCCAGGATCATGCCGCCGGTCGGGAAGTCGGGACCGTGCACGAACTTCATCAGGTCCTCGACGGACGCGTCGGGATGATCGATCAAGTGGAGCGTCGCAGCGATGACTTCGCGAAGGTTGTGGGGCGGGATGTTCGTTGCCATCCCGACCGCGATGCCGCCGCCCCCGTTCACGAGCAGGTTGGGGAACCGCGAAGGAAGCACGACCGGCTGCTGGTGCTGGCCGTCGTACGTCGCGTCGAAGTCGACCGTGTTCTCGTCAATTTCACCGAGCAACTCGATCGCGAGCGGCGCGAGGCGCGCCTCGGTGTAGCGCTGCGCGGCGGGCCGGTCGGCGGGGTCGGGTGAACCGAAGTTCCCGTGGCCGTCGATGAGCGGATACCGCAGCGAGAAGTCCTGCGCCATGCGCGCAAGAGCGTCGTAGATCGCTTGATCGCCGTGCGGGTGGTACACGGCCATGACATGGCCGACCGCGTTCGCGGACTTGCGGTGCTGCCGGTCCGGGCGCATCCCTTGGTCGTACATGCCGTAGAGAATTCGCCGCTGCACCGGCTTCAGACCGTCGCGCGCGTCCGGAAGGGCGCGGGCGGTGATAACCGACATCGCGTAATCCAAGAAGGAGCGTTCCATCTCCTCCTGGATCTCGATGGGTTCGATGTTGCCGAGCGTTTGGGGCTCGTCAGGCATGGGTCCGCGGGCGCCTTTCCATCAGTTCCGTCGCGTGCGCGTCAGATGTCGAGGAAGCGAACGTCTTTGGCGTTCTGCTGGATGAAGCCGCGCCGGGAGTCGACGTCTTCGCCCATCAACGTCGAGAAGATCTCGTCGGCGATCGCGGCGTCCTCGACCGACACCTGCAGCAGCGTGCGCGTCGCGGGATCCATCGTCGTCTCGCCGAGCTCGTGCCAGTCCATCTCGCCGAGACCCTTGAATCGGTTGATCTCGATCTTCCGGCCTTCGTGCGCGGCTTCGAACTCGCGCAGGGCGGCGTCATCCTTCAGGTACGTGCGCTCGTCCTTGCCGACGCGCGCGGCGTACAGCGGAGGCTGCGCGATGTAGACAAAGCCCGCACGCACGATCTCGGGCAACTGGCGGTAGAAGAACGTCAGCAGCAGCGTGCGGATGTGCGCGCCATCGACGTCCGCGTCCGCGAGCACGATGATCTTGTGGTACCGGAGCTTGCTGAGATCGAACTCCTCGCTGATCCCGGTGCCGACGGCGGAGATGAGGGCCTGAATCTCCTCGTTCTTCAGCATCCGATCGATGCGCGCGCGTTCGACGTTCAGGATCTTGCCCCGAATCGGGAGGATGGCTTGGAAACCGGGGTTGCGAGCGCGCTTGGCACTGCCGCCGGCGCTGTCGCCTTCCACGATGAAGAGCTCGGCTTCCTCAGGATTGCGCGACGAGCAGTCGGCGAGCTTGCCGGGCATCGACGCCGACTCCAGCAATGACTTGCGGCGCGTGAGGTCGCGTGCCTGGCGAGCGGCGACGCGCGCGCGGGCGGCCTGGAGCGACTTCTGCACGATCGCCCGTGCCTCCGGCGGATGCTCCTCGAGCCACTCCGCGAGCTTCTCGTTGGTGACGCGCTCGACGAACGAGCGGATCTCGGTGTTGCCGAGCTTCGTCTTGGTCTGGCCCTCGAACTGCGGGCTGCGCAACTTCACCGAGACGATCGCGGTGAGGCCTTCGCGGATGTCCTCGCCGAGCAGGTTCTCGTCCTTCTCCTTGAGGTGGCCCTTCTGGCGGGCGTAGCGGTTCAGCACGTTGGTGAGTGCCTTCTTGAAGCCCTCTTCGTGCATCCCGCCTTCGGTCGTCGCGATGTTGTTCGCAAAGGAGTGGAGGCCTTCGTAGTAACCCGTGTTCCACTGCATGGCGAACTCGGCTTCGCCGTGGTCATACACGTCGGCGAACGACACCACGCGCTCGAACAGCGGCTCCTTCGACGCGTTCAGGTGCGCGACGAAGTCGACGATGCCGCCGTCGTACTTGTAGACCTTCTCGTCGGGCGGATCGGCGCGCTCGTCGCGGAAGACGATCTTCAGTCCCTTGTTCAGAAAGGCCATCTCGCGCAGCCGTTCCAGCAACGTCTGGGCCCGGTACTCGACCTCTTCCATGATCGTCGGGTCGGCCCAGAACGTGACCGAGGTACCGGTGTGGTCGGAGTCGCCGATGCGCTCGAGCGGCCCGGTCGGCTCGCCGCCGTCGATGAACACCTGCCGGAAGCGGCCGCCGTCGCGCTGCACCTCGAGCTCGAGGCGTCGCGACAGAGCGTTCACGACCGACACGCCGACGCCGTGCAGACCGCCCGAGATCTTGTAGCCGTCACCGCCGAACTTGCCGCCGGCGTGGAGCATTGTCAGCACGATCTCGGCCGCCGACTGGTCGGGATATTCGGGATGCGGATCGACCGGGATACCGCGCCCGTTGTCGACGACTCGGACGCCCCCGCCGGGCAGCAACGTCACGTCGATCTCGGTCGCGTAACCCGCGAGCGCTTCGTCGACGGAGTTGTCGACGACCTCGTAGACGAGGTGGTGAAGGCCCGACGGACCCGTCGAACCGATGTACATACCGGGCCGCTCACGAACGGGTTGCAGGCCCTTCAGAATCGAGATGTCCTTGGCGCCGTACGCCACGCGATCGAGCCTTTCGGTGGGCCCCGGAGAGACCCTCTGTCAGCGTGCTGCAGCACCCCGCACCGGCACGCGAAAGTCCTGGTCAGAGGGGGTGTTTTCGGTATCCCCAGTGTACCAGAACCGGGGCCGCGAACGGCTCTTCAACGGCCCGCGACGACGACCCTCATCGCGCGCACGACACCCCTCCCGCACACCTCGGCCGCGCGCTCGACGACGCTTGCTTCGAGGTAGCGGAGTTGCGTTGCCCAACCCGGGCTGTCGACCTCGACGGTGCACACGCCATCGCGCAGCGAACGGACCATCGCGTGCTGCGCGAGTGACGGGCCGACGATGCTCGGCCAGGCATCAACGAATGCGCCCAACGCGTCGGGATCGGGCAGGCCGAGCTCACGGTTCACTGCCGCGATCGCGTCGCGCAACGCAAGTGGTTCCTCGCGGGCGCGGCGGGCGGTCATGGCTCTCGCTCCACGTCGATGCGGCGGTCGTGAATGCGCAGGCGCCGCACCGGCGCGACGCCCGGCGGTATCGCGCCCGCGGTCGTCAGCAGGGTCTGCCCCGCCGGCAAGTTCCGAACCAGCGCAGTCGAGCGTTCCGCGTCGAGCTCGCTGAAGACGTCGTCGAGCAACAACACGGGAGCGGTTCCCGAGAGTTCTTTGACGACGCCGTGGCCCGCGAGCCGCAGCGCCAGTGCCAGTGTGCGCTGTTCGCCTTGCGACGCCTGCGTGCGCGCATCGAGATCTCCGATCGACAAGCGCCATTCATCGCGGTGCGGACCAACGAGCGTCATGCCCCGTTCGATCTCTCGCAGGCGCCGTGCCTCGAGCGCGCGCCGCAAACATGCTGCGATCTCCGCGGAGCCGTCGTCGCCGTTGCCGTCCGGCAACGGTTCGTCGGACCACTCCGCCTCGTAGACGGCGGCGACCGGTCGTTCATCTGCCGCCAGGTCGTGGTACGCCGTCTCGACCGCGCCGGCGAGGCGCGCGGTGAGGCGCAAGCGGCCGCGCACGAGCTCGGTGCCGGCTCGAACGAGTTGTTCGTCGAACACGTCCAGCGTGGTTCGCGCGAGGTCGTCGCGAACTCCGCCGCGCAAGAGCGCGTTGCGTTGCTTCAGCACTCGCTCGTAATCGCTTCGCGCCGCGTCGTAACGCGCCGCGAGCATTGCGAGGAGCTCGTCGAGGTAGGCGCGCCTGGCGGCGGGACCGTCCTTCACGAGCGCGAGGTCGTCGGGCGCGAACACGGTGACGCGCAGGAGACCGTGAAGGTCGCGTGCGCGAGTGACCGGCTGTTTGTTGCAGCGGATGCGGTTGCGACCGTTCGCGCGAATCTCCGCTTCGAAAAGTTGGTGGCGCTCGCCGGTGACCACTTCAGCGCGGATGACTGCCTGCTCGCGGGCGGAACGGACGAGCGCGGAATCGGGCACGCCGCGGAACGACCGTGTGCGTGCCGCCCAACCGATGGCCTCGAGCAAGCTCGTCTTGCCTTGACCGTTGGCACCGTGCACGAGGGTGAGGCCGTCGGTGAGCACGACCTCGAGCTCGTCGAAGCAGCGGAAGTCGGTCAGCCAGACATGTCCGACGGTGGTGGTCGGTCGCGCGTCCGCCTCGGCGAGCACGTCAGGACGTACGCACCGGCATCAAGAGATACAGGAACTCGCCGCCGTCCGCCGAGCGCAACGTCGCCGGCTTCAACGGGTCAATCGTGTCGAGCGCGACTTCGGTTGCATCAACCGCCTCCACGCCGTCGCGCAAGAACGCGGGATTGAACGCCACGGTCAACTCGCTGCCCTCGAACTTGGCGTCGAGAGTCTCTTGAGCGTTGCCGACATCCTGCGCCGTCATCGACAGCTCGAGTCCGGCGGTGCTCATCGACAGCCGCACTGCCGCGTTGTCGCGGTTCTGTCCCACGATCTGGACGCGATCCAGCGCGTCGAGCAGCGCGTCACGCGCGACCGTGAGACGGTTCGGGTACCCGCTCGGAATCAGTTGTTCG
>JBKPCL010000056.1:0-6019 GCA_046727335.1 Actinomycetota bacterium
CGACACAGTTCGCCGTGACGCCCTTGCGGCCGACCTCGGCGGCGATGCCGCGCATGAAGCCCATCGCGCCCGCCTTCGCCGAGCCGTAGATCGCTTGGTAGCGCTCCCCCCTGCGGCCGGCGTCCGAAACGATCGTGACGAGACGTCCCCAGCCTTGCTCGGCCATCGAGCCGAGGTACGCATGCGTCACGTGGAGCACCGCGCCGAGGTTCAGGCGCATCACGTATTCCCAATCGTCGGGATTCGTGTCGACGAACGCCTTGAGGTCGAAGCCCTGCGTCGGAATGCCGGCGTTGTTGACGAGGATGTCAACGGGTCCCGTCTCGTCGCGCATGCGTTGGATCTTGAGGGGACTGGTCACGTCGCACTTGACCGGCCGCGCCCCGGGCGCGCCGCCGAGGTCGGCGGCGACGTTCGCCGCCCGCTCGTCATAAATGTCGTTCACCCACACCTGCGCGCCGGCGCGTACGAGTGCGGAACAGATCTCGGTGCCGAGTCCGTTACCGCCGCCGGTGACGAGCGCCGTGCGCCCTCCGCAATCGATTTCCAGCCCCATAGGAATGGGAAGTTAGATCTCCATCACGACGGGGATCACAACCGGACGGCGGCGGGTGCGGTCGTCGATGAACTTCGCCAGCGAGCGGCGGGCGTGCCTGCGCATCGTTTCGAAGTCGGTGGCGCCTTCCTGGGCGGCTTCGTTGATGGACTCGCGCACGACCTGCTTGGCGTCCTCGAGTAGTGCTTCGGCCTCGGGCGCGTAGACCCATCCGCGCGTCACGATCTCCGGGCCGGTGACGATCTCGCCGGACTTGGCGTCGACCGTCACGATCACGACGACGACACCCTCCTCCGACAGCACCCGACGGTCGCGCAAGACGCCGTGGCCGATGTCTCCCACGATGCCGTCGACGTACATGTAGCCGGCGGGGACCGCACGGCGGTCGACGTCGACACCCGACGGCGTCAACGTCACGACGTCGCCGTCTTCACACACGAGGACCCGATCGTCGGCGACGCCGACGTCGCGCGCGAGCTGCGCATGGTGCACGAGGTGGCGATATTCGCCGTGCACGGGCACGAACCACTCCGGCGACACCAGGTTGAGGACGAACTTCAGCTCTTCTTGCGACGCGTGTCCGGACACGTGCACAGGCGACGAACCGTCGTGCACGACCTCGGCACCGGCGCGATGCAGCGCGTCGATCACGCGCGACACGTTCGCCTCGTTGCCGGGAATCGCGTGGGCGCTGATGACGACGACGTCGTCGGACGACACCTTCACGTGCTTGTGCTCGTGCGCCGCCATCAACGCGAGCGCGCTCATCGGTTCGCCTTGCGATCCTGTGCAAATGACGCAGATCTCGCCGGGCGTGTACTTCGCCGTCTCTTCGATGTCGAGGATCGCCCACGCCGGCAGGTCGAGGAAGCCGCGCTCGCGGGCCATGGTGACGTTCTGTTCCATCGACCGTCCGACGAACGCGACCCGGCGCCCGTGCGCGATGGCGGCCTGCGCAACCTGCTCGACGCGGTGCAGGTGCGACGCGAAGCTCGTGACGATGAAGCGCTTGTCCGGATGTTCACGGAACAGTGCGCGCATCGCGACTCCGACCGTGGCCTCGGACGGCGTGAAGCCGGGCCGCTCGGCGTTGGTCGAGTCTGCGAGCAGCAGGCGGACGCCGCCGTCGCGACGCGCGATCTCACCGAGCAGCGCGAGATCAGTGCGACGACCGTCGACCGGTGTGAGGTCCAGCTTGAAGTCGCCCGTGTGCACGATCGTGCCCGCGGGCGTGAAGAACGCCACGGCAAAACCGTGCGGGACCGAGTGCGTGACGGGCACGAACTGACAATCGAACGAGCCGACGTGCCGGCGTTCTCCGTCGCTCACGCTGATGAGCTCGGTCCGATCGAGCATGCCCGCTTCTTCGATGCGGTTACGGGCAAGCGCGAGCGACAAGTCGGACCCGTAGATGGGGACCGCGACGTCACGAAGCAAGAACGCGAGTCCGCCCGCGTGATCCTCGTGAGCGTGGGTCAACAGGACGGCGTCGACCCGATCCGCGTTCTCGCGGAGGTACGTGAAGTCCGGGAGCACGAGGTCGACGCCGGGCATGTCGGCGTCGGGAAACATCAAGCCGCAGTCGACGACGAGGATGCGGCCGTCGACTTCGAGACAGAAGCAGTTGCGTCCGATCTCACCGAGGCCGCCGAGGAACACGATGCGCGCGGCAGCTTGCATATTCATGTGGGCAGGCCCATGCAGCAACCGAAGGTACCACCGGGCATGGGGCGCTTCGCGCGTCGCTACGGCCTCGAGCGGGCCTCGTCGAGAATGCGCGCCGGCACAGGACGGAGGTCGCGCACGATGCCGATCGCCGAGAGCGCGCGGAGCATGTAGTACGTCAGATCGATCTGCCACCACCGGAATCCCTGACGCGCGGCACTCGGGTAGCGGTGGTGGTTGTTGTGCCATCCTTCGCCGCCGGTCAAGAGCGCGACCAGCAACGAGTTACGGCTCGTGTCGTCGGTGTCGTATGCGCGCCGGCCGAAGACGTGGGCAAGCGAGTTGACGAGGAACGTCGAGTGCCACAAGAGGACCGTCGACAGGAAGAACCCCACGACGAGTCCGCTCCAGCCTGCGATCAACCAGCACGCAAAGCCCAGCGCCCAGGGGCCGATCCAGTCGTGGCGGTTGATCCAGACGAGTTCGGGATACCGGGCGAAGTCCTTGATCTCTTCGCGGTCCGTGGCGCCGTAGCGGTCGCACAGGATCCAGCCGACGTGACTCCACCAGAACCCGCGCTTCGGTGAGTGCACATCTCGTTCGGTGTCGGCGAAGCGGTGGTGCGCCCGGTGGTTCGCGGCCCACCAGAGCGGACCCTTCTGTGCCGCGGTCGTGCCGCCGAACGCGAAGACGAACTGGCTCACTCGCCCGAGGCGAAACGTGCGGTGCGAGAAGTAGCGGTGGTAGCCGGCCGTGACGAAGAACATCCGACCGAGAAAGGTCACGGCGAGCAGCACGAGCGCGGCTCGAGTCACCCCGGTCAACAACGCGAACAACGGCAGGGCATGGAGCAGGAGGAAGGGGATCGAAGTGCGCCAGTTGAGGCGCTCGTCATCGCGAGGCGCGGCGTCGGAGACCTCTCGTTCGGCCTGCATCAGCACTGGCAAAGCTCTCTACCTACCGGTCCGTAGACTACCTACTGGTCCGTAGGCTAGCTGCCGCGTCGGGGGAGACGCGCTCGGGCCGCCTGGTCGGGCGGCCCGTTGCCAAAGCTTTACCTGGCGATGCGACTACGCCGTGGCGACGGCTTCCCGGTCGCGGGCGACCTCGTCGAGCATTGCGTACTCCTCGCCGGTGTCGACCCAGTCCTCGAACTGGATCACGCCGAGCTCGGTGAAGCGCTGCCGGAGCCAGTGTCCGTTGCGGTCCAGCAGACCGAGCTTCTTGCAGTTCGGCACGATCTTGCTGAACAGGAGCTGCTGGAAAACGCCGCGGCCTTCGTCGGCCATGACGAGGCGGACAGCGTCCTTCACGGGGACGCCCATGCGATCCCACACCTCCTGCTGGAGGAACCGGTCGCGCATGCGAACCGCGGCCTCGAACGCGAACTCCTGCCGATCTTTGATCTCGGCGTCGGACAACTCCGAGTAGTACTCCTGCAGCGAGAGCACGCCGAATGCGACGTGGCGCGCCTCGTCGCTCATGACGTAACGCAGCAGTTGCTTGAGCAGCTGCTCGGTCGTCATCTGGTGCATGAAGCCGAACGCGGCGAGCGCCAAGCCCTCCACCATGATCTGCATGCCGAGGTAGGTCATGTCCCAGCGCGAGTCGGCGAGGATGTCGTCGAGCAACAGCCGCAGATGCGCGTTGATCGGGTAGTGACCCGACAGCTTCTCGTCGAGGTACCGGCTGAAGACCTCGACGTGGCGCGCCTCGTCGACGACCTGGGTGGCCGCGTAGTACTTGGCGTCGATCCACGGCACGGTTTCGACGATGCGAGCCGTGCAGAGCAGGGCGCCCTGCTCACCATGCAGGAACTGCGACAAGGTCCAGTTCTGGCCCTCGATGGCCAGCTTCACCCACTCGTCCTCGGTCCATTTCGCGAACGGCGTGCCCGTGAGATCGACGGTGTCCGAGAAGAACACGGCGTCTTCACGCGCCATGTTGTTGAGCGCGACCTGCTCCTGGTCGACGTTGGTCGACCAGTCGAGGTCAGTGCTGACGTTCCACTGTGACGTCTTCGCCTTTTCGTAGAGCTTCACGAGCGCGGGACGGCTGCGTTCGTAGTCCCACGTGAAGATCGAGTCGAAGTTCGCACCGACCGAGTGTGAGGTCGCGTCGACCTCCGTATTCGTGACGGCGAGGATCGCTTCGAGGTCGTTGATCTCTTCGCGACCGATCATGTCCTGGTTGGCAGTCATTGGATGACTCCTTCAACGAAGTCGCTGTCGACTGTGATGGCGATCTCGCTCTGCGATTGCGAAGCGAGACCGGGGAGGACGAAGTCCTCGACGAGTTCGCGCACCTGCGCGGGATCGTTGACGTCGAGCGTCTCCGACGGGTTGCAGAGGTGCGACAGTGCGATGCGGGCGATCCACTCACCGAGGCGCTCGGCGCGCTCGGGTGTCAGGAACCGGATGAAGGCGGGAGCGACGAGCCGCGCGGCCTCACGGAGGACCGCGTCTTCGCGCTCGAACGCGAGGTAACGCAGCAGCAGGTCGGGCTCGTAGGTCGCGACGAACGTGAGCGCGTCGTGACCGGCGAGCAGGCGCGTGCCTTCGGTGATGACCGTGACGACCGCGTCGCTCAGCCGCTCGCTGTTCGCGGCGCGCGCCACGAGGTGGGTGCCGAGGCGAGCGGCTTCGCGTTCGACGACCGCGGCAAGCAGCGGCTGTTTGCCGGGGAAGTAGCGGTAGACGGTGGCGCGGGCACAGCCGGCTTCGCGAGCGACGTCGTCGAGCGTGGTCTTGGCGAGGCCGACGCGCCCGATGCAGGCCAGCGCCGCGTCGAGGACGCGATCAGCAGAGGCAGGAACCTGACGGGGCATCACCTGAGACAATTAGTCACTGATCGTCTCACCGTCAAGGTGTCTGATGTCACAGCCGGGCCGCTTACGTGTCGACGATCCCGCCCACCAGCTCGCCCCGCACCAGTTCGGCGACCTGTTCGGGGTCGTCCAGATTCCACCGCCCGGGTGCGCCGATGAGCGACAGGATGCCCCGGGCCAGATAGTCCGCGGCGCGATCGATGTCGACACCCTGGCGCAACCGACCCGCCTGCGCCTCCCGCGCGAGGTACGGGTGCAGGAAGTCGGCGATGAACGGCAGGGTCCGGGCCGATTCGGTCGTCAAGAGCGGCAGGAGCCGCTCGGGCTCGGTGTCGAGGATCTTGCGCAGCACGGCGTGCTCGGTGACCGATCGGTGCGCAAAGGCGAGTCCTCGCTCCAGCAGCTCGATTAACGTCGGTGCGTCACGTACCTGGTCGGCCAGGGCACTGAAGTAGTTGGCGAGCTCCCAGCCGACCGTTTCCCGCAGGAGCTCGTCCCGGCCGCCCGGAAACTGGCGGTAGATCGTGGCCCGCGAGATGCCCGACTCCTTGGCGACGTCCTCGATCGTCGTCTTGCCGAGGCCGAAGCGGGCGACGCAGCGGTACGTCGCCGCCAGCAGGCGATCGCGAACGCTCAGCGGGTCATTCCCTACGGCCACGGCGAACATCATGCGCCAGAATCCACGCCGTGACGCACGATGCCTGGGTCAAGCGGGACGCGGCCGTGGTCTGGCACGGCTTCACGCAAATGTCGACGTACGCGGACAACCGGCCGATCATCGTCGAGCGCGCCGACGGTCGCGAGCTCATCGACGTCGACGGTCGGCGTTACCTCGACGCGATCTCGTCGCTGTGGGTCACGACCTTGGGCCACTGCATTCCGGAACTGGACGACGCGATCCGCAAGCAGCTCGCACTCGGCGCGCACTCCACGATGCTCGGCAACGGCAACACGACCGTTGTCCAGCTCGC
>JBKPCL010000057.1:0-11410 GCA_046727335.1 Actinomycetota bacterium
CCCGAATCGTGTCCGCTTCATCGAAGCCTCGGGTGAAGCCCTCGCTCGGGGCCGTGAACGGGCGCGGAACGTCGGCGTGATCGTCTTCGATGTCGACGACTTCGAGCGCGTCAACGACGCGCTGGGACCCGACGCAGCGGACGTCCTCCTGTGTCAGATCGCCGACGCCGTCGGTCAGGTATTGCGCACCGCCGACACCTTGGCGCGCCTCGGCGGCAATGAATTTGCCGTCGTGTGCAACGACGTTCGCGACAACAGCGACGCGCTCACCGTCGCGGCGCGGGTTCGCGAGGTGTTGCAGAAACCGTTCATCGTGGCTGACCGCGAAGTGCATGTCTCCGCGAGCTTCGGCGTCGTCGTTTCGGTCGCGCCCGACGACGATCCGTTGCGGCTGCTGCGCGACGCCGGCGTGGCGACGCACGTCGGCAAGGCCCGGCGACGGGGCGGGATCGAGCTCTTCGGCGCGCACATGCGGGATGCCGCTCGGACGCGTCTCCAGTCCGAGGTAGAGCTGCGTCGCGCGATCGCACGGGACGAATTTCGCGTTCACTATCAGCCGATCGTTCGCTTCGAGTCGGCGGAGGTTGTCGGGTTCGAGGCGCTCGTTCGCTGGCAGCATCCTGCGCGCGGCCTCGTGGCACCCGGCGAGTTCCTCCCGCTCGCGGAAGACACTGGGCTCATCGTTCCGATCGGGGCGTGGGTACTGCGCGAGGCGTGCCGGCAGGTGGCATCGTGGCAGGTCGAGACCGCTGGGGCGGCGTTGTCGCTGTCGGTCAACTTGTCCGCCCGTCAGCTCGCTGATCCCCGCCTGGTCGAGACGGTCGACGCTGCCCTGACGTTCGCGGGCCTCGACCCGTCACTGCTCGTCCTCGAGGTCACGGAGTCGACGCTGATCGACGATCCCGAACCGGCAATCCGCGTGTTGCGGGCGCTCGCTGACCGCGGCGTGCAGGTCGGTATCGACGACTTCGGTGCCGGACAATCGTCGCTCGCGTCTCTGAACACGCTGCCCGTGCACGCGCTCAAGATCGACGGTTCATTTGTGGACGGTCTCGTCGCCGAGCCCGGTCAGTCTGTGATCGTGGAGGCAATCGTCCATCTCGGTCATGCGCTCGGCTTGAGTGTGACGGCCGAAGGCATCGAGACCGCGGGACAGCTCGCGGCGCTCCAGGAGATCGGCTGCGATCTCGGTCAAGGCTTCTACTTCGCACGACCGCAGCCCGGCGAGATCGTCCGCGCCCTCGTGCACCACCGCCTCCACTGGCGCCAGCGCGTCTCGGCATAACGCATTCAGCCGCGGCTCCGCGGCGTCAGCCGCTACTCAGTATCGAGCCCGGCCCAGGCGTGCAGGATCGACCAGGCGTAAATGCCGGTCTCGTGACCGTCGTTCCAGCGGATCGACAGGCCCCAGTGGCCGACGAGCTCGGCGCCGGTCGCCTCGAGCGGTTGGGGCGCGCCGGGCGCCGGCCAGATCGCCAGGCCTTGTTCGCGCTTGCCGCGGCACTCGGCGCATGGGCAGTTGCGGCGCAGGTCCTCGAGGTCGAACCGAGCGACGGCTCCGTCGGGCCAGCGCACGGTCAGGCCGACGGTGCGGTCTAGCTCGACCTCGGTGGGCGGCTCGACATCAGGGATGTCCATCGGCATCACGCGAGTGTGTCGCGTCGAGGTGGTCTGGGGTTCAATGGAGGCGTGGCGACTCTCTCCGACGCCGACGTCGATTCGGCTCTGCAGCGTCTTCCGAGCTGGGAACGCGACGGCGACGCCATCGTGAAGACGTTCGAACTTGCGTCATTTCCCGACGCGATCGCGTTCGTCGTACGAGTCGGGTTCCTCGCCGAGAAGGCAAATCACCATCCCGATCTCGACATCCGCTGGCGCCGTGTTCGCGTCGCGCTGACGACCCACGACGCGGGCGGACTCACCCAACGCGACGTCGACCTCGCGTCAGCGATCGAAGAAGTGGCCTGACGTGCCGCTCGTCGTCGCGCTGGTGATCGTCCTCCTCTTGATGATCACCATGTGGATCGCCATCGCGAAGGAACGAGGTCCGAGTCCGGCCGACGTCGCGATCGCCTACGAACGAGCTTGGAGCGAGCTCGATTTCGGTCTCTTGTACGACCTCTCCGGGGACGAGCTGCGGGACGGCCTGCGCCGCGACCAGTTCGTCGCTGCCAAGCGCAGCGCCTACGCGAACACCGAGCACCGCGCCCGTCTCGCCGCTGAGATCGAAGTCGAGACGTTCGCCGCCGGCAACGAGACCGCGCTCGTCGTCACCCAGGTCAGCGCCGACGGCGGAACCGTCCGCAACAACGTCGTGCTCGAACGGCGCCCGCCCGGATGGCTCGTCGTTGCCTACTCGCTCCGGCCCGAGCGCGACGCGGGCACCGCGGCGTCCTGAGTCGGCTCGACGCGGCACGGGCAGCCGACATGCGGTGCGCAGGAGTGCTGCTGACCGGCGGTGCAAGCAGCCGTCTCGGCGTCGACAAGGCGACTCTCGTCGTCGACGGCGCGCCGCTGGCGGTACGCGCCGGGCGCATCCTCGGACGCGTGTGTGCGCCCGTCGTCGAGGCGGGCGCGGGAGTGAGCGGGCTGCCGGCCGTTCGCGAGGACCCGCCCGGCGCGGGCCCGCTCGCCGGATTCCTTGCTGGATGCGACGCGGTGCAGCCCGCCGATTCGGTGGTTCTGCTCGCGTGTGATCTGCCGTTCGCGGACGAGGCCTTGCTGCGCTGGCTCGTCGATCAGCCGGGCCACGGCAGCTTCGTGCCGACCGTCGACGGTGCGGACCAATACGCGTGCTCACGATGGTCGGCGCGAGCGGTTGCCACGGCACGCGACCGCTTCGGTGCCGGCGATCGTGCACTCAAGGCGCTCCTCGCCGCCGATGACGTGACTCGCCTCGCCGCCGACGACCGATCGGCCGCGCTGCTCGACGTGGACACACCCGAAGACGTGCGCCGACTGCGGCTCTCGTAGTGTCGGCGTCCGTGACCCCCGACGACCTGCTCGAGCTCTTCGACAAGACGGCGCGATCGGTACGCGACGCGGTCGTCGGGCTGACGGCAGAGACGTTGCGCGAACGAACGGGACGCGTCGGCCAGTACGCGCTGGACGTCGTCGCGGATCTCGCCGCGGGCAAGGTGTTATCCGAGGCGCCCGTCCGCATCGTCAGCGAAGAGTCGGGCGTCCACGAGCGGGACGGCGCGCAGGTCACCGTCGTCCTCGACCCGGTTGACGGTTCGACGAACTGCTCACGCGGCATCCCGTACTGGGCGACGTCGCTCTGCGCGCTCGACGCTGACGGCGCGCTCGCGGCGCTCGTCGTGAACCAGGCGACCGGCGTTCGGTATGTCGCCACACGCGGCGGCGGCGCATCTCGCGACGAGCTTCGCTTGCGCGCGCCGCAATCGCAGCGAACGGAAGACTCGTTGGTCGCGATTGCCGGCCTTCCGCAGGGCTTACCGCCGTTCGGTCAGTTCCGCGCCCTTGGCTGCGCGTCGCTCGCGTTGTGCGACGTCGCAGCGGGCGGCATCGACGCGTACGTCGACAGCGGCCCGTGGCACGCGCCGTGGGACTACCTCGGTGGCTACCTCGTCTGCCTCGAAGCCGGCGCCATAGTGCGCGACGCCCACGGCGAGGAGCTCGTGACCGACGACGTCGAAGCGCGCCGCCAACTCATCGCCGCCGGCACCGTCGCCATGGCCGACGCCCTGATGCCGTGACGGCTCTTGATCTCGACACCCTGCTCCTCGCCGCGGAACGCGCCGCCCACGCCGGCGGCGACATCGTGCGGTCGCACTTCGGCGCGTTGCGTGAGATCCACGAGAAGGCGCCGGGGGACTATGTCAGCGAAGCTGATCTCGCGAGCGAGGCGGCTGTCCGAGACATCCTTGTACGCGAGACCGGACTGCCCGTCTACGGCGAAGAGGCCGGCGGCGACGACGCCGACACCGGCTGGCTCGTCGATCCGCTCGACGGCACTGCGAACTTCGTGCACGGCTTCGATGCCGTGGGTGTGTCGGTCGGACTGATCGTCGACGGCGTGCCGGCCGTCGGCGTGGTCGACGCGCCCTTGCTGGGCCGGACGTTCACTGCCGTGCGAGGCCGGGGTGCCTGCCGGGATGGCCAACCCATCTCGATCGCGAGCCGGGCGCCCGAGCAGGCGATCGTCGCGACCGGCTTCCCGTTCCGGCGCAAGGAGCTGCTGCCCCGGTACCGGCCCGCGTTCGACGCCGCTTTCCAGCGCTTCGAGGACCTGCGCCGGGTCGGCGCCGCCAGCCTCGACCTCTGCTGGACCGCCGAAGGCGTGTTCGACGGGTTCTTCGAGCTCAATCTCGGATCGTGGGATGTGTGCGCCGGGGCGCTCATCGTCCGCGAGGCGGGCGGTGTCGTGACCGACTGGGACGCCGACGAGCGTGCATGGCTGCGATCCGGCAACATCCTCGCCGGTCCGCCGGGCGTCCACACGACATTGCTCGAGATCGTGACCGAAGCCACCGATAAATCGGTTGACGGGCCGAGCCGTCCATGATCGGATACCTGAGCCGATTCATCGGCCCCGAACGTCAACGAAAGAGCACGACCGAATGACAGCACGCACGTATGCAACCCAGGCCAATGCACCGGCCGGGCCCGCGCGCGTGCGCGTCTTCCGGCAGTGCCCGGCCATGCCGGCCGTCGTCTCGTGGTCGCCGAGCGTGCTCGGTATCGACACGGACAAGCACGGCAGGCCCCGGCGGACCGAGGTGCCCCATCCGTAGCAGGAGCTACAAGGGGAACGCCCTCCAGGCCGTCGGGACAACCCGGCGGCCTTTTTGTTTGTTCGGATCCGACCGGCCCCTGGAGCCAGCGAAGCGAACGGACACGAGACCAGAACACGACACCGACGAGCGAACCGACTGATACCGAACCCAGGGAGTAACGGCGATGTTCGCCATCCAGCACTTCGACCCAGCGCATTTCCGCAACGAGCCCGGAACAGTCCGCGAGCCGGACTGGCAGGAGCTCGCGCTCTGCAACGACGGCACGGGTTCGATGACGGAGCTGTTCTTCTCCGAGCAGCTCGACGACATCGCCGCGGCCAAGGCCTTCTGCCAGGAATGTCCGGTGAAGGAGCCGTGCCTCGAGGGCGCGGTGGCGCGGCGCGAGCCGTGGGGCGTCTGGGGCGGCGAGCTCTTCGTCCACGGAAAGATCGTCGCCCAGAAGCGCAAGCGCGGCCGGCCGCCGAAGGTGCGACCCGAGGTCGACGCCGAGCAGGCGCGGTCGGCCTGACGTTCGCGAGACCGCCGAGCCACAACGGGCCGGGACAACGAACGACGAGCGGTACTCCCCCCGGCCGCTCGTCAAGCGAGTCCCGGCCCGTCGGCGGGTCGCCTCACGCGCCATTCGCTCCGGCTGAGTTGAAGCAGGAGCGCTGAGACGTTGCCGGTACCGTCGTCGCGCGGGACGGCGGTTGTCGCGATGGCGGTCATGCCGAGCCGTTCGGCGAGCGCAACCGAACGCCGATTCTCGGCGTTCGTGACGCAGCCGACGCGCTGAACGCCCATCGCGGTGAACGCCTGATCGAGCACGGCGGTCGCGGCCTCGGTGGCGTACCCGATTCCCCACGCCGTCGGCGAGAACCGCCAGCCGACGGTGATGGACGGGAGACGCCTGTGAGCGACCGTCGCCAGGGCAAGGCCGACGACGCCGATGAGATCTCTGGCGTCGCGCAGTCGTACAGCACAGCCTCCGAAGCCGCATTCTGCCCAGAGCCTCATCTGCCGTTCGAGGAACGCCGTGGTCTCCGTCCGGGTCAAGCCCCGCCCATACTCGAACTCCCACACCTCGCGGCGCGCGAACACCGCCGCGAGTTCGTCGATGTCATCCTCGCTCAGCGGTGTCACGGAGAGCCGCGAGGTGACGGCCGCGCGGAGCGGCGCAGCGACGGCCGGATGGAGCGCGCCCACCTGGACACATTGCCCGATGGAGGCTGATTCAGCATGACGACGTTCGTACTGATTCCTGGCGCCGGCGGCGCGGCGTGGTACTGGAGCTGCGTCGTCCCTCGGTTGGAGCGAGCCGGCAACGAGGCGATCGCGGTCGACCTACCGGGCAACGACGAACACGCGGGGTTGCCCGAGTACGCCGACCTGGTCAGCGCGGCGCTCGGTGATCGAACGGACGTGACGCTGGTCGCGCAGTCACTCGGAGGATTCACGGCCGCGATGGTGAGCGAACGAGTGCCGGTCGCGTCGCTGGTCTTCGTGAACGCGATGATCCCGGTGTCGGGCGAAACGCCGGGGGAGTGGTGGGACAACACGGGTGCGATCGAGGCGCGGACCGCAGCCGCAGCCGCGGGCGGCTATGGCGAGTTCGACCTGACGACCTACTTCTTGCATGACGTTCCGGCCGACGTCGTCGCGGCGGGAGAAGCTCACCAGCGTCCCGAGGCGGACGCCGTCTTCGCGTCGCGGTGCGAGTTCACCGCCTGGCCGCCAATTCCGATCCGGGTTCTCGTCGGCGCCGACGACCGCTTCTTTCCGGCCGACTTCCAACGCAAGGTGGCGCACGAACGACTCGGCGTCGACGTCGACGTCTTGCCGGGCGGTCATCTGATCGCGCTCGCTCATCCCGATTCAGTCGCGGAGTATCTGCTGCAGCCGTGACGGCTAGCCATTGCGTGCTGGGGGTCGCCTGCTCACGCGCGCGATCCCAAGCGTCACGGCGCGGATGTACTCGATGCGACATCCTGACTCACCCCCCCGCCGATCGCCGGAGCCGGAGCCGGAGCCGGAGCCTCGCGGCCGAAGAACTCGATGACCGCGAGGGCGAGGAGCGCGAGGGCGGCGAGTCCGAGAATGACCACTGGGGTCGGGTGGTTCCATCGGAACACGACGACGAACGCGACCACGGCGACCGCGATGTGCAACCCCGCCTTGTGACGCACCACAAACGTCTGCGGTGACAGCCATCCCCATCCGACGCGATCGCTTTCGGCACCGAGCCAGTTCGCGCCGTCTCGCACGCGCGCGCGGAACCACACCGCGAATCGCGACGGTCCGGCGAAGAAGACCGCGATCAGCACGATGAGGCTGAAGGTGAGCGCAGCCCGAACCTCTGTGTGCAGGTAGGCCACGATTGTGTCGTACACCGCTGCGGCTGCGTCGTAGGGAACGTTTTGGTCCGTCACGGCATTGAGGTACACGCCGCGACCGACGTTGAGGAGGAGTGCGAGCGTCAACGCTCCGAGCGTGAACGCAATCGCCGCCTCGACGAAGCCCCGCCGGCGACTGGACGACAAGTAGATCGCCCCGCCGAAGCACGCCACACCGACGATCGGCAGCACGAACGCGAGTGCGTCGAGCACTTTCACCGCCTGGCGCACCTTGTAGAGGTCCTTCGATTGGAAGACGGTGATCTTGCCGCCGACCCGGTCGACCGGGATCTTCGAGAAGAGGCTCAGTCCGGAAGCCTCGAGCTGTTGCTTCACTTGGGCGGCCACGCGCGACAGGTCGACGGTGACCGCCCCGTTGGCCGTGGCCGTGACTGTGCCGCTCTTCTTTCCCGTGACCACATTCACGAGCTGGGTGTGCGCCTCGCGATTCGCGTTGACCCAGAGCGTCTGGAACTGGCGCGTGTCGAGGATGCGTTGCGTCACGTCGCGTACGAAGCTCTGTAGCGCGCTGGTGAGCGGACCGACAAGCACCTCGGCGCGCGGCGGAAGTGCCTCACGTACGTATCGAGCAACGTCGACTTGCGCGAATAGCTGCTGGGAGACGGTGTCGGCGACGTACGCCTGCACCGCCGGGTTCGAGCTCAGCGGCTTCACCGTCTGTACGTAACGGCCGGTGTCGGTGATCTCAGCCTTGAGGAAGATCGCGAGAAATGAAAGAGGGGTGAGCAAGAAGCCGAGGATCAGCAGCAGCGCGATCCAGAAGCGGTGCGGGTGGCGGCCCCGCGGCGGTGTCGCCGCGTGCGGCGCGGTCTTCTGGACGGCGGCGGCGAGCGCGGCGTTCTCCACCTCGAGCTCGGCGATGCGCCGCTTTTGCGCCTCGAGCTCGCTGCGCAGCTCGTCCATCTCGCTCATTGTCCGGCGAACGTAGGCCGTGGATCGCGCTCGTAACAACGCCCCGATCGGGTGATCCACTGCTCGGCTCAGCCCGGCGCCCAGGTCGTCGCCGCCGGACGGCAGTAGCGTGCACGTGGCCACTCGAGCTTGGAGGTCGCCATGTGTAGCGGTGGGCGCCGGCTTTGCGACTTCATCGGTGGGACGACGGAACGACCCGAGGGATTGCCTGGCGTCGTCAAGCGGTCTCTCACGCAGACGACGGACGGCCGCTGGATCGTCTGGGCGTACAAGATCGCGTACCGTTCCGGCGACTGCTTCACTGCGCTGACCGGGTACCGCTACTCAGCGGACGCTCGTGCCGAATGCCGGCGCGACGCACGACATGTCGCTCCTGATCCAGCCTGCACGTGTGGCTTTCACGCAGTGTCCGATCCCGACACGGGTGTGCTGCGGCGCGTCGTGCCGTCCAAGCCGTCGAAGACGCGTGACCTGAGCGCGTTGTTGGACCGCATTCGACGGCGGATAGCCGCCGCGCCGTTCTCATTCGATCGACCGGTGCTGTTGACGGTCGCACTCTCAGGCCGTGTTCTCGCGTTCGACTACGCGAGCGACTCGGTGTTGTTCCGTGCGGAACGCCAAACAGTCCTACGGGTCGACGACCCGACCGCACAACCACCAGATGATCCCGCCGGAACTCGTGAGCAGTTGATGCCACGGCGCCCGACGGACGTCGGACCGGTTCGTTTGGCACTTCCGAATCAGCAGCCCGCGACAGTCACGATCGCCGACGATGCGGGCTTCTGCCTTCTGACGCCGGCAGCGGTTACAACTGCAGGCGAGTCGCGAAGCGACGAGGACGCACTCGTCATCTGTACTCGTTGAGGTCGGCCTCACTTCCGCCTTCGAGGACCTCTTCGATGTATCGCCAGATGTCGGGTTGCGAGCCGTCGACATCGGTGAAGCCGTACTCGCGTGCGAGTTGGCCGGAGTTGACAGATTGCTGGTTCCACCTCGCGCGGAGCGCGTCGGTTGCCATCGCCACGATGGCGCGGCCCACGTATCGCGGCGATTCGGAGAGGGCGAACTCGGGTGGCGCAACCGGCTCTCCGGCTGCGCTCCTCGCGTCATCAACGGCGTCGCGCCAGTTCTCCTCGGAGACTCCAAAGATGTCGAGCATCATCTCTGATCGCAGGAAGCCAGGGGTGATCGCGACCGCCATGGCGCCATACGGCTCGAGTTCGTGCCCCTGCGAGAAGGCCAATCGGTTCACGGCGACCTTCGCGAGGTCGTAGAACACCGAGATCCGGTAATGCGACGCGTTGTACTGCGCGGTGCCATCGGTGACCTCGACAACCAGACCGCCGGGCGTGTCGATGAGGAGCGGCAGCAGCTCGTGTGACGTCACGAGATGCGTGTCGATCGCAAGCCGAAGTAGCCGCAGACCGTTGTCGAGGTCGAGCTCCCAGATCGGGGTGTTCCATTGCGGCGGTCCGCCCTTGAGCAGCTCGCCACCCCAGATGTCATTGACGAGTATGTCGATATGACCGTGCTGTTGGCCGATGTCGGCAGCGAGGCGCCGTACGTCGTCAGTATTGAGATGGTCGGTCACGGCGGCGATGCCTGTCCCGCCGAGGCGGGTGACGAGCTCGGCGGTCTCCTCGATGGTCTCGGGACGGTCGTACTCATAGCGGGTTGATCCCGAACTGCGACCGGTACACACCACGGTCGCGCCGGCCTCACCCAAAGCGGCAGCGATGCCGCGGCCCGCGCCTCGCGTCGCGCCGGCAACGACGGCGACAGCTCCCCGCAGCGCGTCAGGATCCGGCGACCAGCTCATCGAACGACCATGCTCGCAGAGTCAGGACGAAGGATGCCCTTGCTCAGGAGTCAGACATCTCGCAGGGGCGCCGCGGCGTCGTCACCGAGAAGCCTGCGGAGATTGCTCTCGCGCAACTCTTCCTCGGTCGCGCCGATGTCATACGCCGGCGACGTGATCGGCAAGGCGCGCTCGACGGTGACCACGACGATCCCGCGAATGCGCTCGCGGGCCTTCACCGTGCCGCGCGCTTCGTAGAACTGCAGGCCGCGCTCGTAGACATCGCCGTCGGTGTACACCGCTGCGGTTCCCTTGAAGCGGTACCCCTTGCGCACAAGCTGGTCCACGACGTTGATCTCGATGCTCGGATTCGACCGCAGGTTGGCGATCGTTCCCGGCGATCTCAGGTCCGCGAATACCAGGTGATCGTCGTCCCAGACCGCGGTCGTGCCCTTCGGCGAGAGGTTCGGAGTGCCGTCGGGACACACTGTTGCGATGAAACCGAGCTCAGCCTCGAGAACGCGTTGCATGTCCTCGGTGAGGACTCCCATGGCTCCCTCCGGTCACCGGTTGCGCGTGTCAGTGCACAAGGTCGCGCCACGGTGAGAGTGTGTGCGAGCCCGCAATACTGGTCAACCTTCTGCTGATCTTGTTGCTGTCGGTAAATCGTTGGCGGCGTCGGGGGAGGGCTGACACAGTGCCTCGGTGCCGAAGGTGTACTTCGATGAACGGATAGCTGCCGTATACGACGCGGGCCCCGCGGAGATGTTCGACCCCGCCGCGATCGAGCCGGCGGTGAGCTTCCTCGCCGATCTGGCGGGAGACGGCGCCGCCCTCGAGCTCGGCATCGGCACGGGTCGCCTTGCACTACCACTCAGCCAGCGGGGCGTTCGGGTGCACGGAATTGATCTGTCCGAGGCGATGGTCGCAAGGCTGCGAGCGAAGTCGGGCGCGGACGACATCGGCGTGACGATCGGCGACTTTGCCACGACCAAGGTGGACGGGACATTCCGCCTCGCCTACCTCGTCTACAACACCATCGAGAATCTCACGACGCAGGACGAACAGGTGCAGTGCTTCCAGAACGCGGCTGCGCACTTGGAGCCCGGTGGTTGTTTCGTGATTGAAGTCGAGGTGCCCGCGCTGCAGCGATTGCCGCCCGGCGAGACCGTCCGTGCGTTCACCGTGAGTCCCACGAGGCTCGGCTTCGACGAGTACGACGTCGCCGCCCAAGGCCTCGTCTCGCACCACTATTCGATCGTCGACGGACGGCTCGAGACCTTCTCGATGCCATTTCGCTACGTGTGGCCGTCCGAGCTCGATCTCATGGCGCGACTCGCCGGGATGACGTTGCGAGAACGGTGGAGCAGCTGGACGCGAGAACCGTTCACGCGCGACAGCACCAAACACATCTCGGTCTGGGAGAAGACGACTCTCCAGGAGCCGCGATGAGAAACGTCGTGTTGATGATGTCCGTCTCGCTCGACGGGTTCATCGAGGGACCGGACCGCAACATCGAATGGCACATGGTGGATGACGAGCTGCAC
>JBKPCL010000058.1:0-5815 GCA_046727335.1 Actinomycetota bacterium
CGCGAACAACGTGTTGCCCATGACGCGGAACGTCGTCTCGCCACCCGCGGGGAGCAGCAAGCGCAAGAAGCCGTAGATCTTGCTGTCGCTGAGCTGCTCACCGTCGACCTCGGAATGCACGAGATCGGAGAGGAAGTCGCCGGTCGGCCGAGCCCGACCCGCTTCGACCAACGGTCGCAGGTAGTCGACCATCGCTTGCGACGCCGCGTGTCCCCGCTCCGGCCACAGCGGCCCGGTGTTGATCTCCTCGGCCCACTGCGCGAACTGGGCGGCGTCCTCGAGCGGCACGCCTGCGATGCCGCAGATCACCTGCACCGGATAGACCGACGTGACCGACTCCACGAGATCGGCGCGTCCGAGCGGCGCGATCGCGTCGAGGAGGCGGTTGATGGTCGGCCGGACGAGCGTGTCGTCCCAGTGTTCCAGCTGCGATGCCCGGAACGCCTTGGCAACGAGGTTGCGGTACTTGCGGTGCTCGTCGCCGTTCATGGCGAGAATGAGATCGCCCATGAACTGTCCGATGTGCTCGCCGTTGATCGACGACGAGAACGTCTCCGCGTCGCGCAGGACGCGTTCCGCCTCGTGGTAGCCGAGGACCTGATACGAGCCGTGCGGCGCGGTCAGGTCGCCCCTCGTCGCGCGCACCGGACATTTGTTGCGAGCCGTGGCCCAGTCGTCGTACGGCTGCCCGTGCAGCCAGTCGATCGCGGCTGCCTCGTCCCCAATACCTGACACGGCAGTCAGGTTACGCTGGTTCCATGGCGTCGAGCCACGATCCCACGGATCGCTCCCTGATCCCGTTCGCCGACACCGAGGATCAGGCCGCATTGCGCCAACTCGCACGCGACGTCGCCGAACGCGACCTTGCGCCGATGGCGCGCCACTGGGACGAGACCGAGGAGTTCCCACAGGCGTCGTGGGACGCGCTGCGCAAGGCGGAGCTGTTCGGCATCACCATCGCCGAGAAGTGGGGCGGCGCGGGTCTGGGCGACGTCGAAGCCGCGATCGTCCTCGAAGAGCTCGCTCGGGCCGACGTGTCGAGCGCGATTCTGGCTCAGCTGATCTTCAACGGGCCTCCGCGAGCCATCGAGCACCTGGGCTCGGACGCGTTACGCGATCGCTGGCTTCCACTCGCGGCAACCGGCGAGGCGCTGTTCTGCATCGGCATCAGTGAGACGGAAGCCGGCAGCGCGGTCGGCAACATGCGCGCTCGACTGACGGCCGACGGCAGTGGCTTCCGGCTGAACGCCTACAAGAACTATGTGACGGGCGGGCACAAGGCCCGGGCGTGTCTCGTGTGGTGCCGCTTTCCGGGAAGCGAGAAGACGAAAGGGATCGGCGCGGTCGTCGTCGACCTCGAATCGCCGGGCATCACCGTCACCGGCACACACGTGAAGATGGGCTTGCGTGGCACGAGCGAGGCTGAGCTCGCGTTCGACGATGTTCGCGTCGAGCCGGAGGACGTGCTGCTGTGGGGAGACCCTTCGAACAGCGACGCGTTCAAGACGCTCATCTCGCACATCAATCACGAGCGATGTGGTAACGCCGCCATGTGCATCGGCGCCGCTCAGGGTGCACTCGAGTACGCGGTCGAGTACATGAACGAACGCAAGGTCGGCGACCGGACGCTGGCCGAGCTCCAAGGATTGCAGTGGAAGGTCGCCGACATGGCGACCCAGCTCGAAGGCGCTCGCCTGTTGCTGCAGCGCGCGTTGCACATGGCGGGCGCCGGCGGGACGCCGCCGGCATTGGAGACGGCGATGGCCAAGACCGCCGCCAACCTCGCCGCCAAGTTCGTGTGCGACGAAGCGATCCAGCTGCTGGGCGGTTACGGCTTCTCGCGCGAATACCCCGTCGAGCGCGTCTACCGGGACATCCGCGGACTCTGCATCGGCGCCGGGACGGTCGAGATCCAGCGCAACTTCGTCGGGAGCAGCGTGCTGAAAGGCGCGACACCAGCGAGCGACGGCTGGAAACGGCGCGGTCGCTAGCCGCTCGTGCTGACAGCGTCGTTCACTCCGGCTCGCGCCGACGAATACCGCGCGCCCGGCGGCGCGTGGAACCGCCCTTCCCTCGACGCGCTGTTGACGAGCGTGGCGTCGCTGGAGTTGCAGTCGCGCGTGGCTCGCGTCGCCGGTGGGTTGCGGGCGTCGGGGGTGCAAGCCGGTGACGCCGTCGCCTGGCAGAGTCACAACCGTCCTGAGGTGGGCATCCTCTACCGGGCGTGTTGGCGATTGGGCGCGATCGCGGCGCCGCTCCACCACCAGGTCGGTGTGTCCGAACGTCAGGGGATGCTCGACCGCGTGCAGCCAGCCGTCGTCATCGAAGATCTTGGCTCGCTTCCGCAAGCGGCGCCGGTCAATGAGCAATGGTCCAGACCCGAACGACTCGCGGCGGTCCTGTTCACCTCCGGGTCGAGTGGTCCGCCGAAGGGAGTGCTGCACACGCAAGCGACGCTCGCGTACAAAGCCCAGCTGATGGCCCGCGTCCACGAGCTCGGTCCTGATGACTGCGTCCTCATGCCGGCACCGTGCGCGCACATCTCGGGATTGCTGAACGGCATCACCCTGCCCGGCGTCGTGCCGTTCCGCACGGTGCTGATGGATCGTTGGGATCCGGGGCGCGCGCTCGGGTTGATCGAGCGCGAGGGCGTGACGTTCATGATCGGGCCGCCGACATTCTTCGTGTCGCTCATGGCCGCGCCGGGGTTCACCTCGAAACGCGTGGAGACGCTGCGACTCGTCTCGAGCGGCGGCGCGGGTGTGAGCGCGGCGTTCGTCGACGAGGCGAGCGCGCGGCTGGGCGCGCGGGTGAAGCGCACGTACGGATCGACCGAAGCGCCGACCATCGCGACGAGTTCCGGGGGTGACTCCGCAGCGGACGCCCGCCGTCATGACGGGCGCGCCATCGGCGCGGTCGAGCTGCGGCTGGCATCCGACGGTGAGCTCGAAGTCCGCGGGCCCGAGGTCTGCGTCGGATACCTCGACCCCGACGAGACGGCCGCCGCGTTCACGGGCGACGGGTGGTTCCGAACCGGCGACCTGGCGACGCTCGACGATGGCTGGCTCACCATCGTCGGCCGCAAGAAGGACGTGATCATCCGCGGCGGCGAGAACATCTCGACCGCCGAAGTGGAGGCCGTGCTCGAAGCACATCCCAACGTCCGGCAAGCCGTCATCGTCGGCTACCCGGATGCGCTCATGGGCGAGCGGGTCGCGGCGTTCGTGGTCGCGCCCGAGACCTTCGACGTCGAGGCGTGCCGGGAATGGTTCGCGGCGCGGGGCGTCGCCCGGTTCAAGACTCCGGAGCGCGTGGTCGCCGTTGCGTCGGTGCCCGTCCTCCCGACGGGGAAACCGGACCGCAATGCACTGCGCGACCGGCTAGTCGCCCCACGGTGACGTGTCGACGCCCATCATCTGGAAACCCTTGATCACCGCCCGCGGGTTCATCGTGCCCGGCTTCCAGTGGTAGTTCCACATGCGCTCGTTGGCGACGTTCTGCACGAACATCTTCGCCTGGTCGAGGCTGACGAGGACGCCGCGCGTCGCGGTCTGGCGTTCGTAGCGCTCGGCGTGCTCGGCGTCGAGCACGTAGTTCATCGCGTCGCACATGCGACTCATGTCGACGTTGTTCCAGTCGTACGGCGAGAGGGAGATGTGCAGGAAGATGCCTGGCGGTGTGACCGACTGCAGTTCGAAGTTCTTCGACACGAGAGTGATCGGCGTGAAACAGCACGCACAGTGTGATTCGAGCCGCACCTCCTTGTCCTTGAATGGCGGCATGTGCGAGAACGCGATCGCCTCGCTCGCGCAGCCGGCGAACGAATGGAACTCGCCGTCCACGTACGCGCGCACCTGCGACGGAAACGACGAGAACGGCGGCGCCTTCAACAGGTTGCAATTCTGCGAGTTCTCGTCGACGACGACGTCGATACCGAGTTGCAGCTCCTTGTAGGCCTGGATGATCCGCCGGCGGTCGAGCTGGGTTGCCTGATGCACCTCGAGCAGCGTCGGCCCGCGGCCGTTCGCACACCAGAACTCGAACACGAAGGCGCGCACCTGCTTGGCGCGGTCGGAGAACTCGAATTCGGGGACGTTCTGCGGCATACCCGGAGACTACGCAGCCGCCGCTCGGCGGTCACGCTTGGCGCGGCAGCCGGGCGTCGAACACGACGCGGTTCGCTCGGTCCGTCATCCAGATGCGTCGGGTGCGGTCGAGCGGCAGTGCGGCGATGAGCCGGAGGTGCGACGACGGAGCGCCGCCTTCGAACGAACCTGCGGGGATGCGCTTCCCGTCCGCGCCGGTCAGCCACAGCCAGTACCAGTCACCGTGATGCAGGCCAGACACTGTGAGCGCGACCTCGGTTCCTTCGCGGCGTGGGGTGAGCGTCGCGCGTGCGGACCCTTCGTCGCGCGACGTGAACACCACGTTCGTGTGCGTCGGTCCGTGCCCGCCCTCTGTCGTCGCGACGATTCCGGTACCCACGATCAGCGCGATCACTGCCGCGGCCGCCAGCGCGGCGAGTCGATATCGACGTACTCGCCGGCGGCCTCGTTCGCGTGCCACTCCGTCCAGCACCCGCTCGGCGAGCGCTCGCGATGGCTCGACCGGCCCGTCGACGACACGCTCGATGTCCGCGGCCGGGAGCATCCGTGCCACCGCGGTCAGCTCCGCGAGCTCGCGACGGCAGGCGCGACATCCGTCGAGATGCGCGCGCAAGCCAACCGCTTCCGGCTCGGCGAGCGGGCCGAGCGCAGCGCTGGCAAGGGTTCCGCGCCAGTCGCGGCAGGCGTCAGTCGTCATCGCTCCATCCCAGTTCTTCGAGAGCGAGACGCATCGCCTTCAGCGCGTAGTACACGCGGCTCTTCACGGTACCGACAGGGACTCCGAGGTCGACGGCCACGTCGCCGTAGGACCGTCCTTTGTAATGGACTTCCACGAGCGCGCTGCGATGCTCGTCGCTCAACATCCGGAGCGCTTCTTCGACCTGCCAGGCGGTGAGGACGCGATCGATGTCGTCGGTGAGATCGCCGAGATCGGTCGCCGTCGATTCGGTGGCCAGCGTGGGCCGTACCGCCCGGGCGCGCGACAAGTCGATGACGACATTGCGCACGATTGCAAACAACCAGGTACGCAGCGAACCGAGAGCGTCGTCGAAGCGGTCGGCCGCTTGCCACGCGCGCACGAACGTCTCCTGGACGGCCTCCTCCGCGAGCCCGCGGTCACCGAGCGACCGGAACGCAAACCGGTACAGCTCGGCGCCGTGCGCCGCGTAGACGGTGCGCACGCCGGCGTCGCTCGCCAGGAGGGGCCTGGTTTCAGCCATATATTCGCAGGATACGGCGGGGGCTGGGCCCTGGTTCAGCACCGCGGTCGAACCATCGGCGCACCGAAGCCGTAGTTACGACGTCTGCAGAGTCGAAGGGAGACTCCCATGCGAGGTTCGACTGTCCGTGCCATCGCGGCCGCGGGCATCGCGGCGCTGGCGCTCGCCGCGTGCGGGAGCAGCAGCAAGAGCTCGAGCTCGAAGACGACAACGACGACGAGTGCCAGTACTTCGACGACTGCCGCGAGCGCGACCACCACGACCGCGGCGGCGGCGGCCGCGACCGTCGCGACCGCGCAGTCATCGCTCGGGATGATCCTCGTCGACAGCAAGGGCATGACGCTTTATATCTGGGACAACGACACGACCGCGGGCATGAGCAGTTGCACCGGCGTCTGCGCGACGGCGTGGCCACCACTGATGGCGACAGCGTCGCCGACGTACGGCGCGGGCTTGAGCGCCGCGATGTTCTCGACGATCACGCGTGCC
>JBKPCL010000059.1:0-3778 GCA_046727335.1 Actinomycetota bacterium
GCGCAAAGCCTCGGATCATGGCTCAGGCCGTCCGGCATTCGGGAGACTCGCGCCGAAACGGATCCGCGCGTCGGGGGGACGTTCCGCATCGTCATGGTCGACGACGAGTCTTCCATTGTGCACACGGGCGCCTATCGGGAGATCGACCGACCGCATCGTCTGGTCTTCACCTGGTCGTCGCCGGCGACCCAGTTCCGCGATTCGATCGTGACCGTGACCTTCCAACCGTCGTCGGAGAGCTCGACCTTCGTCGAGATCCATCAGGTCGGGCTTCCGGACACCGAAGCGCGGGCTTCGCATCAAGCGGGATGGTCGGACGCCCTGCGGGAACTCGACCGCACGCACTCCGAGAAGGGAGCTGAATCGTGACGATGGCAACCCACACAGTCGGGACTCGCGACGAATGGCTCGCGGCGCGACTCGAGCTGCTCGAAGCTGAAAAGGAATTGACGCGCCGCAGCGACGAGCTTGCGCGACGACGGCAGGATCTGCCTTGGGTACCGATCGAAAAGGACTATCGGTTCGCAACCGAAGACGGCGAGGCGTCGCTGCGCGATCTCTTCGGCGGCCGTTCGCAAATGCTCGTCTATCACTTCATGTTCGGCCCGGACTGGGAGGAGGGTTGTCCGAGCTGCTCGGCGGTCACCGACGGCTTCGCCGGCAGCATCCCGCACTTCGAGCACCACGACGTCGCGTTCGTCGTGGTGTCGCGCGCGCCGCTGGACAAGCTCGTCGCGTACAAGCGGCGCATGGGATGGGACTTCCGCTGGGTCTCGTCGCTCGGCAGCAGCTTCAACTACGACTTCCACGTGACGATCGATCCGGCGGAGGCGCCGGTTGAGTACAACTACAAGGGCCAGGCGCAGCTCGAGGCGGAGAACGTCGCCTGGCGCGACTGGTCGGGCGAGCAACCCGGCATGAGCGCGTTCGCGCGTGAGGGCGACGCCGTGTTCCACACATACTCCGCGTACGCCCGCGGCCTCGACGGGCTGTGGACGATGTGGCAGTGGCTGGACCGTGCGCCGCGGGGCCGCAACGAAGGCGACCTGTCCTGGTTCCATCGGCACGACGAGTATCCCAAAACCGCGGAACAGCGTTGAACGACACCACCCAGAGGAGTGCGCCATGAAGACACCCCCGATCGTGTCGCCGGAGGAGTGGGAGGCTGCGCGCCAGCAACTGCTCGTGAAGGAGAAGGAGTTGACCCGCGCCCGTGACGCGCTCGCCGCCCAGCGTCGGCGAATGCCGTGGCAGGCCGTGGAGAAGGAGTACGAGTTCGAGGGGCCCAAGGGCAAGGCGAGCCTGGTCGACCTCTTCGACGGCCGCCGGCAGCTGATCGTCTACCGCGCCTTCTTCGAGCCGGGTGTGTTCGGGTGGCCCGAACATGCGTGCATCGGCTGCTCCATGGTTGCCGACCAGGTCGCCCACGTCGCCCATCTGAACACTCGCGACACCACCCTCGTGTTCGCGTCGCGCGCGCCGCAGGCGGACATCGAGCGCGTGAAGGCGCGGATGGGCTGGGAGATGCCGTGGTACACGATGACGGACGACTTCGACCGCGACTTCGGCGTGGACGAGTGGCACGGCACGAACGCGTTCATCCGCGATGGCGACCGCGTGTTCCGCACCTACTTCATCAACGCACGCGGCGACGAGGCGATGGGGAGCACCTGGAGCTACCTCGACATCACTGCACTCGGGCGCCAAGAGGAGTGGGAGGACTCGCCGGAGGGCTATCCCCAGACTCCGCCGTACCAGTGGTGGATCTGGCACGACGAACCCAACCGGGCGGATCCCGATCGCGCGAGTGTGAGCAGCTAGCCGCGCCGCGACTCAGCCGGCGGGATCGATGTTCTGGTTGAGCCGGAAACGGTTGTCCGGGTCGTAACGTCGCTTGATGTCGACGAGACGGTCGAAGTTCGGGCCGTACGCGTTGCGCGTGCGCCCGGAGTCGTCGTCGGCGAGGTAGTTCACGTACACCTGCGGCGCCATGTACGGCTCGAGCGCGGCGAACGTCTCTCGCACCCATCGCACGTTGGCCTCGGTTTCCGATGGGTCGAGCCATTCGCCGGTGATCGCGAGGTTGTAGCCGGGCTGGCGGTGCGGGAACGCCGTTGCCGTCGGGTCGATACGCGTCACCTCGCCGTGGAAGTGCTCGATGACCATGCCACTCATGATCGACGGCGCCGCCTCGAAGGCATCGACCATCGTGCGGACGGCCGCGTCGGAGAGCTCCGTGAAGAACGCGGACTTCCAATAGTTGAGCGCGCCCGCAGGAAACGCGGCGTCGAGCAGCGTGTTGATGACGGGGTAGGGCATCGGGCCGATCAAATCGAGGAGGGGCGGCCCGAACTCGCGTATGGGTTGCACGTCCGACTCGGCCTGCCTCAGATCGCCGCAGTGGCACACCAGCGTCGCGACGATCTTCGTGCCGCTGCCATCAGGAGCGTGGACGAGCCCGGCGAACGCAGTGAGTTCGTCGGGGACGCTCTTCGTGAACTGGCGATAGAAGTCGAAGACCTCGCCGGCAGCAGGGAGGAGATGGGCGGCAATCCCTCCGAAGATCATGTCGAGAGGATGCGCTCGGTACTCGAACGAAGTGACGACGCCGAAATTGCCACCTCCACCTCTGATGGCCCAGAACAAGTCCGCGTCGCCGGCCTCGCTGGCGGTGACGACCCCTCCGTCGGCGAGGACGACCTCGGCCGACTCGAGATTGTCGGCGGCCATGCCGTACTTGCCCATGAGCCAACCGACACCGCCTCCGAGCGTGAGCCCGGCGATCCCCGTCGTGGAGATGACACCGCCGGTCGTGGCCAATCCGTAGACGTTGGCCGCGCGGTTGTACTCGTTCCAGGTCACGCCGGCCTGGGCGCGCACTCGCCGTCCAACCGGATCGACATGGATCCCGCGCATCGGGGCGAGGTCGATCATGAGTCCGCCCTCTGTTGCCGCGAAGCCGGCGACGTTGTGGCCGCCACCGCGGACGGACATCTCGACACCCGCCTCGCGGCCCAGGTTGACCGCGTCTCGAACGTCAGCAGTGTTCGAACAACGCGCCACGAGCCCAGGGTGCTTGTCGATCAAACCGTTGTGCACGCGCCGGGCCGCGTCATAGCCAGGCGAGTCGGGAGCGAGAAGCTCACCGCTGAATGACACTGCCAGCTCGTCCGATACCTCGATCGTCGTCATCAGATGCCCCTCTCACGATCGCCATCTCGCGGCATTGCGATGTATAGATGTCGTCGCTCTCGCTGGGTCCGCCGAGCAACTACAGGTTCGGCGGCTTCCCAGACACGCGCGTGAGCGCCCACTTCGACTCCTTGATACCGCTCCCGTGGACCTCACGCAATGAGAGTTCTGCCACAGAGACGCGGAGGTGCTGTGCGTAGCGTGATCTCTGTGTCGAACCCTCTGTACGTCATCGACTACGACGGGACGTTCACGTTCCCAGTCGGGGTTGCCGAACTCTGGGCGACCATCGGCCGATTCGACCGCTTCACCTCGTGGTGGTCGTGGCTGCGCGAGCTCTCGACTGAAGGTGATGGCCTGCAACATGGCACCGTGCTGCACGGCATTGTCGTGCCGCCGCTGCCGTATCGCATGCGACTCGACGTCGTTCTCGACGAGTGTGTGCCGGAACGACGTCTCACCGCGCGTGTGTACGGCGATCTAGAGGGTACGGCACAACTCACCTTCGACGGTGACGACACCGAAACGCACGTGCACGCGGCGTGGACGATCGAGATGATGCAACGACCGATGAGGCTCGCCGCGA
>JBKPCL010000060.1:0-13959 GCA_046727335.1 Actinomycetota bacterium
CGGAATGCGCGATTCGTAGCGATGTCCGTTGGTGAGTTGACCCGTCACCTTGCCGCTTTGGTCGATGGTCGCAGTCTTGACCTTGTTGGCGTCGACCTGCTTCTTCCAATCAGTGAACGAGAGCGACGTGGTGCTCACCGAGGAGCTCGGTGCGAACAACAGCAGGAGTGTCACCACTGCACCGACGATCCACAGGATGTGCAGCCATCGCGGCGCGGGCTTCTTTGGCTGGGGCTTGGGTGGGTCGTTCGGCGGACCCGACTTCGCCGGGCTCGATCGATGCGTGTGGAACGGCGTCATGTCCTTCTCGTCATAGCAGCTGGGCGACAGCACAGAAACTACGCGCCTACGTCGCGCTGACTGTTGCCGCCGGATCTCACGGCTGCGACTGCGCCCGCCCGCTCTATCGTTCTCGTATGGCGGACTGGCAGACGGTCTCGTCGCTTGCGACGGCCGCAGGCACGCTCGTGCTCGCGGCGGCGACGTATTCGGCAGTGCGGGCGTCCAATCGCTCCGCTCGGATCGCCGACCGGTCCGCTCGCATTTCGGAGCACGCGCTCCTCGCGGGCATACGACCACTGCTCGTCCCATCGTTGAGCGACGATCCCGTACAGAAGGTCCTGTGGTCCGACCGGCACGCGATTCGACTACCGGGCGGGCGGGCCCACGTCGAGACCGAGAATGGCGTGATCTACCTGGCGATGGGGCTCCGAAATCTCGGCTCAGGCATCGCGCTCTTGCACGGCTGGAACCCGATGCCGAACCGCGCATTCGTCAACGAACCGCACGCCGAACCAGACGCCTTTCGTCGTCTCATCATCGACCTCTATATCGCGCCGGGCGGGACTGGTTATTGGGAAGGTGCGATTCGCGATGCCGACGATCCGTTGCGCGACGGCTTCATGCGCGCCATGAAAGACCGTGACCCGTTCACCATCGACCTGCTGTACGGAGACCAAGAAGGCGCACAACGCACCATCAGCCGCTACACCGTGCTTCCGGCGAGCGACGAGGGTTGGTACTGCCAAGTCGGCCGGCATTGGAACCTCGACCGACCCGACCCTCGTTGAACCGCCACTATGACGTCATCGTGCTCGGCGGCGGCGTGGCGGGCGAGCACTGCGCCATCGCGCTGGCCGAGGCGAACCTGCGCGTCGCCATCGTCGAGCGTGAGCTGGTCGGGGGCGAATGCTCGTACTGGGCGTGCATCCCATCCAAGACGCTGCTGCGACCGGGCGAGGCGGTGCATGGCGCGCGTGACGCGGCGGCGCGCTCAGACGTCGTCGTCGAGGACGCGCTGACTTGGCGCGACTTCATGGTCGCGAACTATTCCGACGCAGGCGAGGCGCGCGGGCTGACACGACTGCACATCGACCTGCTGCGCGGCAACGGCCGGCTGGCCGGGCCGGGCGTTGTCGACGTCGACGGCGTGCGCCACACCGCCGGCAACGTCATCCTGGCCACTGGTTCTGCGCCGGTCGTCCCGCCCGTTCCGGGCCTGCGCGAGCTCGGGGGCGTCTGGACGAACCGCGAGGTCACCGGCATGAAAGCGATCCCGCGCCGCCTGCTGGTGCTCGGCGGTGGGGCGGTCGGTGTCGAGATGGCGCAAGCCGTGCGTCGATTCGGCGGCGAGGTCGCGGTCATCGAGCTTGCCGACCGCGTCCTTCCGAGCGAGCCCGCACCGCTCGGCACCGCGCTTTGCGATGCGCTCCGCCGCGAGGGCATCGAGCTCTTCCTCGGCACGAAAGCCACCGGCGCGCGACAGGACAGCGAGTACGTGTTGACGCTCGACGACGGCACCGAGGTGCGCGGCGACCACCTGCTCGTTGCGACCGGACGACGTCCGCGCGTCGACGGTTTGGGGCTGGAGACCGTCGGCGTGACGACCAACGGCGCGGCGATCCCCGTCGACGAGCACTTGCGGGCGGGCGAGCAACTCTGGGCCATCGGTGACATCACCGGGATCTGGCCGTTGACCACGACCGGCAAGTATCAAGCGGACGTCGTCGCCGACAACATCCTGGGCGAGCCGCGCGAGGCGAATTACGAGGCGCTCCCGCGCGTCGTGTTCACCGACCCTCAGGCCGCCGCGGTGGGCGCGACCGAGGCCAAGTTCAGCGCGACCGCGCCCCTGGCCGAGGTGTCGAGGACCGCCACCTACACCCGCGCCTACGCCGAGTCCAACGGCTTCCTCACGCTCCTCAGCGATGGCGAGCGGCTGACGGGTGCGTACGCCCTCGGCCCGGAGGCCGGCGAGTGGCTGCAGCAGGCGACGCTGGCGATCCGCGCACGCGTGCCGCTCGAGGTGCTGCGCGACACGATCCAACCCTTCCCGACCTTTTCGGAGATCTACGTCGCCGCGCTCAAGACCCTGCGCGTTCGACGACGACACGCGTGAGCTCGACGCGGGAAGCGATTCCGAGCTTGCGGAAGATCTGCCGCATGTAGGAGTCGACGGTGTGGCGCGACATGAACAGACGCGCGCCGATTTGCCGGTTGGTCAAGCCGTCGGCGACGAGCTGAGCAATGCCGATCTCGGACTCTCGCAAGCTCTCCCAGCCGAGGGAGGCACGCGGTCGCTTCGGATCGGGGCGGCGTTGCACAGAGCTGCCCGCAGTCGCGCTCGTGCCGACGCGGATCAGGGCGCCGATGACTTCCGACCCGTCCGAGATCGCTTCGCACCGAGCGCTGAGCTGCATGTCTCGCAGGCGGAGTGCGTGCACCGATCCGTCGTTCTCGGCGAGCGCCTGCCACGCCCATTTCCACAGCTCGTCGACGTCTTCTTGCTGAAGCACGCCGTCAGCGGCGGCGTTCATCAACACAGTGCGCCCGTTGACGCAGACGACCGGACCACGCGCACGACGGCGTGCCGCGAGGAAGTGGTCGAACAGCGCTCGGTCCTCGGGCGCATCGCGATCATCGTGCGCAAGCATGGCGAAGTTGTCGAGCGGCAGCGACCCATCGACGGCTTCCTCCGCTCGCAGCGTTGCGGTCAGCATGGCGGTCCTCCCTGAGTCGGGCCGAAGGCACGGTCGAAAAGCATGTGCGCAGCATTCTCATGAAGCTCGACGTGCCGGAGACGACTGACGATCACCGCCGGGTGCTCGCAGTGTTGACGTTCCTCGACGCTCGACAACTCAGAATCGCCGATCACGCGAGCGCAGACATTACGAGAACGCGTGAAGAACGGCGGCGCGACATCGCTCATGCTCGACTGGATCCTGAATCGTCGTGTGTTTGGTCCTCGGCGGCGCAGGTGGCTACGCGTTCGCGCGCACCCGCGACAACGGTTCGGGAACATCGACGGTACGACGCCACCGACGATGTCGCGGTACTCCAGGTCTCGGGCGTGTCGGGGGCCCGTATGATTTACGACACGCCGACAGTCAGAGTGGGCGAATCCGTGGTCGTCATTGGCAACGCATTGGGTGCCGGCGGCATGCCCGCAACGCAGGCACCGTGAGCGCGCAAACCATCAGCGCGTCCGATGAGTCGCGCGGTGACTCGGGCGGCGCGGTCGTCGACGGATCCGGCCGCGTGATCGGCATGACCACCGCGGGAACCAGCGCAGGCACCCAACCGGTCTCGACGACGACGCCCTCGACGACCGGGTTCGTGATTCCGATCAATCGCGCGCCCACGATCGCGGGCCAGATCGAGCGGGCAAAGCGAGCCCAAGGGTCCACATCGGTGCGCACGGCCTCCTCGGGGTCGCTGTCGTCGGCATGTTCAGTCGCGGCGTTGTCATCGCACATGTGCAAGCGTCCTCCGCCGCAAGCCGTGGTGGACTCGCTGCCGGCGACACGATCGTGTTCTTCAAGGGCAAGACCATCGGATCGACGACTGATCTCGACCACGCGATCGAGCAGAGTCACGTAGGCGACAAGATCTCGATCGGATACCTCGACTCCAACGGTACGTCACATCACACGACGGTCACACTGACATCGGGAGCGGCCTGATGACCACGATCGATCCGCCGTCCGCGGAAGGCGTCGTGACCAGAGCGAGTCCGTCGGTGGGTTATGGCTCCGTTGGCGGGGAGCTGCCATCGCTCGAGTCTGTTGAGCTCGTTGGCGTGCTCCCGAGGACTCGTTGGTGTACTTCGACGGTCAGTCGATTGATGCTGCGGGTGAGATCGGTGTTCTCGACGAGCAGCTTCTCGACAGTGTCGTAGTCGTGATCGGATTTCGACTGTTGAAACGCGGCCTGGCGGTTCTGACCGATCATGACGAACGTCGAGAGGAAGATCGCCTCGAGCGACACAATCAGCGTGAGCGTCGGCCATGGACTCTTCTCGAAGACGAGCATCCAGACCGCGAACAGCACAATGTGCAGGTAGACGAAGTTCATCGAGCCGGCGAATGCCGTGATCTTGTCGGCAATGCGGAGCTGGATGTCGGAGGTGCGTTCTTGGAATTGTTCGAGTACCGCAGGATGGTGCGGAACGGTCAGGTCGAGCTTGGCCATTTCTTTTCCACCTCCGTCGGGGATTCGTTCGCACTCGCGCGGTGGCTCCGCGCCCGATCCGGTTGCTGACCGTCGATGCCATCCGAACGCGCCACTTGTTGGCCGTTATCGCGAGGTTGCGGACGCGGCGAGGCGGCGGTCGATTTCGGCGCCCATGATGCGACATTCGGTCGCAGGGTGGTCATAGCGACACAGCAGCGCGCCCGCGAGATACTCGCGAGCTTGTTGGAGTCGCGCGATCTGTTCGTCCAGAACGCTCAACCGTTGTGACGCGATCGCTTTCCACTCGGTCACGTGGGAAGCGTGCAGGATGCCGTCGATGTCGTCGAGTCCCAGTCCCGCGTCTTGCAGCATTCCAATGAACACCAGCCGCCGGAGCGTCTCGTGTTCGTATCGGCGTTGGCCCGACCTGCGGGTATCGGCGGCGAGCAGACCGCGCCGTTCGTAATAACGGATCGATGACGTCGACACCCCTGCGCGTGCCGCGACTTCGCCGATGGTGAGCAGTGATTCAGTCATCACCGATACTTGACTTGAACCTGGGTTCAAGTGTCAAGGTGCGGTGCATGAGTCACGACACCGTCGCCCCGAACCATCATGCCGACCACAGGGGTTTCTCCGGCGTCGTCGGACTCGTCGCTGCCCTCAGCATGGTCGTCGGCCGCGACGGCGACGCGCGTTTGGCTGCTCGTTTGAGCAACCTCGCGCCGGGCGACGCGGTCGTCGACATCGGTTGTGGGCCGGGCTCCGGCGTCCGATATGCAGCCCGGCTGGGTGCGACCGTCGCAGGCGTCGACCCCGCACCCGTGATGTTGTCCGTCGCCCGCCTCCTCACTCGCTCGCCGAACGTGCGGTACGTCGAAGGAACTGCCGAGGCGCTGCCGTTCCCGGACGATTCGGCCACCGTGGCGTGGTCGTTCGCGACAGTGCACCACTGGACCGACCTCGACACCAGCCTCCGAGAAGTTCGCCGCATACTCAAACCGGGCGGTCGCTTCGTCGCGATCGAACGGGCGACACGCGCGGGCGCTCGCGGTCACGCCAGCCATGGCTGGACCCCCGAACAGGCCGCCGCGTTTGCGCGCCAATGCCTCGCCCATGGCCTCGTCGACCCCCGGATCGAAGATCACGCCAACGCACGGCGATCAACAGTCAGCGTGATCGCAACAGCACCGTAGGATTCCTGCGAGAACACCTAGGCCACGACCGCGCACATGTCCGACACCGCCACGCGCATTCCCGATCCTCGCCTCACGGCCATCGCAGGGCAATGGCGAACGTCCGGTCACGTCATCGGCGACCCGCAGGTTCCAGTCGTCGGAACCGATTTCTACGACATCTTTCCTGGCGCCTACTTCCTCATCCACCACGTAGACGTCGCGGTCGGTGCCGAGCCCGTTCGAGCGATTGAAGTCATTGGCGAGCCCGACGGCGAAGGCGGGTATCTCGCGCGCAGCTACGACAGCGACGGTAACGCCGAAGTTATGCGTCTGCGCATTGACGACGGCGGCGTGTTCCACTTCGCCGGCGGCGGCGAGATCGCATCGGTTGCCCAACCGCACGACACTCCGACTGCTCGTGTGAGATCCACCCTCACCGTCGCAAGCGACCGAGCGTCGATGACGGCACTCTGGGAACGATCCGACGACGGCACCAGCTGGCGACCCTGGATGGACATCAGGTTCGTGAGGCACGTCTGACGAGGTCCGAACGGCCTCCTTCCTGGCTCAGACCGGGTGATCCTCGAGGACCTCGAGGTCGTAGAAGGTCGGCATGCCGTCGGTGAGCGCAATCAACTTCGCCGCGTAGCTCTGCACGATCGGCAGTCGCGAGTTTTTCATCGCCGACTCATACGAATCGAAGAACACGATGTTGAAGTACCGGCCAGGAGTGTGGCGATCCCGCGCGAGAAGACCTCGAAATGCAGTGAAATCATCAGCGCGGCGGACCAACATCTCGTCGGTGATCGTTTGAACCTCATCGATCTTGTCGGTCCGAAACTCGATTATCTGTATGAACACTTCGCAACCTCCTCCGGATGGCTCGCTCGCAGGATTCTGACCAGAGCGGCGCGCCGGGTGCGTCGGCGAACGCGCACGTACCGACACGGCAGTCGGCGTTGCAGGCATCGTGCCCTCCTGATCCGTAGCCACGAGCATGGTGCGACGTCCAAGGCCGGACATCGCACAAGGGTGTGATCTCAACCCGTCGATGCCGGGGCGAGATGTCTCGAGGGAGCGCTTCGATGTCGACAGCGAGCTCGTTGTGATTCGAGGCTTCGAGTGGGTCTTCCCGGCGTCGACCTCACGGGATGCCCGCCGACCGCCTCAGCCCCCGCTACGCGGGAGCAACGTGATCGCGGAGTCCGAACTTCTCCCCGCAGATCACGAGGCACCGATCGAGCTACTCGGCGGGATGGTCGGCGATCTAGGAGCGGACAAACGGACAGAACGGCAGCACCGCGACACCGTCTGCGCGACCCCTGAGAGGGCCGTCCGCACGAGCTTTGTCGCGAAGCCGTGGCCCTCGAAGCGCGGGTCAATCTAGGTGTGCAGCAAAGGGACCACGCCGGGCCGCGGCCGCCCGGAAAGCACGCCAGTGGTGTCACTCGTTCAACTTCAGACTTGGCGCCGAGGTGATGGACGAGAATCAGGGTCGTATCCGTCCACGGCCCGCCCACTCTTCCCTCCTTCGCCCGGAACTCCTCAATGATCCCGCTGTTGTAGTCGGAGTCTCGAGTCGCGCTCATCGAGCCGGCACTGGTACGGCCGTGAGCTGTTCGTCGTCCGTTCCGGCTTCATCTTCCACGGGCCGAGCGCGGCGCGGGAAGGCGATGGCGGCCGTCAACGCTCCGAGCGCGGCGATGATGACGAGCACGACGAACGCGACGCGAAATCCGTCGACGCCACTTCGCGAGACGAGCACGGTCGAGACTGCGGCCACGCCGGCGGCACCACCAATCTCGCGCATGGTCTCCACGAGGCCGGACACCAGACCTGACGTGGACTCCGACACGCCCGACAACGCGCCGATCTGCGCCGAGGGCGCGCAGAGACCGACTGCCACGCCGGCCAACAGGAACCCGGGGAGCAAGTCGGTGACGTAGCCGGCATCCGCCGACACCTGCGTGGCGAGCCAGAGCATGCCGATCGCCAAGAGGGTGAGCCCGGTGACGAGAAGCCGGCGCACGCCGACACGGCCGGCGAGCTGCGCACCCGCGAGCGCGGCGGCAACGAAGGCGGTGAGCGACGTCGATAGCCAGGCGACCCCTGTACGGGTCGCCGAATAGCCCAGGACCTGCTGCATGAACAAGGAACCCATGAAGATGAACGCGAAGAACGCGCCGAAGGTGAAAAACGCCGAGAGGTTGGCCGCAACAAGTGTGCGGTTCCGCACCGCGGCGAAGGGCACGAGCGGCGCGTGTGATCGCGCTTCGACTCGAAGGAAGGCGGCGATCAATAGCACGGCTCCGGCGAAGCACAGCACGGTCGTCGCCGAGGTCCACGCGTCCTCGGCTCCTCGGCTCAGCCCGTAGACGATCAGCAGGAGCCCGCCGGTCACTGTCGTGGCACCGGCCACGTCGAACTTCCGGACGCCGACCGCCGTCGTGCCTCGTGGAAGGAACACCGCAGCGAGTGTGATGAGGACCAGGGCAACGGGCACATTGATGAAGAACACCCACCGCCAGCCGGGACCATCCGTGACCAAGCCGCTCGCGATCACACCCACGGTTGCCGAGCCGCCGCCGATTGCGCCATAGATCCCCAGGGCGCGATTCCGCTCTGGACCGTCGGAGAAGGTGTCGGCGACGATCGACAGCGCGGACGGCGCCACGAGCGCGGCTGCGAAGCCCTCGACGGCACGAGCACCGATCAGCAAGGCAGTGGATTGGGAGAGGCCAGCAGTCAGCGATGCCGCCCCGAAAAGCGCCATACCGGTGAGAAGGATCCGTCGGCTGCCGAGCAGATCCGCCATCCTTCCTCCGAGCAGAAGGCAGCCACCAAGCATCAGTCCGTACGCGATGACGACCCATTGCAGCGTGCTCTCGCTTGCCCCGAGATCGTGCTGCAGAGACGGCAACGCGACGTTCACGATCGCGACGTCGAGCACCACCATGAACTGCGCGGCGCACGCCAGCGCCAAAATCACCGCCTTGCTGCGAGTTCGAGTTCGAGTGACCACTTCCACCTCCTCGAAATCCGACGCGTGAGCAGATCGGGTCGGTTCGTAGTTCGGACGGGGAGACGCGCATGTCGCTCCCACGGACTGCAACTGCGCCGGCGCAACAAAGTCGTCGTGCGTCGCGACGACGTTGAGGAGAACCAGGAAATCGACGTTTGGGCACCGCCCGTGGAGTGCGGTGCCCAAAAGTCTCTCGCTGGTCGATGCCGCCGCTTGGTCGTCAGGCGTCTCGGACGAGCTCGTAGTTGAGGAAGACGAGGCCGTCACCGATGGTCTGGGCCTTGACGAGGCGCATGGGCTTCTTGTCGCTGGTCTCGCCGAAGAAGCGCTCGCCATTCCCGAGCACGACTGGGAAGACGACCAACCGCACCTCGTCGACCAGGTCGTGCTCCATCAGCGTGCGCCCGAGCTGATAGCTGGCAGGGATGACGATTTCTCCGTCGAGCTCCTGCTTCAGCTTTGAGACCTCGGTCACTACATCGCCCTTGAGCACCGTCGAGTTGTTCCAGTCGGGACGTTCAAGGGTGGAGGACACGACGTACTTGGGCATGTTGTTCAACCTGTCCGCGAGCTCGCCACTCCGGGGTTGCCACCGCACCGCGAAGAACTCGTAGCTCCGTCGACCCAGCAGCCATGCCTCGGCGCGCAGCGCCTCGTCGAGCGCGACCTTGTACCACTCTTCGAGGTCCTTGCCCCCAAACTGGCCGAACCAGCCGCCGAGCTTGAAGCCCTCCTCACCGTCCGGGTCCTGGACGACTCCATCGAGCGTGACGTTCTGAGGACCGCTCATCACGATCTTGCCCATTTTCCGTTCTCCTTCGTCGTTGTCGTCTGTTATCAGCGATGCAGGCGCCGCGACGTCGGGGAATTGGGCGTGGATCAACCGCCCAGTTCGCGCCCCCGCCGACGTCCGTACGGGATTGGAACCGCGACAAGATGATGGAGAGAGGTGACGGAACGTGGAGCTGATGCCAGCCGAGCTGATCGCAAGAGCGCGGGCCGGGGACGGCGACGCATTCCGCGCGCTGACCGAGCCGCACCGCCGAGAACTCCAGGTGCACTGCTATCGGATGCTCGGCTCGCTCCAGGACGCCGAGGACGCGCTCCAGGACACGCTGCTCGCCGCCTGGCAAGGCCTCGGCGGGTTCGAGGGTCGCGCCTCGATCCGCACCTGGCTGTACCGGATTGCCACCAACCGGTGCCTCGACACGCTCCGGTCGGCCAGCCGACGCCCGGCCAAGGAGTGGGACATTCCCGGGGTTGAACCGCCTGCGCCGACGCGCTTGGGCGAGATCGTGTGGCTCGAGCCCTATCCCGATTCCCTCCTCGAGGACGCGATGGGCGTGCCGCTCGGCCCCGACGCGCGCTACGAGCAGACCGAATCCATCTCCCTCGCCTTCGTGACCGCCCTGCAGGTGCTGCCGCCTCGTCAGCTCGCGGTGCTCGTCTTGCGCGACGTCCTCGGATTCCACGCCAAAGAGGTGGCCGACATGCTCGACTCGAGCGTCGAGTCGGTCACGAGCGCTCTCAAACGAGCCCGTGCGAGTCTGCAGCGCGTGCGGTCGTCGGTCGACGAGCGCGAACCGGCTCCCGCCCCCGACTCGCCCTCCGAGCAGGCGCTCGTGGCGGCGTTCGTCCGCGCTTACGAGTCCGCGGATCTCGACGCGATCGTGGCCCTGCTGACCGACGACGTCTTCGTGTCAATGCCACCGATGCCCCTCGAATACGAGGGCCGCGACGTCGTCGCCCGATTCTGCGCTCGCATCCTCCGCCCAGGCCGGAGGTTCGACCTCGTCCCGACGCGAGCCAACGGTCAACCGGCCTTCGGCACCTACCTCCGCGGTCCCACCGGCATCCGCCACGGAACCGGCCTGTTCGTCCTTACCCTCACCGGCGACCGGATCTGCGCCATGACCCGCTTCGAGAACAGCGTTTACCCATGGTTCGGGCTACCGCACTCGCTTCCGCGCCGGTAGCCCAGTTCCGCTGTCGTCCGACGCCACATCTCCCGCTCGGCGTACGCGCTTCATCGCTCGCGCCCAGCGAACTCACCTCGAGTGATCACCACGATCCCATCGCCGGAACGCCATATCACAAGCACGTCCCCGCCCGGCTCGAACCGGTAACCGACGAATCACGCCCGATCTCGGTTTCTTCTCCCTCACCGTGAGTTGATGCGGATTCGAGGCGCCGGTGCCGAGAATCGTTCGCGGCCCGATCGCGCGCGACGACCGACACAAAAAACGTCGCGACGACTTTTGACGGGTCGAGAAGTCATATACGTACGCGATGGCGAATCCCGCTCAGTCCGCGCTCGCGCCCCTTCCGGTCGAGCAGCTGGACCTCTATCGGCGCGAGCTCACCGGCTACTGCTACCGAATGCTCGGATCGATCCACGAAGCCGAGGACGCCGTCCAAGACACGATGCTGCGAGCCTGGCAAGCACTCCCCCGGTTCGAAGACCGAAACGAACTGCGGCCGTGGCTCTACCGAATCGCCACCAACGTATGCATCGACATGCTCAAAGGCCGGTCGCGGCGAGCTCTTCCGATGGATGTGGCGCCCGTCGCCAACGGGTATGCCCGGCTCGGCAACCGCCGGCCGGAGGCAACCTGGATCCAGCCCGCACCCGACAGCTTAATCCGGCCCGCTGACGACGACCCGGCGGAGACGACCGTGGCCCGCGAGTCCGTGCGGCTGGCATTCATCGCAGCACTGCAACACCTCGCGCCGCGGCAACGTGCGGTGCTGATCCTTCGTGACGTCTTACGCTGGCGCGCCGCCGAAGTCGCTGTGCTCCTGGAAACCAGCGCGGACGCCGTGAACAGCATGCTCCGTCGAGCGCGCGCCGCGCTCGCATCAACAGAACTCGAGACCGCGCGCAGCCGGCCCACAGACGCCGAACGCGATCTTCTCGCTGCCTATGTCGACGCCTTCGACCGCCACGACATCGACGCACTCGTGGCGTTGCTGCGCGACGACGCGATCCTCGAGATGCCCCCGTTCGAGCTCTGGCTGCAAGGGCGAGACGACATCCGCCAGTGGCTCATCGCTCACGACGCCGTCAGCGACCACGTGCTCGTGCCTCTGCGCGCCAACGGATCATTGGGTGCTGCCGTCTATCGACCGCGGACACCCGATGAACCACCCACAGCCTTCGCGATCCACGTGCTCGATGTCGTCGACGGGCAGATCAGCGCTCTTCACTCGTTCCTCGACTCTTCGCTGTTCGAGGTCTTCCGGCTTCCCGCGACGCCGGCCCGCTGAGTCCAACACCGGGGCCCGACAGCGCGGGCACACATGCACAATCACGTCGAGTCCGAGGAACTCGAGCAGGTCGGCGAAGTCGCGGTCCGCGCCGTGGATCTCGAGCGAGCGCCCCGCCGCAACGCAGCGAGCTGCAGTCGCGCCAGGGCATCGACTGCGTAGAGGTCCGCCGGCACCATCCACGAGACATCGAGGTGTGCGAACAGTTGCCGGCGGCCCTCGTCGTGCGAAGTCGGCAAAGTGGTCTCCTGTCAAGCAGTCCAGCTCTGCCGAAGTAACTCCGAGCCGAATCGAAACTCGTCGCGCGCTGCTGCCTCGTCGATGGCGCGCGTCCCCGTGAATCGAGCTCCTTCAACTCAGAGCGCGGCGACTTTTCGGGGTTCGCCAGTTGCATGCGCGGGTGGCGCGGCGAGTAGAGCGAGCAGAGCGCGCTTGGCGTGAACGAGGTGACTCAGTTGCCCACTCACGCGACCAAGCAGCAGTGCGCCCTCGATGAGGGCGAGCGCCCCGGATGCCGCCTCGGGGGCGGAGCCCTCGGGCCATCCGTCAGCGCGTAGCCGCGCGGCGATCAGGGCTTCCTGTTCGTCGAAGCACCGCGCCGCGACGGCGCGTAGACGGGGGCTGATGATGGGTGATTCGAGTGCGGTCGGCGCGATCGGGCAACCGGCGCACTGTTCCCCGGTCGTCGCTCCCCAAGCGATGTCGAGGAATTGGACGACGCCTTCGCCTGCGTTGGGTGCCGCGTCCAATGCTTCGCGGAGCGCGTCGGCGACGACGGCGCCGGATGCCTCGAGGGCAGCTTCGGCCAGCTCTTCCATGCCGACCGGGAAGTGGTGATTACCGTCAAGGCCGGACACATTCCTCGCCGCCGTGAGCGACGCCGACAAGGCGTCAACGCCGGAAGCGCAACCCTTGCCGGATGAGTCGATGGACGACGAGCACCCGGTGATGCCGACGATCGCCACAGCCGCGACGACTACGCGCCGCGACATGAAGACCTCCTCGTCGAGTCGGAGGCTCGCGCAGAGGCCCCGACGGGGAACGGCCCCGACGCGCGAGAGATGCGGGGCGAACCGCTACGCCTGAACGCGCCCACGAAGATCGGTAGATCTGCGTGCGGTTCAGTGGCACGCCGACCACTCGCTCCACAGACCGTCGCGGCGGCAATCGCACTCCATCGGGTGCGACGGCTCGGTGTCGACGGTCACTATGGCGCGGCGTTCGTCGATCATCTCGACCGAGATCACGCGGGCCATCGCGCCGGGCGAGTAACCGGCGAGCGCAGCTTCCTCGCGTGTGTGGTAGCGCGCCACACCGGCGAGCGCAGAGCGACGCCGCTAGCGCCGATCGGCAGTTCGGCGCTACCGCTCGCTCGGTGGAAAGTCGGTGCGACGTTCTATTCCAATGACTTGTGCGCGGTGGCGCTCGGTGTGCGCGTGCGCGAAAAGAAGCCACTGGTGTGCATCCAACATGCCGAACGCTGGGTGCGTGGCGCCGTACGCGTGGAGGTCGAGTTCCGTCATCCGCGCCCAGGAGACCAGAGCATCCGCACTCGCGATCAGCGCGTCCGTTGCGGCGCCGATCTCAGGCCACGTACCGGTCGGTGTCGCGACATTGGGTGGTTCATCGCCTCGATAGAACAGGTACGGAATCTCGTCGTCACTGACGCCGAGCGGTTCGCGCAGCGGTGATTCGAGTCCCTTGTCGAGGAGTAGAAACACGTTCCGGTTTGCGAGCGCGACGTGCTCGGTCACCTCAGAGACAGTCCACCCACCCTCGGGAGGGCGGTATGACCATTGCTCCTTGGACATGCGAGTGACCGCGCTTACCAACCGGTCCGTGCTCAGCCGAATCAGCGATCCCGGTTCAGCTCGAACCATGTCGATTGCTCCACCGCGTCACAGAAACCTGAACCGCTGGACGCCACGCATATTCATCATGGAACGGCCGGCTCCGCAAGCCGCATGTTCGTGGGTCGTCCACGATGTGGTGAACGGAGCCACATACGGAGAGGAGCCGGCCGTGTCCAGTGTGTCGCAT
>JBKPCL010000061.1:0-8555 GCA_046727335.1 Actinomycetota bacterium
GACGTCGTCGAGCGGGTCGGTCCACGCGCCGGACGAGAGGTACTTCCAGCCGCCGTCCGGAAGCAGCACGACGATGGTTCCGGACTCCATCTCGGTCGCGAGCTTCGCCGCACCCGCCATCGCCGCGCCCGACGAGATCCCGGCGAACACTCCGCACTCGTCGAGCAGCCGGCGCGTCCATTCGATCGACTCCCGCGGTCGCACGATCGACTTCCGGTCGAGGAGGGAGTTGTCGAAGATCGGCGGGACGAAGCCGTCGTCGAGATTGCGCAGACCCTGCACGAGTTCGCCGGCCGGCGGCTCGACCGCGAAGACGCGGACACCCGGCTTGTGCTCCTTGAGGTAACGGCCGGCGCCCATCAGCGTGCCGCTGGTTCCGAGTCCGGCGACGAACGCATCGATCTCGGGGCAGTCGCGCAGGATCTCGGGACCCGTGCCCTCGTAGTGCGCGAGCGGGTTGGCGGGGTTGCCGTACTGGAAGAGGAAGACGTACTGCTCGGGCTGGTCGGCGTGGATCTTCTCGGCGAGACGGATCGCGCCGTTGCTGCCTTCTTCGCCCGGCGAGAGCGTGATCTCGGCGCCGAAGATCTCGAGGAGTTGCCGGCGTTCGATCGACACGTTCTCGGGCATGACGACGCGCAACTTGTAACCGCGCAGCTTGGCGACGAGCGCGAGGCCGATCCCGGTGTTGCCCGACGACGGCTCGAGGATCGTTTGGCTCCGATCGGCGCCCGGAGTGAGCAAGCCGTCCGCCTCCGCCATCTCGATCATCTTGAGCGCGATGCGGTCCTTCGACGAGCCGCCCGGATTCTGGCCTTCGAGCTTGGCCCAGATCCGAACGTCAGCGTTCGGCGAGAGCTCGTGCACGCCGACGAGCGGCGTGTTGCCGATCAAGCCGAGGACGGTCTCGTACCTCATTTGTCTGGTCGCGCTCGCTGCGGGCCGGGATACCCGGCCCGCGGGCGCTCGCCGCTCCTGCGAGTTCGCTGCGCTCCTCCGTCGCTCCGCTCACCGCGCTGCACAGGCATGCGAACCGCGCTCAGCCGCCGGCGACCGCGGGCAGGATCGACACGACGTCGCCGTCTGCGACCTTGGTGTCGAGACCTTCGAGGTACCGGATGTCGTCGTCGTCCTTGTAGACGTTGACGAACTTGTGCAGCCCGCCGGCGTCGTCGAGCAGGTTGCCGCGCAGGCCTGGGTACTTCCCGATGAGGTTCTGGAAGACGTCGCCGACGGTCGCGCCGTCGACCGCGATCGAGGGTTGGTTGTCGGCCTGCGCGCGCAGCACGGTCGGCAGCTTCACTTCGACGGCCATGGCTCCAGGTTACAACTCGACCCCGCAGGTCAGGATTCCGTGTTTGGAGCAGAGACGGTCAATTACGGCCGCGTTCGCGCCAAACAGGACTCAGTCGCGCTCGAGGACGACCGGGATCTCGGCGATTCGGCCGTCGCGGATGCGGTAGGCGTGCAACACCGGGATGTCCTTCAAGCTCACGATCACGTAAACCCAGTTCGGGTACCACTGCGCTTGCGCGACGTCGGTCGGCGACGGGTACGCGTCGGTGTGAGTGTGGCTGTGCCAGTTGCCGACGAGGTCCTCGCCGCGCGCTTCCGCGTCGCGCTGGGCCCGCAGCAGGTCTCGGGAGTCGACCGTGTACGTCTTCGCCGACTCGTCGGCGTTGCGGCACGGCCGCGCCTCGCTCAGCTTGCCGGTCGGCTCGCCGTCGGCGTCGACCGGTCCGAAGAACAACCCGCACGCCTCGAGAGGAAACTCCGCGTAGCAGTGGCCGACGATCGTCGCGTACTGCGACTCCGTGAGCCGCAGCATCAGCGTGCGCCTGCCTCCTGCAACGCGCGCCACACCCGCTCGGCCGTGCATGGCATGTCGAGATGCCGTACACCGAGATGCGAGAGCGCATCGATGATCGCATTGTGGACGGCCGGTGTCGCGCCGATCGTCGCCGATTCGCCGATGCCCTTCGCGCCCAATGGGTTCAATGGGCTCGGCGTCACCGTGTTGAACACCTCGTACGACGGAAACTCCGCCGCCGACGGCATCGCGTAGTCCATCAGGTTGGACGTGATCGGGTTGCCGTCCTCGTCGTACTGCACCGCTTCGTACAGCACTTGCGCGACACCTTGCGCGATCCCGCCGTGCTGCTGGCCCGCGACGAGCATGGGGTTGACGATGTTCCCGCAGTCGTCGACCGCGACGTGACGAAGCAACTCGACCCGTCCGGTGTCGGCGTCGATCTCGACGACCGCGACGTGCGAGCCGAAGGGGAACGATGAGCCGTCCGATTGAAAGTCGAGCTCGTGCTGCAGGCGTTCGCCGACGTCTTCGGGCCGCTTCGCCGGGTCCTTCACTGCCTGCGCGAGGTCGCGCCACGACACCTTGCTCGCCGGGACGCCGGCGACTTCCAGCCCGCCGTCGCCGACGACGATGTCGTCGGGGCTGGCCTCCAGCAGGTGCGCAGCGAGTTGCTTGGCTTGCGCGAGGACTTCTTCCGACGCGCGCAGCAACGCGCTTCCACCGATCTGCAGCGAGCGCGATCCGCCCGTGCCGCCGCCGCGCGGCACCTCGGCCGTGTCGGAATGGAGCACGCGGATCTCTTCGAACGGCACGCCGAGCGCGTCGCTGATGATCTGCGAAAAGGCGGTCTCGTGGCCCTGGCCGTGCGCGCTCGTGCCGACTCGCGCCGTCACCGAACCGTCGTCCTCGATGGTCACCGAGCCGTACTCGCGAGTGAGCACCATCGGCGCGCTGATCTCGAGATACGACGCCAGGCCGACTCCCAACATCTTGCCGTCGCCACTCGCCCGGCGCGACTCCTGCTCCGCGCGCAGCTCCTCGTAGCCCGCGTGCTCCAGCACGGCGTCGAGGGCTTTGGCGTACTCGCCGCTGTCGTACGTCGTGCCCGTTCCCGTTCCGGTCGCGTACGGGAACGCCTCCGGCGGGATGAAGTTCGTGCGGCGGATCTCCACCGGGTCGATCCCGAGCTCGTCGGCGGCGATGTCGAGCACGCGTTCGACCAGGTGAATCGCCTCGGGCCGACCGGCGCCTCGATAGGCCGCGACCGGCGTCGTGTTCGTGATCGCCGCCTGCCAATTGAATTCGACCTTCGGGATCTCGTACACGTTCTGCGACATCATCTGCGTGAAGAACGGCAGGAAGGCGCCGATCGTCGGGTACGCGCCGGCGTCCGCGATCGAGTTGACGCGCAAACCAGTGATCTTGCCGTCGCGCTTCAGCCCCATCTCGACGTTGTGCACGTGCCCGCGCCCGTGCCACATCGCGAGCAGATTCTCCGAGCGTGTCTCCGCCCACTTCACGGGACGGCCGAGCGTGAGCGCGGCCTTCGCCGTGAGCAGGTGTTCGCCGTACATGCCCTGCTTGGCGCCGAAACCGCCGCCGACCGCGGCATTGCGTCCGCGCACGACCGACGGATCGACACCGAGCATCACCGCGAGCTCGTCGCGCACGCCGTGCGGTCCTTGCGATGCGACCCAAAAGCTGAATCCGCCGTCGGGCTCACCAGGAATCACGACGATGCCGTTCGGCTCCATCGGTACCGGCGCGAGCCGCTGGTTCAGGATGCGCGCGGTGACCACAACCTCGGCATCGTCGAGAACGCCGTCGACCGGACCCGTTCCCATGGCGTTGGCGACGTTCGAGCCATGGGCGGCGTGCACGAGCTGCGCGCCGTCGGCGAGCGCCGCCTCGGGATCGACGACGACGGGCAACGGGTCGTAGTCGACGACGACGGCTTCCGCGGCGTCGAGTGCCTGCGCTTTGGTCTCGGCGACCACGACGGCCACGATGTCGCCGACGAACCGAACCGTGTCCTTCGCGACCGGCGGGCGGTTCATCGTGGGCGGCAGCAGCACGAAGCCGTGTTGATCGGGCAGGTCGAGGTCGGCGGCCGTGTAGACGGCGACGACTCCTAGCGAGGCAACAGCGTTGCTCGTGTCGATCGATTCGACGCGCGCGTGCGCGACCGTCGATCGCACGAACGCGATGTGGAGCAGACCTTCGACGTCGAGATCGTCGTAGTACTGCGTGCCGCCCGTGAGGATGCCCGGATCCTCCTTGCGCAGGACCGGGTTGCCGAGGATCGAGCCGGAGCTGCGCGGCATGGGTGCCACCGATGTCATGGAGTGCCTCCTGCCGTCAGTCGGGCGACGGCGCGGCGCACACTACCGAACCGACTCAGCCCCACCGGTCCGCGACTTGACCCATCACGGCGTCGAACTCCGCGACCATCTCGCGCAGGATTTGCGCGACGGGCTTCACCTCGTCGATGCGCCCCGCGACCTGGCCGCTGAACGCGAACGACGCCTCGAGGTTGCCCGCGAAATAGAGGTCGTGCACGGCTTCGAGGCTCGGGATGACCGCGCGGTCTTGCCGTTCGGCGGTCTCGCTGAACTCGGTCCGCAGTACGCGGAAGGCAGGAGGCACGTGTCGGTTCAAGAGCAAGGTGTCGCCTTCGGTCGACGAGCAGATGAGGTGCTTCCAGTTGTCGTGGACGGGGGACTCCGCGGCACTCACCATCCGCGTGCCCATCTGCACGCCTTCGGCGCCGAGCACGAACGCTGCGGCCATCGACCGGCCGTCGCAGACTCCGCCGGCGGCAATGATCGGGACGTCGACCTTCGACGCGATGAGCGGCAACAACACCATCGTCGACGCGCCGGTCGGCGCCTTGAAGCCGCCGCCTTCGTTGCCCTCGACGACGAGTCCGTCGACTCCGGCGTCGACCGCCTTGAGCCCGCCGCGCAGCGACGGCACGACGTGGAAGACGGTCAGCCCGGCGTCCTTCAACGGCTTCGTGTACTTCGTGGGGTCGCCGGCGCTGGTTGTCACGAACTTGACGCCGTGGTCCGCGACGAAGTCGACGATGCTCGGGTCGCGGACGAAGAGCTGCGCGATGTTGACGCCCCACGGCCGGTCGGTGAGGTCGCGCATCTTGCGGATCTCCTCGCGCACCTCGTCGAGCCGGCCCGACGACGTCTCGATGATGCCGAGGCCACCGGCGTTCGACACCGCGGAGGCGAGCTGGGCCCGAGCGATGAATCCCATCGGCGCCTGCACGATCGGGTACTCGATGCCGAGCATCTCCGTGACGCGAGTTCTCATGGCGTGGCACGCTACTCACGTGACTGATTCATCCGCCGGGGCACAGGGCGTCATCATCGAAGCCGCGCTCAATGGCGTGACGACCCCGGCGCGGAATCCGCGGGTGCCGGCGACCGTCGACAACCAGATCCGTGATGCGCTCGCGTGTGTCGACGCGGGCGCGACCGTCATCCACACGCACGCGCCGAACATGCTGGTCGGCGCGGACGAGGCGGCCGAGCAATACGCGGCCGTGTACCGGCCCGTCGTCGAGAAGCACGCCGGCATCATCTGTTACCCGACGACGGGAATCGGTCCGACGATCGAGGACCGCTACCGCCACGTCGAGCTGCTCGCCGACATGAAGGTGGTGCGCGCCGCCTTCGTCGACACCGGCTCGGTGAACCTCGGCGGCACCACGAAGAACGGCCCGCTCCCCGACAGCGAGTTCGTGTACACGAACACGTTTCGAGACATCGCATACAAGATGCGCGTCTGCGCGGAGCGCGGCCTCGGTCCGAGCATCGCGATCTTCGAGCCCGGCTTCCTGCGCGTCGTGCTCGCGTACTGGCACGCGGGCGCGCTTCCCGCGGGCACTCTCGTGAAGTTCTATTTCTCGGGTGGCGGATACCTCGGTGGTGGTGAGCCGCTGTGGGGCGCGCCGCCGATCATTGAGGCGCTCGACCTCTATCTCGCGATGCTCGGTGACGCCCCGGTGCCGTGGGCGGTCGCCGTGCTCGGCGGTTCCCTGCTCGACACGCCTGTCGCGCGCGCGGCCGTCGAGCGCGGCGGTCATCTCCGCGTCGGCATCGAAGACTGGGACGATGGCCCCACCAACGCAGAGCAGGTCAGCGCCGCGGCGGCGTTGTGCAAAGAGGTGGGCCGACCCGTCGCGACGATCGCCGAGACCGCGGTCGCGCTCGGCCTGCCCTAACTCTGTTTGGAGCAAACACGGTCAATTACGGTCGTGTTCGCGCCAGACAGAAGTCAGGTGCGCAGGGGCAGCTCGCGCATGATCGCCGTCTCCGGACTCGGACCGGCCATGAACTGCTTCACGTCGCCAAGGATCGCGGCGCGGCCTTCATCGGAGTCGAAGAACTTGTGCTCGAAGTCGTCGCGTGAACGGAAATGCAGCTCGGCGATGCCGTCCACACTCCCGGCACCCGGCGTGTACGCGCGCCGCACGACATTCTGCGTGTAGTTCCAGAGGCCGACGTGGTGCTGCTTGGCCAGCGGTGTGTGTCGTTCGGTCCAATGCCGGACGAACTGCTCGTGGCTGAGACCGTCGGCGCGGCGCATGAACGACACCATCTTCACGCCGGGCGCCATCTCGCCGTCGGGCCAGGTCCGGTCCCACGCGATCGGACGGCGAGGGTCGACGCGCCACACCTCGACCCGCCGAGCGACAGCGTGCAGCTCGTCGCGCGCTGGCACGTCGTCGATGTCGTGCGCGCGTGTGAGACCGAGCGCGAGCAGGGCGTCGCAATTCGGAACCAGGCCGTTCGCGTCCGGTTCTCGGGTGTACGCGCCCTGGTCAGGTTCGGCGAGGCTGAGCGTCAGCGCCTCGACGTCGGCGGACGCAAGCGCGATCGGCGCCCAGTGCTCGAGCAGCCGTTGCCGGCACTCACCTGGGTCGACGGCCGCGGCGCGCCACAGCCCAACGAGAATGTGCTCCACGTGCCGACCCTATCGATCGTGCCCTCGCGCTACCGTCGACGGACCATGTCTCGCCGCGGCGATCAGCTCGTCATCACGAACCGAAAGGCCCGGCACGACTACTTCGTCCTCGACGCCTACGAGGCGGGAATCGTGCTCCGGGGTGCCGAAGTGAAATCGATCCGGAACGGCCGGGCGAACCTGCACGATGCGTACGCGCGTGTCGACGACGGCGAAGTGTGGCTCTACGGCATGCACATTTCGCCGTACGAATTCTCTCGCGCCGAGCTCGATCCGACCCGGCGCCGCAAGCTGCTCCTCCACCAGCGGGAGATTGCAGAGCTCACGCGGGCAACCGAGGAGAAGGGCATCACGGTGGTGCCGCTGCGCGTCTACTTCAAGGACGGCCGCGCCAAGGTCGAGATCGCGACCGCTCGGGGCAAGGCCCGCTACGACAAGCGGCAGGCGCTCGCGGCGCGGGATGCCAAGCGCGAGACCGAGCGGGCCCTCAAGGGGCTGCGCGACTGAGCCGCGCGTACTCCCGGCGGCGTAGGGGCGTGTCGGCCGCGCGGACGACGACGGCGACGGACGACGCGGCATACCGTGGCCGTCGTGGAGATCATGCGGCCCGTCGCCGGCCGGCGCTGGCAGTTCGACGCGGGGCTGGTCGCCGTCGTCGCCGCGTTGCAGATTGGCGGCACCTACGCCGCGAGCCGCCACCAGACCGGGCGGCTCCCCTTCGACGCGCTCGCGTACATCCTGCTCGCCGCCGGCCCACTTGCCCTCCTCGCCCGCCGGCGCGCCCCCGACGCCGTGCTCGTGTTCGTGTTTCTCGTCACGCTCGCGTACGAGATGCGCGGCTATCCGCACGGGCCGATCTTCCTCGCGCTGATCGTGGCGTTCTTCACCGTCGTCATGGTCGGTCATCGAGCCGTCGCCCTCACCGTGCTCGTCGCGGGCTACGTCGGGTTCCTGTGGTTCACGTACTGGTTCGGACCCGACGCGGCCCCGTCCCTCGCGCAGATGGCCGCGCTCGCCGCGTGGCTGCTCGTGCTCTTCCTGGTCTCCGAGGCGATCCGCAATCGACGCGAGCAGGCCATCGCCGCGGCCCGAGCGCGAGCACAGCAGCAACGCCAGCAGGTCGCCGACGAGCGACTGCGCATCGCCCGAGAGGTGCACGACGTCGTCGCGCACAACATCTCCATGATCAACGTGCAGGCCGGTGTCGCGCTCCACCTCATGGACGAGCGACCCGAGCAGGCGCATATCGCGCTCGCCGCCATCAAGGACGCGAGCCGCGAGACGTTGCGCGAGCTCCGGACGGTGCTCGGCGTCTTGCGCCGGGTCGACGAGGACGCACCGCGCTCCCCCGCCCCGGGACTCGATCGGCTCGACGACCTGGCCGCGCGCACCCGAGCGGCGGGCGTGCCGGTCGAGGTCGACGTCGACGGCGCGCCGCGCGCCTTGCCGACCGAGGTCGACCTCGCCGCCTTTCGGATCCTGCAAGAGGCGCTCACGAACGTCGCTCGGCACGCCGGACCGGCGACTGCGCGAGTTCGCGTGGAGTATGGCGACGACGACGTCACCGTCGAGGTCGAGGACGACGGCCGCGGCCTGACCAACTTCGCCGACGGTGGCAGCGGCATCGTCGGGATGCGCGAGCGCGCGTCCGCGCTCGGAGGCACGCTGCGCGTCGAGCCCGGCCGGCGCGGCGGAGTTCGCGTCGTCGCACGACTGCCGCTGCAGAAGGTGCCGGTGCACGAGCCGTCGTGATCCGGGTGCT
>JBKPCL010000062.1:0-26727 GCA_046727335.1 Actinomycetota bacterium
CGTCTACCGAACGCCGAGCAGCAGCTCGGTCACGAGTTGGTCGAGTCGCTCGTGCCCGTATCCGCGTGCCGCCATTGCGGCGACGTCGTGCGGCCCGCGTCTCAGGCGATCGATCGCGTCCGGGGTAAGCGCGTCGACGGCAGGTTCGTGGATGGCAGGCACCATCGGATCGGCGAGCGCGGCTTGGATCTCGTCGTCATCTTGGAAGCGGCGCGCCTTGTCCCGCAGGATGAGATACGTCCGCATGCATCCGCGGGCGAACTCCCACACGCCCTCTGTCGTCTCGGTGCGGTACGCGTGCGCGTCGAAGTGCCGCATCCCGGGCCACTGCGCGTCCTCGAGCAGTTTGACGAGATAGAACGCGTCGCGAATCCCTTCGGAGCCGAAGCGGAAGTCTTGGTCGTACTTGCCGGGCACTTGTCCGTTGAGGTCGATGTGGAAGAGCTTGCCCGCCCACAACGTCTGCGCGACGCCGTGGTGGACGGACAAGCCCGACATCGTTTCGTGCGCGAACTCCGGATTGAGCCCGACCATGTCCGGCCATTCCAAGCGCTCGACGAACGCGAGGGCGTGCCCGACGGTCGGCAGGAACATGTTGCCGCGCGGCTCGTTCGGCTTGGGCTCCAGCGCGAACCGTACGTCGTAACCGCGATCGCGCACGTACGCGCAGCAGATGTCGACGGCTTCCTTGTACCGATCGAGCGCGGCGCGCACGTCCTTCGCCGCATCCGATTCGGTCCCCTCGCGTCCACCCCACATGACGTAGACGGACGCGCCCAACTCGACACCGAGATCGATCGCGTCGAGGGTCTTGGTGATGGCGTAGCGGCGAACAGCCGGGTCGTTCGCCGTGAACGCGCCTTCCTTGAAGACCGCGTTCGAGAAGAGATTCGTCGTCGCCATGGGCACCTTCATGCCGGTCGCGTCGAGCGCCCGGCGGAACCGCTTGACGATCTGCTCGCGCTCCGACGCGGTCGAACCCGGGGGGACGAGATCGTCGTCGTGGAAGTTGACGCCATAGGCGCCGAGCTCGGCGAGGGCATGGACGGCATCGACCGGATCGAGCGGCGGCCGGGTTTCATGCCCGAACGGGTCTCGACCGCGATTACCCACCGTCCACAAGCCGAAGGTGAACTGGTCGGCGGGTGTCGGCGTGAACGGATCGGCCATGACCGCCATGATCCCCGCGCGGCCCGTGCGCGGCAACAGGCCGCTGCGTACACTCGCCCTACGTGACGGAACCACCGCCCGAGCCACCGTATCCGCCGGCGCCGCCCCCGCCGCCCGAACCTCCGGCGCCCCCGCCGCCTCCGCCGCCCCCGGAACCGCCGCCCCCACCGGAGCCGCCCCCGCCTGTGCCCGAAATCCCTCCGGGGTCGGAGGGGCAACCGCCGGCGACGGCCGCTGCGCAGTATCCCGTGTACGCGACGCCGACGCCGCCTGCGTCAGAACGCGTCCGCCTCGCGTGGCAACGCCGTCACGACACCGATTACATCTTCAGCTTCTGGACCGCGCTGGGCTGGTCGATCCTGACGTGCGGCATCTACGGCTTCTACGTGCTGTACCAGTTGGTGCGCCGATCGCGCGACCACAACCTCCGACGCGTCGAGTTGCTCGATGCCGCGACCACACTCGCGTGGGAACAGGCCAACGCTCGCGGTCTCGAGGAAGAGTTGCGGCCGAACTTCGAGCGCATCTCCGCGAACATGGCGACCTTGCGCCAGCAGACGACGCAATTCCGCGATCCGGTGATCTGGCTGTTGCTCGCGATCATCGCATCGGGGATCGTGCACATCGTCGTGTACATCCTGCTCGACGGTGATCTCGTGACCCATGACTACGCCGAAGGTGCGATCGAGGCGGAGCTCTCGACGATCTACGGGAGGCTTGGTGCGCCCGTTACCCCGCCCGATCCGTCCCGCTTGAAGCAACGGCACAACTACGTCGCTCGCGTCCTCGTCACGCTCGTGACGTTCGGGATCTACGGGCTCTGGTGGCTGTACGACGTCATGGTCGAAGGCAATCGACACTTCGAGCACAACTGGGTGTGGGAGGACAATCTCGCGGCGGCGGTGCAAGCCGTCGCGCACCCCTGAGGCAGGACGCGGCCCGTGCAACGCCATGAGTTCTCGCTCGAGCTCGACGCGCCGCCCGACGAGGTGTGGAACGTCTTCTGGTATCGGGCACCTGACCGCCCGCAACCGAAGGACGTCCGCACCCGCATCGAGATCCTTCATCCGGGCGACGAGATCGGCAACGGCCTGGTCCGGCACTGCTACTTCCCGGTGCCGAAGTGGCTGCTTTCGGGAGGCGTCGGTCAGTCCTGGGAGTGGCTGACCGAGGTGAAGCCGTACGAGTCGTGGCGTTATGACGCCGTCGGGAAGCCGCTGTGGTCACGCGCCACCGGCTTCACGCGCCTCGACGACTTGGGTGACGGCCGTACGCGCGTGACGTTCATCGAGGAGTACGAGGCGTTCAATCCGGTGATGCGGCTGCTCTTCGAACGGATCGTCCATCAGCGCCTGTCACGCGACAACGACACGATCCTCGCCGCACTGCAGGGTGGGATCGCGTGGCACCGCCGGCGTCGCGAACGAGACGCCCGCAAGGCCGCCGCCGACGGGACATGAGGTTCTGCGCGCCTCGCCTACCCTGCCGGGCGTGAGCCAGCACTCCTTCGCCCGAGCGTGGCAGACCGTCGCCGAGCTCGCGCCGGACCGAACTGCGATCGTCTGCGGCGAGCGGCGGTTGACCTTCGCCGAGTTCGACGCGCGCGCGACTCGATGTGCACGCGTGCTCGCCGACGCGGGGCTCACCACCGGCGACCAGGTCGCGATCATGTGTCTCAACGGGCCGGAGTACCTCGAGGCCTTCTACGGCGCGCAGAAGCTCGGGTGCGTGCCGGTCAACGTGAACTATCGCTACGTCGGCGCCGAGCTCGCATATCTCCTCCACAACTCCGACGCCGCCGCGCTCGTCTACCACGACGACTTCGCCGCCACCGTCGCCGACGCGCTCGGTTTGGACGCGGAGTGCACACAAGTGTCCACCTCACGTCCAAACACGGTGCTGCTGCAGGTTGCGCACGCCGGCACCAGCCCGCTGCTCGACGGCGCGCGCGAGTACGAAGCTGCGCTCGCCGCGGCTTCGCCCGGCACGCTGTCGGACCGCGAGCCGAGTGGCGACGACCTCATCTTCTTGTACACGGGCGGCACCACCGGGTTCCCGAAGGCCGTCATGTGGCGCAGCGACGACCTGTACGTGGCGCTCTGGCAGATGGCGAGACCCCGCACCACTCCGCCGGACGTGGACAACGCGATCCGGGCGGGCAAGACCGCGGCCACATGTCTGCCGGCGTGCCCACTCATGCACGGGACCGGCCTCTTCATTGTGCTCTCGACCCTTGCCGGCGGTGGCACCGTCGTCCTCCTGGACAGCTTCCGGCTCGAGGCCGAGCGGGTGTGGGACGCGGTCGAGCGAGAGCGTGTCGAGGTGCTCACCATCGTCGGCGATGCGTTCGCTCGTCCGCTCCTCGCGGCGCTGGACGCGGAGCCGATCCGTTGGGATCTGTCGAGCTTGCGCGCGATCACCTCCTCGGGCGTCACCTGGAGTCCAGAAACGAAGCGCGGCCTGCTCGCCTACGTGCCTGGTGTCACGCTCATCGACTCGCTGGGCGCGTCCGAAGGCGTGATGACACGCACCGAGACGCGCGCCGACGACGACATCGCGCCGGCGCGGTTCAAGGCGAGCGATCGGCTCGTCGTCGTCACTGACGACGGTGACGTCGCGCATCCGGGCGACGGCCGCATCGGCATGCTGGGCGTCGGTGGCGCGATACCGCTCGGCTACTACAAAGACGACGAGAAGACCGCAGCAACGTTCCGCACGGTCAACGGCAAGCGCTACTCCATTCCGGGCGACTACGCGACCGTCGAAGCCGACGGCACGATCCGACTCCTCGGCCGTGGCTCCGCCTGCATCAACTCCGGCGGCGAGAAGGTCTATCCCGAGGAAGTGGAACTCGTGCTGCGCTCCCATCCCGACGTGCTCGACTGCGTCGTGGTCGGGGTGCCCGACGAGCGATGGGGTGAGATGGTCGTGGCGCTCGTCGAATCGCGCGCCGACGGCGGAGCGCCGATCGTCGCCGAAGCGCTCGCCCGCCATTGCCGCACAACGCTCGCCGGCTACAAGGTGCCGAAGGAGTTCATCGTCGTCGACTCGCTCGAACGCTCGCCTGCCGGCAAGGCGGACTACAACCTGTTGCGGAGCATCGCGCTCTCGGCCACGTCCCGACAACAAACGAAAAACGAGGTAGTGACGTGAGCATGTTCCATGGCCGGCGCATTCCCGAGGTCGACGTCACCGACGCATCGGCGGGCCGTGAACCCTCGGTGCTGCTCGACGTACGCGAGGCCGACGAGTGGAACGCGGGCCACGCACCGTCCGCATACTGGATCCCGCTCGGCGAGTTGGAGCGTGCGCGCATGGAGGTGCCGATCAATCGCCGGGTCGTCTGCGTCTGCCGCTCCGGTGCCCGATCGGCCCGCGCCGCCGAGGCGTTGATCACGATGGGCTTCGACGCCGTGAACATGACGGGCGGCATGAAGGCATGGGCCGCCCAGGGCCTTCCCGTCGTCCGCGACGACGGCAGTGAGGGGCAGGTCATCTGAACGCCATCGCGATACGCGCGCTCGAGGACACGCCCGACGACGTCGCCCTCGGGACCGAGCTGGTCCGTGAGTACGTCGTCGCGACGGTGGATGAGACGGGCATGGATCTCGACGTCGTCGTCCCATTGGTGCCCGACCTGCACGACTTCGCCGGGAGGTACCTGCGGGGCGGCGCGTATCTCGTTGCAGAAGTCGACCGTGCAGTCGCGGGTGCCGTCGGCATCACTCCCGGGAACGACGGCGCCTGCGAGATGCACCGCCTCTGGATCCGGCCGGCGTTTCGTGGCGCCGGTTTGGCCCGCCGGCTCTGTGAGGCGTCGCTCGAGACCGCCCGCAGCCTGGGATTCGTCCGCATGGCGCTCGACGTCGTGCCCGAGCGCGCCGCGGCGATCGCGCTCTACCGCTCGCTCGGCTTCACCGAGACGGCGCCGCTGCACGAGTACCCGTTCCCGATGGTGTTCCTCGTTCGGGAGATTTAGGGCGTTCTTACTCGTCGGTAGCCTGACCCGGTGACGTTCGAACGCGGCACCTCACTGCGCCGGCTCGCCGACGAAGCCTTCGACGTCCTCGTGGTGGGCGGTGGCATCACCGGCGCGGGGGTCGCGCTCGACGCGGCGTCACGCGGCCTGCGGACGGCCTTGATCGAGAAGGGCGACTTCGCGTCGGGTACGTCCTCGAAGTCGTCGAAGCTCGTACACGGCGGCATCCGGTACCTGCAGCAGCGTGAGGTCCGGCTCGTCTACGAGGCGCTCGCTGAGCGCCAGGTCTTGCGGCGGACCGCACCGCATCTCGTCCGCGTGCTGCCGTTCCTGCTCCCGGTGCTCACGAAGGACGGCTTCCTGCCGAAGCGGCTGGCTCGATTGCTCGGTTCCACGATGTGGATGTACGACCTCACCGGCGGTCTCCGCATCGGCAAGCTCCACAAGCGCATCTCGAAGGAAGCCGCGCTCGAGCAGATGCCGACGCTGCGCAGGGAGAACGTCGCGGCCTCCTACATCTACTACGACGCGCAAGCGGACGACGCGCGGCTGACGCTCGCAGTCGCACGGACCGCTGCCGATCACGGCGCCGCGCTCGCGAACTACGTGACGCTGACAGGTGTGAGCAAGAACGCAGACGGGCACACCGCGGCGGCACGGGTGCAGACGCACGACGGCGACACGTTCGAAGTCCGCGCACGAGTCATCGTGAACGCGACGGGTGTGTGGGCCGACGACGTCCGGGCACTCGACGAAGGCCGGAACCCGTCGTCCATCCGGCCCGCGAAAGGCATTCACATCACGGTGCCGTGGTCGCTCGTTCGGAACCAGATCGCGGCTGTGGTGCCGGTGCCGAAGGACCGTCGTTCGGTCTTCGTCGTGCCGTGGGGCGGCTCGAACGGCGAGGGCGGCGAGCACGCGTTCACCTATATCGGTACGACCGACACCGACTACGACGGGCCGCTCGACGATCCGCAGATCACCTCCGACGACGTGTCGTACCTCTTGCGGGCGATCAACAACGCGATCACCTCGACGATCACGGAGAGCGACATCCTGGGCACGTGGGCGGGTCTCCGTCCGCTCGTCCGTGCGGCCGCCAACGAGCGCACGGCCGACTTGTCGCGCCGGCATTCGGTGCAAGTGTCCGACTCGGGCGTGATCACCGTCACCGGCGGCAAGCTGACGACCTACCGGCGCATGGCCGGCGACGCGGTCGACCGCGCGGTCGACCTGCTCGGTACTCGACGGCGGAGCCGAACGAAGCGAATCTCGCTGCACGGCGCCGAGGGTTGGGACGTCGGTGGGCTGCCGCGCGAGTTGACCGAGCGGTACGGCTCGGACGCCACCGAAGTGCTCGCGTTGCAGCGCGCCGATCCCCACCTCGCGGAGCCGATCGTGGACGGACTGCCGTACTCGAAAGCGGAAGTCGTCTATGCCACGCGCGCGGAGATGGCGTGCACGGTCGACGACGTGCTGTCGCGGCGAACGCGCGCCCGGCTGCTCGCGAGGGACGACTCTGCGGACGCGGCGGACGAGGTCGCGGCACTCTTGGCCACCGAGCTGAACTGGGACGAGAGCGAAGTCGCACGGCAGGTCGCGGCATACCGGACCCTCGTGGAGCACGAACGGAAGTCCGGCGGGCTGCCGGAGACCGCACTCGAGGCGCTCCAACAGCCACCCACCTAATCTCCCCGCTCGTGCAGACGAACCGGGGGGCGCCGACACCGCCGATTGCGTTCGGATCCCGCGAGCTCGGCGACCGGCTCGACACCAACCGTATTCACGTCGACCCCCCGTTGCGCGAGCGGTTGGAGGCGACGGGCGCCGAACTCGTCGACGACGAGCATGCCGTCGCCGACGCAAGCCGCGACTGGTGGCCGCTCGCGATGATCTGGGCGCTCGACGGTCAGGTCGCGGCGCGAGCATCCGTCGTCGTGCGTCCCCATGACGTGAGCGAAGTCAGCGCCGTCTTGAACGCGTGCAACGACGCGCGCGTTCCCGTCACCGCAGTCGCCGGCCGCAGCGGCGTGTGCGGCGCCGGCGTACCGGTGTTCGGTGGCGTCGCGCTCGACACGACCGCGCTCGAGGGCATCACGGGAGTCGACCACACGTCGATGCTGGTCGACGTCCGAGCGGGCACGTTTGGTGACGTCTTCGAGGATGCGCTGCGCGAAGCGCACGGCGTCACGTGTGGGCATTGGCCGCAGTCGATGGCGCTGTCCACGGTCGGCGGCTGGCTCGCGTGCCGGGGCGCGGGCCAGATGTCGACTCGCTACGGCAAGATCGAAGACATCGTCGTCGGGCTCGACGTCGTACTCGCCGACGGGACAGTGGTGACGACCGGTGGCGCGCCGCGTCAGGCCGTCGGCCCCGACCTGACCCAACTGTTCGTCGGATCCGAAGGCACGCTCGGCGTGATCGTCGGCGCCCGGCTGCGAGTCCATCCCTTGCCGGAGGCGGAGACGCGTGGCGCCTACGCCTTCGCCTCCTTCACCGACGGCCTCGACGCCATGCGTCGCATCGTGCAGCGCGGCGCGACCCCGGCGGTCCTGCGCCTGTACGACCCCTTCGAGGCGAACCGCAACTACCAGACCGGGGACGACGCGAACGTCTTGCTGGTGCTGGACGAGGGCGACGCGCACGTGATCGAAGCAACGCGCCGGATCGTCGGCGAGGAGTGCGCCAAGGCCGACCAACTCGACGTCGCGCTCGTCGGTACGTGGCTCGAGCATCGCAACGATGTCTCCGCGCTCGAGGCACTCATTTCGCGCGGCTTCGTCGTCGACACGATGGAGGTCGCCGCGCCGTGGCGCGTGCTTCCTGATCTGTATGCACGAACTACCGATGCGATGCGCGCGATCGAACACACGCTTGTGGCATCGGCGCACCAGAGCCACTCGTACCTCGACGGGGCGTGCCTCTACTTCACGTTTGCGGGCAAGCCACCGGAAGACGAGCGCGAGGACTACTACCGGGCGGTGTGGGACGCCGGGCAGCGGGCCGTGCTCGCTGCGGGCGGTGCCCTCAGCCATCACCATGGCGTCGGTCTGAACCGAGCGCGGTTCGTGCGGGAGGCGCTCGGCTCCGGACTCGACGTGCTGGAATCCGTCAAAGGCGCGCTCGACCCGAGCGGCATCCTCAACCCCGGCAAGCTCGGGTTCACGACCGCGTTCGGCGACCCTTCCTGGCCGTGAGCCCGTGACCCGCCAAGTCCTCGTCGTCGATGTCGGCACGAGCAGTGTGCGCGCCGCCGTCGTGCGAGACGATCGCTCGTTCGCAGCCGACCTGTCGCAAGAGCTGCTGCCCGACTCCCCTGCTGACGGCCTCGTGCAGTTCGGCGCCCATCGGATGGCTGAGGTGTGTCTGCAACTCGCGACGGCCGCGCTCGACGTGGCCGGCGCCGTCGATGCGGTCGGTGTATCGAACCAACGCGGGTCGACGATCGTGTGGGATCGCGTCACGGGCGAGCCCGTTGGCCCCGGCCTCGGCTGGCAAGATCTTCGCACCGTCGGCGAGTGCCTCGCGCTCCGCGCGCAGGGTGTGCGCGTCGGTCCCAATCAGTCCGCGACGAAGGCGCAGTGGTTGCTCGCGCATCTCGACGACGAGCGGCGGGCGCGCGACCTGTGCTTCGGGACGGTCGACTCATGGGTTGCATGGACGCTCTCTGGTGGCGCCATCCACGTGACCGACGCGACCAACGCGGCTGTCACGGGGCTCGTCGAGCGGTCCGATCACGCCGTCTGGGACGCGCACGCACTCGAGGTGTGCGGCATCCCGCGCGAGGTGATGCCCGAGATCGTCGACTCGTCGGCGGTTGTCGGCACTGCCACCGCGTTGGCCGGCGCGCCTCCGATCGCCGCGCTCATCGGCGATCAGCAGGCGTCACTCGTCGGTCAGGGATGCGTCCTCGCCGGCGACGCGAAGATCACCTTCGGCACGGGCGGCATGCTTGATCTCGTGTTGGGCGATGAGCCTGCTTCGTTCGACGCGCGGGGCAAGGCCGGGACGTTCCCGATCGTCGCGTGGCGGCGCGCCGGCAACTACACGTGGGGCATCGAAGCGATCATGCTCGCGGCCGGCACGAACGTGCAGTGGCTCCGCGACGACCTCGGGTTGATCTCGACGTCGGCCGAGTCGCACGAAGTCGCGGCGGCGCGTGACGACACCGGCGGTGTCGTGTACGTGCCCGCGCTGCTCGGGCTCGGCACTCCGCAGTGGGACTACGGCGCGCGCGGCGCATTCTTCGGCATCACCCGCGGGACGGGTCGCGCCGAGATGGTGCGGGCTGTGCTCGAAGGAATCGCGCACAGCGGTGCCGATCTGGTCGAGGCTGCCGAATCTGACGCAGGAATCTCGATCGCCGTGCTGCGAGTCGATGGCGGGATGACCGAGAATCCGACGTTCGTGCAAGCGCTCGCCGACGCAGCGCAACGGCCGGTCGAGATCTCTCCGGTGCGGGAGGCGACCACGTTGGGCGCGGCGCTGATGGCCGGCCTGGCCGTCGGTCATCATGCCGACGTCGAGGCACTCGCCGAGACGTGGTCACCGAGAGGCCGTGTGGATCCTCGACGAACACTGGACCGCGCGCGATGGCAGGAAGCGGTCGGCCGCGCACGCGCATGGATACCGGAGCTCTCCGGCATCGACTTCTGAGCGGCGGCTGCACGAACGCCGGTACGTTCATCATGCTCACTCTCCGAGGGCACCAGAGGTCCGTAAAGACTTGCAACCGTCCGCGCCGCCGCGAGAACGTGGCCGGATGGCCGAGCCCGTCACACCGCTCCCCGCCGCCAAAGCGTTCGGCGAAGACGAGCGCGGCGTCCTCCTTGGGTATCTCGCCTACCACCGTGCCGTGCTGGCGAGGAAAGCGGAAGGTCTCAGCGACGAGCAGGCCCGTCTCGCGGCGTGCCCGCCCAGCACGCTCACGCTGCTCGGCCTCATTCGGCACATGACCGATGTCGAGCGCTGGTGGTTTCGGCGTGTCCTGCTCGCCGAAGACGTCCCCGCGCTGTTCGAGGACGAGGAGGAGTGGCGGCTGCCGGCCAATGCCACGGTCACCGACGCGTTGGCGGCGTACTGGGACGAGATCGCGGTGATCGACGAGCACCTTGCAACCGCGACGATGGACGACCGCAACGAGGGTGAGCCCGACCCCGGCCAGCACACACTCCGGCGGGCGATCGTCCACATGATCGAGGAGTACGCGCGCCACTGTGGCCACGCCGATCTCCTTCGAGAAGCGATCGACGGCACCACCGGCGATTGACCAACAGCGCGATCTACCTGCGGGACCGAAGCTCGTCGACGTGAGTTGTGGCGAGCCCTCACCGTCGCAGCGACAGCGGCGGGGTTCGCTGGCGCTCGATGGTTGAGTGGCCGTCGTCATGAGCTGCCGCAAGACTGAGCGCGTCAGAAATCCGTGCGGTAGAGCTCGTCGTAGTGGCGATATTCGGGCTCACCGTGGACCATTTCGCGCAGGCGAGCTGCCGTTGCTTGGGTCTCGGGCCGCTCGTTGTTGCGGTTGGCTTCCTCGGCTGCGGAGACGTCGGGATCGACCACACCGAAGTCCGCGATGATCACGTAGTGACCCGGGTTCTCCCGGTCCGCGAGGAGGCGCACGCCCATGTAGCCCATGATGTCGGCCGAGGCCTGGTCAAGATCCCATTGCTCGAGCAACTCGATGATCGGCGCCGGGTCGTCGCAGCGCACGGCGATCGTCTGACTGAAGTTCCGGTTCACGTGGTGGTTCCTCGACGTTGCGCCATGGCTCGCCTCTGAGCCTCGGACATGCCTTCGAGAGAGAAGAGCCCGACCGAACCGGCGTCGACCGAACGGGACCCCTTCGGTGGGACGGCGAGCATCTCGCGAACCTCCGCGACCGGGCGCTCGGCAAGGTCGTAATAGTCGACCTCGAACAGGTCGACGCCATAGTTCTGACACACCACCTTGCCCCGGCGGATCGCGTCGGCGACCCTCAGGCGCATACCGGCCGCCTGGATGACGCGCTCGCGCACGTCGCGGTCGAAGAAACCGGTGGTGTGGATGTATCCCGTCTCGAAGAGACCGATCAACGTCGCCAGCCACGCGAAACCCTTCGGGTCGGGGTCGGCCCGCCCAATAAAGGCGAAGACCTCGAGCTCGCCCTTGAGGTTCGTGCCGTAGTCGGCGAGTACGTGCACGAAGTCGTGCTGCGCAAGATATGCGGGCGCGCCGCCGGGGGTCCCGGGCAGCATGAAGCCGCGGCCGTCGTACATCTCCCAGACCGAGTGGCCCAGCGAATCCTCCGCGAGGTCCGCGAACGCGATCCAGCGCGCCGCGAGTTCGGGATCGACCTCCGCCGACATGAACGGGGCGCGCGCGCTGCGGTCCGCCGCGCTTGGACCCTCGCGGTCCCCCTCGCCGGCTGCTTGGACGTGCTCGACGAAACCGTTGCGCTGTAGATCCTTCCACGCCAGTCCGTACGCGCCCTGCGCGTACCGGCGTGCGACCCGAACAAAGTCGTCCTTCACGCCCAACGCTTCGGCATAGTTCGCGACGCGGCGCGCCACGACGGTCGGGATCGGTCGCAGCACCAACTCGCCGAGCACCATGTGATGGACGATCCGCTGTCGATATGCGAGGTCGCGAGCGGCGAGAACGTCAGCGAGTTCGTCGGGCCCGAGCGGCTCGAGCGCCCTGTACTCCACGGAGACCCCGGTCAGCGCGCTCGCAATCGCCTCGAGCAAATCCGCCTGAACGTCCGTCAGGCCGGTCTCGGGCGCCACCGCCGTCGCGATCCCACGGGCGACGAGGTGCACTTCCTCTGCGTCGTGGTCGTCAACACCGGGGGTGTCAACAGAGTCCAACGGTACGAGCCTCTCCATCGCTCGGTGAAAGTCGGCATGATACGTCGCACCGGACTTCCTTCACGGCTGGACTCGATCGACTACCTGATAGTGACGACGAGCTGCGCACTGATCCGGCCTTGCAGATCTGCGTGCCCGAACCGCGCAGCCAGCGCCGAGCCAGCGAGCGCGATTGCCTCGCCCAGAAGGTCGGGACCGTGGCCTTCGATCTCGTCACGCAAAGGAGTCCCCGCGCAAAACGCGGTCGCGACCTGGGCCGGTGCACGAGCACGACTCACGTGCTCCATCCGCTCGATCTCAGGTTGCGAGTCGAATCCAGCGACGCGGAGATCAGCGATGATCGCCTCACGATCGTGATATGCGTACGGCTTGCACTCGAGGAACCGCGGCGGTTCCTTGGGAAAGTGCTGCTTCACGGCGTCGTTGACCACCGCGGCGAACTCGTTGAGTTCTAGGCCGTCCCACACACTGAACAGAAAGCCCCCGCCAGGGCGCAGGACCCGCCGCACTTCTGCGAACGCGTCTGGCTTCGGATCGAAGAACATCGCGCCGAACTGGCAGACGACGACATCGAATGACTCGGCTTCGTAGGGCAACGCCATCACGTCCGCCCGCTCCCACGTCACCGGCCGCGTCGTCCCGACGCGCCGCGCTCGCTCGACCATCCCCTGCACCAGATCAGTCGCCGTGATCGTGACCTCGTCGGGCAGCGAACCGGCAATCGCTCGCGTGACGACGCCCGTCCCAGCGGCGACCTCGAGGAGCGGCCCTGCATGTAGGTCGGTCAGCCGACGCGCCAGATCGTCGGCATATGCCTGGAAGATGAGAGGTACCAACAACTCGTCGTACACGTCGAACATCGACGACGAGAGGACACTGTCCGAGCCCCGGAAGGACGCTGACGAACCCGTCGACGGCATCGCAGGTTCAACGCTCGCCGGAGTGCGTGCTCTTCGGTACCTCTGCCCACAACTCGGCGCTGCCATCGGTGTGGCGGCGTTGGCCCACCGCGACCGTGAGCCGCTCCAGTATCCGGTCCCGCAAGCCGAACGGATCGTCGCGCCATGTCGATTGCGGTGGACAACGTACGCGCACACTCGTCAGCAGTGGAAATGACGCGACACTCAACTCGACGCCGGCCTGCTCGCCCGCGTCGCTGACGACACCCAGGAGTTCCGCGACAACCGACTCGACCGCAAGTACGTGGTCGCGGTCACAGCCGAGGTCGGCGAGGCGGTCGCGCACCGAGACGCGGGCCTTGCGGACCTGGGTGGCGCGGAGTGCGATCTGCTCGTAGGCCATGGGCACGTCGGCAAGCGTTCGCCGCGCACGCTAGTCGCAGTGCGACCTCGTCGAGTGTGACCTCGGGTGGACCACGGGCGGCGAAGCAAAATGGGAGGCACGCGGATGTTCCGCTTGCTCCTACGCTTCGAATGAGTGAGAGCGGAACTGGCCTCGAGGAGCGTGGCGCGATGGCGAAATACAGCGACGGGCAGAGGATCGCGCCCCAACTCTCGGTCCGGCATGGTCGCTCCGCGATCGAGTTCTACAAGGCCGCGTTCGATGCAGTCGAGGACTATCGAGTCGGAGGAACCGACGACGAGCCCGCCGTCGTGGCACAGCTCTCAGTTGGCACGACCTCGTTCTGGGTCGCCGACGAGTCGCCGGCGCACGACAACTTCAGTCCTGAGTCGCTTGGCGGCTCGACGACACGGATGTTGCTGATCGCCGAGGATCCACAGGCCGTGATCGAGCGCGCCGTCGCGGCCGGCGCGACCGAGATCTATCGCGCGAACGAAGCGCACGGATGGCTGCTGGGACGCATCGAGGACCCGTTCGGCCATCACTGGGAAATCGGACGGCCACTCATCGACTGGCCTCCCGCACACGAAGCCCACTCCCCGTCCTGACTGCCTTGAGCATCCCGGCGCGGAAGCTCTGACGCGACAAGCCCGCCGCAGCCGTCAGGCCGGCTTCCGCTCGTCGGCCATCCTCCGCGCGGCATCCATCCCGAGCGCGGCGGCGGGTGCGCTGACCAAGGCGAAGAGCCGCCCAGTCGGTGGTACTCCGGGCGTCAGGAGGATTGCCAGGCAGTCGACTGCGTCGGAAGCGGCGCCGGCGCTCACCCACTCGGCGTCGAGCGTGCGTTCCTTGACCGTCGTGACGGCACCGATGCCGAGCATGACGTCGCGCGCGCCCATCAGCCGAGCGAAGGTTCGCGATGCCGGCGTTGACGCGCCGCTGCCGAACAGCAGACGCACGATGACGCCGGGTATGACGAGGTGCGCAATCCCGACGACGATCCGTGCTCGAGCAAGGAGCAACGCGCGCTGGCGAACATCGGTGAAGTCCATGCCGGCATCCTTGCACGAAGCGCCCGCCGGAAGAGAGCCCGCTCAGGCGGGTACGTCGACCTCCGTTATGGCGTCGCCGAGGTGGAGAACGCCGCCCTCGACGATCTCGGCCCGCAAGCCCCCTCGGTGCACGAGCGCGCGCGAAACACCCGGCCTCGTGAGCGACGCCAGATGCGCGCACGGCTCGGCGAGCCGCATCCCGCGCAGCACGACATCGCCGACGCGGAACGTCTTGCCGACGAGGTGCGTGAGTGGCACGCCTTCGGTCACGAGGTTCCGGCGAGTTTCATGCTCGGCAAGCGTCACGTTGCCCTCGGCGTTCACCGCCGCGATCGCCTCGCGTTCGACGAGCGTCACCTCTCGGCCGGTGCCCGGCCGATCCGAGAACGAACCCGCCTTCGTCGATCCGTATCGGTCTCCGTCGAGACCGACACCCGCAATCGCAAGCACTTCATCGCGCGATTCAAGCGGCTTCGCGGCTTCAGCAACCGTGTAGATACCGACGAGACGCCCTGTGAACATCTCGTCGTTCTAGCCGCGAACCGCCGTCGTTGACCATCGATTTTCCGGATCGGTACGGCACAACACCCGTTCGAGGACGCGATCATTCGGCAACGGCACCAGGGCCCGTGCAACAACCGAGCCGGCGCACGGTTCGACGGCGGCTTCCCAATCCGTGTCGCCGATGGTGTGGGTGAACGAGCCCGGCGCGCCGTCGACCGTGTAGCGGTCTCGGCCGATGAGCACGACACCGTGCACGGTGCCTCCGGCTTCGGTGATCTCCCACTCGAGATCCGCACCAACCGGTATGCGTTCGCCGAACTCGCCGTGCAAAGAGTCTTCGGCGTCGTCGAGGCGCACACCGAAGGCCTCGAGGCCGACGGTCCAGTGCTCACTGGGCGTCCCGCACCACCATGCGGACCACAGTCCTTCGGCGCGCACCTCGAGCCCTTGTCGCGGCAACGGCACCTCGTGGTCGCGCACGACGACAAGACCGTCGAATGCCGGACCGACGAGATACGTCCAGTACCACGCGAGGCCTTCATCGCGTCGTAGTTCGAGTCTCAGGAAACCCGCGAGGCCGTCGTCAGCGGCGAAGTCGAGGTGCCACGATTCGGTATCCGTCACGACACCGGCGCGTAATACGTCGCAGGCGTGTCCGCCTCGGCTTCGGGGTTGGGCTGGCTCCCGTCGATCAGCTCGAGGAACGGATAGAGGTCGAGGCTGTCGCGCGGAACGGTCCAGTCCAGGTCGAGGTCGACGCCGGCGACGGTGGCGAACGGACGCAGAAAGCTGAAGTACACGTACGCGCCGTGGTTGATCTTCTCGCGACGGTCCATCGCCGCGATCTTTCGATACAGCGTCCTCTGCGCGGCCTTCGCCGCGTCGGCGAGTTCGCGACGCGCACCCGCGGCGAGCGACACGAGCTTTCCCGTCGACACGTCGAACAGTCCGAACGCAGCAACATGCGAGAGATAGTCGACCGGATCGGTCACCGAGGTGCCGAAGTCGGTGACGCGCATTCGCACGCCGTCGAGGACGAAGGCGCCGAGCACATCCGCCGCCGGCATCCCTGCGGACACCTCGGCGCTCCACGGGAAATGTGACACACCGAGCCGGTTGTACATCCGGAGCAGCAGCACTCGACCATCGGGAAGTAGGTACGGACCCGTGTCCTGGTACCCCGAGCGCGTGTCGAACCACAACAGGAACAGGTACGACGTGAGCAGCGCGTTGAGACGACTGACACGCGAACGGTCGGTGTCATCAGGCACCGGTTCGCAACCGGCGAGAATTTCGTCGACCGAGGAGCGATAGGGCGTGACGACTCCGGACGCGTCGGCGGCCTGGTGCGTGCCGTCGTCGAAGCGGTACGCACGCGACACCCGCTCCCAGAAGTCGAGCACCGTCGCCAGTCGTTCGGGGTCGGCGTCGGTGTCGAGCAGGCCGGCGCCGGCGATGACCTTGCGGCCGAGCAAGAAGAAGTTGGGGACTGCCCAGAGCCGCACCGGATCGATCTCCGTCGCGAACCGATGGCCCGCACGACCGATGTTTTCCGGTGGCATCGCCGCGGTGATCTCTTTGATCATCTCGGGGTAGCGCCGGTAGCACTCCACACACGCGATGACGATGTATGCCGACACGGGAATCAGCGCGGACTCGAGTGCCGTCCGCTCCATCGTGAGCGCATACGCGATTTCGCTGTGGTAACGGATCCAGCGGTTGAGTTCCTCGAGCTCCATCAGGAGACGTACCGCACGACGCCGAGCTCTCCGGAGCAGTCCACCTCGACGACTTCACCGTCAGCCGGCTCCGCGCTCAACGCTGCGCTCATGACACACGGCACCTGGTATTCGCGGCTCACGATGCCGATATGTGACTGCGGCGTGCCGGAGAGGCACACGACCGCGGCGAGCTCGTCGAAGATCGGCGCGAGAAACGTCGCCCCGGCGTCGGCAACACACGCCACGACACCCTCGGCGGTCGTGTCCATCAATGTCAGGACGTCGTCGGGAGAGGTCAGGCGGCGCCACGTGCCGCGCACCGGCGCGGCGTTGAAGACGATGGTGCCGGTTGCGATGTCGCTCGTTTCGCCGGTTTCAGTCATTGGCGGGCAATGTCAGCATGCGAGGTACGCAGCTTGCCAGCCGATCGTGCCTACCATCCGGCGCCGTGGTACTTCCGGACGAGGCGTGGCCCGTGCTCCACGAGCTGCGGCTGCGCGGCGTGATGACCGTGACGGTCGATGACGTCGTGACGGTGCTCGTCGAGCGCGGACTCGCGGTGCAGGTCACGCGTGGTGTGCGCATCACGACGTCCGGACGAGAGGTGCACGCGGAGTGGGCACGGGTGCCGGCAGGCAGCGACGTCGAAGTCGCCGTCGAACGGGCGTATCAACGCTTCCTGCCCCTCAACCGTGCGCTCATCGCAGCGTGCAACGATTGGCAGGTACTGCCCAGTGGCGTGCCGAACGATCATCGTGACGCGCGATACGACTGGGCCGTGTTGGATCGCGTGCGGACGATCGATGAGCAGATCGGGCCGGTCGTCCGACGAGTCGCGTCGCGCGTCGAGCGCTTCAGCGGATACCGGGCTCGCCTCCGGGCCGCGTTGGCTCGCGCCGACGAAGGGGCGCACGAATGGCTCACCTCGCCGCGCATCGACTCATACCACACAGTGTGGATGCAGCTGCACGAGGACCTACTGCTCGCGCTCGGCGCCGACCGGTCCGCCGAGCCACCGGCGTGAGCGTGCGACGATAGGCCGATGGGCGATCCGCTCGCGTCGGCCGTCGAAGAATTCGTCGAGCGGCTGACACCCATTGTCACTGCGTGGGCGAAGCGTCAACGCGTCGAGACCGACGGCGTCGCGCGCGCGTTGCTCGACCAAGCACGGCACCTGACTGCGGCGTTCCTCTGCGCCGACGGCCGTCTCGGCGACCGGGAACTCATCGCGTTCCGCAGCGCGTTCGGCGCGCTCGATCCGGCGGTGGGCAACGGTCCGATCGCGCAGCTGCGGACGTCCGACGTCATTACACGCGACGCCGCGTTCACGAACGCGCCGTCCCCGCTGTTCGTGCAGCTCGTCTCCGAGGATCGACGTCGGTCCACATCCGATGCCTGGGCGTACTACGAAGCCGCGCTGGGCATCGGGCACGCGGTAAACGCGCTCGCGGATCTCCCCAACGTCGACGGTCTGCACGCGCTCGACACATATCGCTCCCTCCTCCTCGCGGAGATGCGCGGCGACACGACGATTCCAAGGCCGACGCCGTCACCCGCGATCGCGAACGATCCCCATGCGCTGGGCGGCCTTCCCGGTGAGGCGCCCGTCGTCGCCGCGAATCTCGATGTGCTCCTCGACGAACTCGAGTCGCTCGTCGGGCTCGCAGACGTCAAATGCGAGGTCCACGAGATCGTCAATCTCTGTCGCGTCGAGAAGATGCGACGCGATCACGGCCTGCCCGTCGCGGAGCGCAGCCGTCATCTCGTCTTCGTCGGCAATCCGGGCACCGGCAAGACCACCGTCGCCCGACTGCTGTCACGCGTCTACGCCGCACTCGCGGTGTTGGCGAAGGGACACCTCGTCGAAACGGATCGCAGCGGCCTCGTGTCGGGCTACGTCGGCCAGACCGCGCAGAAGGTGCACGAGGTCGTGACGTCCGCCCTCGACGGGACGTTGTTCATCGACGAGGCGTACGCGCTCGCGCCCCGCGAGCCGCGAGGACTACGGCGCCGAAGCGCTCGCGACGCTGCTCAAGCTCATGGAAGACGACCGCGACCGTCTGATCGTGGTCGCGGCGGGCTATCCCGAGCCGATGGAGGAGTTCCTACGCGCCAACCCTGGACTTCGTTCGCGGTTCCCGAAGACGATCACGTTCGACGACTACTCCACCGACGAGCTCGTGACGATCTTCCGCGCGCTCGGCGAGGACCAGCAATATCACGCCGCCGACGACACGCTTTCTCGGGTGCCCGAGGACATCCCGGCCGACGAATCAGTCGGCTGAGGCGTCGAGACCGGCACGGTAGACGTCGGGCTCGATGAAGATCAGGTTCGCCGTGGGGACGGCCTTACGCACTCGTTCCTCGACCTCGTCGATGAGGTCGGCGAGCTGTTCGACGTCGAGGTCGTGACGGAACTCGAGCTTCGCGGCGACGAGCAACTCGTCCGGACCGAGGTGCTGCGTACGAAGATGGATGATCCGCACGACTGCAGGATGCGAAAGCATCGCCTCACGGATCGCCGCCTCGTCCTCTGCACTCGCGGACTCGCCGACCAACAGGCTCGCCATCTCGGTGCCCAACACGACGGCGACCACGACGAGGAGCACGCCGATCGCCAGGCTCCCGAGCGCGTCCCACCGGGGCTGGTTCGTGACCGCCGAGAGGATGACGCCCGTGAGCGCGAATCCGAGACCGACCAACGCGGCGAAATCTTCGAGCACGACGACGGGGATCTCCGCGCTCTTGGTATGCCGTATGAACCACCACCACGAGCGTCCCGCCGGTTTGATCGTGCGCCCTTCGCGCAATGCGGTGCGCAGGGAGAAGCTCTCGAGCACGACGGCGACGAGCAGCACGCCGACCGCCCAACCAAGACCCTCTGGCGCGTGCGGGTTCCGAAGCTTGTCGATTCCTTCGAAGATCGCGAACACGCCCCCGGCGCTGAACAGGACGAGCGCGACGAGGAAGGCGTAGAAGTACCGGCGGGTCCCGTGGCCGAAAGGATGCTGCTCGTCGGGCGGGTGGGCGGCGCGCGCCGAACCGACGACCAGCAGGCCCTGGTTGCCGGTGTCGGCGACGGAGTGGATGGCCTCGGCGAGAAGCGACGCGGCGCCGGTGAAGAAGAACGCGACGAACTTGCTGAGCGCGATGCCGAGGTTGGCGGCGAACGCGGCCGCGACGGCTTTGCGGGAACCGTCCTGCATGCCTAGCCGACGATGCCGCCGCGCGTCATGGCCTCGACGTCGAGCGCGCGATCGAGCTCCTCGTCCGTCATCAGCCCGCGCTCGCGTACGATCTCGCGAATCGACCGGCCCGTACGCGACGACTCTTTCATGACGTCGGCCGTGGCCTCGTAGCCGATGTACGGGGTGAGCGCGGTTCCGATCGAGGGCGAGGCCTCGGCGTACGCCGCGAGCCGTTCACGATTGGCTTCGATTCCCGCCACGCACTTGTCGGCCAGCGCCGCACACGCGCTGGCAAGCAGGCGAATCGACTCGAGCAGGTTGCGCGCCATGACTGGCACGAACACGTTGAGCTCGAAGTTGCCCTGTCCTCCAGCGACCCCCACCGCGACGTCGTTCCCCATCACCTGGACGCCGACCTGGGTGACGACCTCCGGAATGACGGGGTTGACCTTGCCGGGCATGATCGACGAGCCGGGCTGCAGGTCCGGCAGGCGGATCTCGGCGAGACCGGTGCGAGGACCGCTGCCCATCCAGCGCAGATCATTGGCGATCTTGATGAGCGACGCCGCGAGCACGCGGCACTGCCCGCTCGTTTCGACGAGCGCGTCGCGCGCACCTTGGGCAGCGAAGTGATCCTTTGCCTCGGTGAGCGGCAGCTGCGTACGCTCGGCCAGGCGCGCGATGACGCGCCGAGCGAATCCTTTCGGCGCGTTGATGCCCGTACCGACGGCCGTCCCACCGAGCGGCAGCGCGCACAGCCGCGGCATCGTGTCCTGCAAGCGGGCGATGCCGTCTTCCACCTGCGAGGCGTACCCGCCGAACTCCTGCCCGAGCGTCACCGGCGTCGCGTCCATGAGATGCGTGCGACCCGACTTCACGACGTGCGCGAACTCGCGCTGCTTCCTCCGCAGAGCGCGCACGAGTCGTTCGGCGGCGGGGATGAGATCCTGCGTGATCGATTCTGCGGCCGCGAGGTGCACCGCCGACGGGAACACGTCGTTCGACGATTGCGACGCGTTGACCTGGTCGTTGGGATGCACCGGCGTCGTACCGTCGCCGAGGATCGCGGTCGCGAGGTGGGCGATGACCTCGTTCGCGTTCATGTTCGATGAGGTACCCGATCCCGTCTGGAACACGTCGATCGGGAACTGGTCGTCGTGCAGGCCTTCGGCGACGGCGTCCGCCGCGGCGGCGATCGCAGTTGCCGTTCGGCGATCGACCTGCGGCACGTCCTTCGACGCCCCGTTGACCCGGGCCGCCTCCGCTTTGATCAGCGCGACCGCGCGAATCAAGCGAGGCTCGAGCCCTCGCCCGGAAATCGGGAAGTTCTCGACGGCCCGCTGAGTCTGGGCGCCCCAGTGCGCCTCGGCGGGTACGCGGACGTCCCCCATCGAGTCGTGCTCGATCCGAAATCGCTCGGTCATGGGTACCTCCCGCGGTCACGGTACTTTCTGCCTCATGGTCGAATTCGCCTACCAGGAGCCGCTGCCCCTCGGAGCGGACGAGACCCCCTATCGCCTCCTGACCTCGGACTTCGTCTCCACCGTGGATGGCGCGGGCCGGCGGTTCCTCCAGGTCGATCCGGAAGCGCTCACGCTGCTGACCCGGCAGGCGATGTTGGACATCGCCCACCTGTTGCGGCCGGGCCATCTCGCACAGCTCCGAGCGATCGTCGACGATCGCGCGGCGTCGCCGAACGACGTGTTCGTCGCGATGGAGCTCTTGCGCAACGCGTGCATCGCCGCGAGTGGCGTGCTGCCGGGGTGTCAGGACACCGGCACTGCGATCGTGAAAGGCAAGAAGGGCGAGCTCGTGCTGACCGGCGGCGGCGACCACGAGGCGATAGCACGCGGGGTGTTCCGTACGTATGCGGAGGCGAACCTGCGGTACTCGCAGGTTGCGCCGCTCACGACGTACGAAGAGAAGAACACGGGCACGAACCTGCCCGCCGAGATCGAGATCGAAGCGGTCGATGGCGACAGCTACAAGTTCTTGTTCATGGCGAAGGGCGGCGGGTCGGCGAACAAGAGTCTGCTCTTCCAGGAGACGAAGGCGCTGCTCAATCCGGACTCGCTCATGCGCTGGCTCGACGAGAAGCTGCGTACGCTGGGTACCGCGGCATGTCCGCCCTACCACCTCGCGTTGGTGATCGGTGGCACGTCGGCGGAGTACGCATTGAAGACGGCGAAGCTCGCGTCGGCGCGTTACCTGGACACTTTGCCGCGCACGGGCAACGAGCTCGGACGCGGCTTTCGCGACGTCGAGCTCGAACAGCAGGTGCTCGGCCTCACGCATCAGTTCGGGATCGGCGCGCAGTTCGGCGGCAAGTACTTCTGCCACGACGTGCGCGTCATTCGCCTGCCGCGGCACGGCGCGTCGTGTCCGGTCGCGCTCGCGGTTTCTTGTTCGGCGGACCGGCAGGCGCTCGGCAAGATCACGCGCGACGGGGTCTTCCTCGAGCAGCTCGAGACCGATCCCGCGAAGTTCCTGCCCGACGTGACCGACGCCGAGCTCGCCGACGAAGCCGCCGTGCGCATCGACCTCCGCCAGCCGATGTCCGCGATTCGCGCCGAGCTGGCGCGCTACCCGGTGAAGACGCGGCTCACGCTGGCCGGGCCGATGGTCGTGGCGCGCGACATCGCGCACGCGAAGATCAAGGAGCGACTCGATCGCGGCGAGGGGCTGCCGCAGTACCTGCAGGACTACTGCGTGTACTACGCCGGCCCGGCCAAGACGCCCGACGGATACGCGTCAGGATCGTTCGGCCCGACCACCGCAGGCCGAATGGACTCGTACGTCGACCTCTTCCAGCGCAACGGCGGGTCCTACGTGATGCTCGCCAAGGGGAATCGCTCGCGCACCGTCACCGACGCGTGCAAGGAACACGGCGGCTTCTACCTCGGCTCCATCGGCGGCCCCGCCGCGCGCCTCGCGCAGGACTGCATCACGAAGGTGGAGGTCCTCGAGTACCCCGAGCTGGGAATGGAAGCCGTCTGGAAGATCGAGGTCCGCGACTTCCCGGCGTTCATCGTCGTCGACGACAAAGGCAACGACTTCTTCAGCGACGTCTCCAAACCCGTCGCCCTGCGTTAGCCGCACCGCACGACGGTTTGGAGCAAAAGCGACCGCAAACGACCGCGTTCGCGCCAAACAGGGTTAGAGGTTCACGCCTTCGCGGGCGAGGAGCGCGCGCTTCAACGCGATGGCGTTGCGGCCGCCGCCGTAACCGCCGATGCGATGGCCGGCGGCGATGACGCGATGGCACGGGATCACGAACGGCACCGGATTGTTCCGCATCGCGCTGCCGACGGCCCGAGCCGCGCGCGGCCGACCTGCCAGCTCGGCGAGCTCGCCGTACGAGACGGTCTCGCCCCAGCCGACTTTCCGGCTCAGCGTCTCGAGCACCGTCCGGCGAAATCCGTCGATGCCGTCGAGATCGAGCTGCAGGTCGAAGTCGTGGCGTTCACCGGCGAACCAGTCGTCGAGCTGTGCCGAGATGCGGCGGTCGCGCGGACCCAGCTCGACGTCCGGCTGGTCGTCACCCGGCAGCGAGATCTCGCGGACGCCGCGCTCGGAGACGGCGACGGTCAGCTCCCCGTAGGGACTCCGCTGCCGCCACCCCCGCATGTCAGATGAGGCCGAGCTCCGTGACCGCGTCGCGTTCCTCGCCGAGCTCGCCGACCGATGCGTCGATGCGGCTGCGAGAGAACTCGTCGAGGTCCAGGCCCTGCACGATCGACCACTTGCGTCCGCTGACCGTGACCGGGAACGACGAGATCAAACCTTCGGGCACGCCGTACGAACCGTCGGAGCACACCGCCATGCTCACCCAGTCGTCCGCCGGGCTGCCATCCGCCCACGTCCTGACGTGGTCGATCGCCGCGTTCGCGGCCGAGGCTGCGGAGGACGCGCCACGAGCTTCGATGACCGCCGCACCTCGCTGCTGCACGGTCGGGATGAATTCGTTCTCGATCCACGACTGGTCGACGAACTCCGGTGCCGGCTTGCCGTCGATCAGCGCGTGATACACGTCGGGATACTGCGTCGCCGAGTGGTTGCCCCAGATCGTCATGTGCGTCACCGACGTCACCGGCACATCGCACTTGGCCGACAGCTGACCCAGCGCGCGGTTGTGGTCGAGGCGGGTCATCGCGGTGAATCGCTCGCGCGCAATCGATCCCGCGTTGTTCATCGCGATCAGACAGTTCGTGTTCGCAGGGTTACCCACGACCAGCACGCGTACGTCGTCGGCGGCGCCTGCCGCCAACGCCTTGCCCTGCGTCGTGAAGATCGCGCCGTTCACCTCGAGCAGTTCCTTGCGCTCCATGCCCTTCGTCCGCGGACGCGAACCGACGAGCAGTGCCCAGTTCACGCCGTCGAAGGCGGCGTTCGCATCGTCGGTCGTCGTGACGCCGGCAAGCAACGGAAACGCGCAGTCCTGGAGCTCCATGACGACACCGTTGAGCGCGCCCAGCGCGGGTGTGATCTCGAGCAGGTGCAGGATCACCGGCTGGTCGGGACCGAGGAGGTCGCCGTTCGCGATCCGGAACACGAGGCTGTAGCCGATCTGCCCTGCCGCTCCAGTGACGCCGACGCGTAAGGGCTCATTCATGTACATCGACGCTAGCCCTCGGCTGCGAGGTCGGCCGAAGCGACCGACAGGAGGATCACGCGCGCTTCGGTGAGCTCGGCGATGCGCGCCGCGGCCGCGGCCGCGGCGCCGCCGCTGTCGGGATGAGCAGCTCGCAACAGCCGACGGAAGCGGCGATTGACGTCGTCACGGTCGATCTCGAGCCCCGCGCGCAGTCCGAGCACTTCCATCGCCCACCGCTGGTCTGCCGCGACGCCGCGCCACTGTTCCTCTTCGGCGGGTCCACCCGCCATCCACTCGTCAGCCGCGGCCAGCGGAGGCCGGAGCCCATACCGGTCGGCGTCGGCAACAACACGAATCTCGACATCCGATGCGAGGCCTGACCATCGTCCCTCGACGACCCGGAGCAACGTGTCGAGCGCGATCTGACGGCCCGATCCTCCGAGCGACGCCGCTCCTAGGACCGTTCCGAGCACTTGAGGCGTCGGCGCACCGTGCACGTCGAGCTCGACGACGAGCTTGCCGGCGTCGCCGAACATGCGGTGCCGAGATCGATCGAGGCCGTGTACGTCGCGCTGCAACCGATGGCGCAACGCGATGCGAGGAATCGTCAAGCCCTGCCGGGCGTCGCGGAGCAGCCGAGGTAGTAGCTCGCGTTGTTCTTCATCGATCCCGGGGAGATTCGTCGCCATGACCGCTGCGACCAATGCGGCACCATGCGCCGGTCCCGACGTCGGCAAGTACGCGCCGTCGAGCGCGACGCGCCGCGTGGGCATGTGCCGGCGAGTGTGCCGAACAGTGAGCTCCGCGAGCAGCATCGGTCAGCTCAACGCGCCGCCGCGACGGTCGCGAGCACGAGCGCGTAGATCGCCACGAACATCACAGCAAGAAACCAGAGACCGGACTTCCCAACCACACCGCTCCCGCGCGCAGCCGGACGGGTCAGACCGCAGGACGGGCAACGGTCCTCTTCCGGCGTCACGAGCGTCCCGCAGAGCGGGCACTCCGCGCCGGGTTCCGACCCGGCGTTCATGGCCGCGCCCCGGCGCGGCGCTCGGCGGCCTCGACCGCGTTCCGCAGCAACATCGCCCTGGTCGTCGGGCCCACGCCGCCGATCCGAGGCGTGATCCATCCAGCAACCTCCGCGACCGCTTCGTCGACATCGGGCACGACTCTCCGGCCCTCCATCGTGATACCCGCACCGACGACGGCTGCGCCCGGCCGCACGATGTCGGGCGTGATGATCGACGGCCGACCGGCGGCCGCGACGATGATGTCGGCCTGCTTCGTGTACTCGGGCAGGAAATGCGTGCCCGTATGGCACACGGTCACCGTCGCGTTCGCATGTCGTTCCTTCAGCGACAACAAGTTGGCCAGCGGGCGCCCGATCGTCAGGCCCCGACCCACGATCACGACGTGCTGACCCTCGATCGGGACGTTGTAATGCACGAGCAACGCCTGGATCCCGAGTGGCGTGCACGACCTCGGTACGCCACGGACGCCCATCACGAGCTTGCCGAGGTTCGCGGGATGTAATCCGTCGGCATCCTTTTCGGGATCGACCGCGTAGAGCACGGCGGCTTCGTCGAGATGGGTCGGTAGCGGCAACTGGATCAGGAACGCGTCGACGGCCGGATCCTCGTTGTAGTCGCGCACGACATCGAGCAGTTCGGACTGTGTCACCGACGACGGCAACTCCGTGTGGCGCGACGCAATGCCGACTTCGGCGCTGTTCTGCCGCTTGGCACGCACGTACGCCGCGCTGTTCGGGTCGTCGCCGACGAGGATCGTGCCGAGACCTGGGGTGATTCCCCGTTCCTCGAGGTTCTTCACGCGCACGCGCAGGTCGTCCATGACCGCTTCGAGGAGGGCGTTTCCGTCGAGCAACGTCGCAGTCATGACCGCCCCTCAGTGAAGGAAGTGCCGTTCGCCGGTGAACACCATCGCGAGACCGAGCTCGTCTGCGATCTCGATGACGGCATCGTCTCGCATGGACCCGCCGGGCTGGATGACTGCAGCGACGCCCGCCGCCGCGGCCGCTTCGACCCCGTCGGGAAACGGGTAGAACGCATCGCTCGCACAGGCGCCACCGCGGGCCCGTCCGGCCGCCTTCTTCGCCGCGATCTCACCCGACTCGACGCGATTCTGCTGACCGGCGCCGATACCAACGGCCTGACCGTCCTTCACGAGCACGATCGCGTTCGACTTCACGTGCCCGCAGATCCGCCACGCCAGCTCGAGGTCGCGCCACTGCTCGGGAGTCGGGGCAGCCTTGGTGACGACCCGCCACTCGTTGCGCGTCGCCGCGAAGTGGTGAGGCTCCTGCACCAAGAAACCGCCTGAGATCTGACGGAAGTCGAGCGCCGGCCGGA
>JBKPCL010000063.1:0-19927 GCA_046727335.1 Actinomycetota bacterium
CATGACGGCGAACTGGTGTCCGATCGCTCGCGCCGAGCGCGACATGCTCTGCTTCGGCGTGTGGGGAACCGTGGGCTCGACCGGACGATGGCCCGAAGTCGTGAATATGTGGGAGCTCAACGGCTGGGAGGGCCTCGCCGATAACTTCGCGTACGAACTCACGGGTGCCGCCCTCCAGGACGAGTCGCTCGCCAAGTGGTGGTCGGTCGCGGCGGAGCTTCGGCGGGGCGGTACCGATCGGATCCTCGTGCCCGAACCGTGGAGCCCGACCATCGAGGAGCTGACGGGCGCCGGCGTGTCGGGCGCGGCCTACGCGCACGAGCTCGTGACGGTGCCCGTGGGAGCAGCGCGCCGGTTCCTCGAAGCAGTGGACGGAGTCGGCCGGCAAGCCGTCGAAGACCTTGGACTGGGCTGCGTCGGCGCGTATCGAGTCGCGATGACGAACGATCACGAGGCGATCGTCATCTGGGCGATTCCGGATTGGCCGACCTGGGTCGAGTACGAACGGGCCTGGGACGGTGACTCGCTCGCACCGTGGCGAGCCCGCCTCGTTGCACTCGGTGCCGACGTCCGGCGCACGCTCATGATGGACGCGCCGTTGAGCCCGATGAAGACGGGACGGCAACCGCAGGTCGAGGACCGGCGGCCGCTCGACGAGATCGAGCCGTGACGGCGAGGTTGACGCTGTCGACGCTGCTCGCAGACGGCGACGGCGACGCGGTTGTCGCGTACGCGCACGACGAGTCGACGACTCGCGGCGAGTTGCGAACGCTCGCGGGCGAGATCACCGACGCGTTGCTGCGCGCGGAATGCTCGGGCCGAGCGATCGGGGTGCTCTCGCCCAACGAGCCCGAGACGATCGCCGCATGGTTCGGGGTGTGGGGCGCCGAGGCGGCGTTCGTCCCGCTGAACCCGCGTGCTCCTTCGGCTGAGCTCATGCGCGCGATCGAGACGACTGCGGTGCACGCCGTCATCGCCGCGCGCGACTTCGCCGATCGGGTCGCCCACGACGACATGCTCGACATCCCGCGCGGCCCGTTCGTGTTGCTACGGCTGCGTACCGCTCGGCCCCGCGTCGCACCGCCGGATGAGGCCATCATCCAATTCACGTCGGGAACAACCGGAGCGCCCAAGGCGGTGCCGCTGCGCCACGACACGGTCAGCGACCTCCTCGACACAGTGATCCGGTCACTGCGCGGATCACGGCCCGGCACGCAGGCGCGCATGCCGAATCTCGTGCCGATGTCGCTCTCGCTGTGGGCGGGCATCTACCAGGTGCTGTTCGCGTTCAAGCTCGGCGTTCCCGTCGTGCTCATGTCTCGCTTCGAGCCGCGAGAGTTCGCCCGGCTCGTGCGCAAGTACGGCATCACGTCGTCGGTACTGCCGCCCGCCGCGCTGTTGATGCTGATGCAAGAGCCTGCGATCGAGACGCTGGAGCCGCTGCGATACGTGCGATGCGTGTCCGCGCCGCTGTCGCCGGCGCACGCCCGCAAGTTCCACGAGCGCTTCGGCATCGCGATCCTGAACGGCTACGGACAGACGGAGCTCGGCGGTGAGGCGGTCGGCTGGAGCGCCGACGACTGGAAGCAGTACGGGCTGGAGAAGGTCGGTTCGGTCGGACGGCCGCACGCCGCGTTTCGGTTGCGCGTGCGTCGCGACGACGGCGAGCTCGCCGCGTCCGACGAGATCGGCGAGCTGGAGATCGCGTCCGACGCCGCGCTGCCCGACGATCCCGCGCTCGAACGCCGGGTCACCGCCGACGGCTGGCTGCGCACCGGAGATCTCGCCCGCATCGACGACGACGGCTTCGTCTGGATCGAGGGCCGCGTCAGCGCCATGATCAATCGAGGGGGACTCAAGGTCTTCCCGGACGAGGTCGAGGAGCGACTGCGCTCCCACTCGTCGATCCACGACGTCGCGGTGACCGGCATCGCTGACGACCGGCTCGGTGAGGTTCCGTGGGCGTTCGTGGTTCCGAGTCCAGGATCGACCGTTGACACCGAGCAATTGCGCGCGTGGTGTCGTGATGCGCTGGCGCCGTACAAAGTGCCCGCGGGGTTCACGACCGTCGACGAACTGCCGCGCAACGAGAGCGGCAAGGTCCTGCGGCAAGAGTTGAAGGTATGAGCAGCACGTGACGGGCCCTCGCACCGTCGTCGAGCTCCTCAGCGCGACCGCCGAGCAGTATCCGCAGCACGAGGCGTACGTCGAGCCTGTCCGCCGCCTCACGTTCGCCGAGTGGGATCGCGCGGCCGACGGCGTCGCATCCGCGTTCGCGGGCGCGGGCGTGCGCGCCGGAGACGTCATCGCGCTCCTCCTCCCGTCCTCGATCGACTATGCGATCTGTTACCAGGCGGCCATGCGGCTGCGCGCTATCACGTCCGGCATCAATCCACGCCTGGGTCCGCGCGAGATCGAGCACATCGTCGCTTCGACCGACGCACGCGTGCTCGTCGCGTCCGACGACGCCACGGTGCCGGCGAACGCGCGCCACGTGATGCCGCGTTCGGCGCTTGCTGCGGCGGAACGACTCGACCCGCCGCCACTGCCGCGCGTGTTGCCGTCGGACCTGGTTGCCATCGTCTGGACCAGCGGCACCACCGGGCTTCCGAAGGGCGCTGTGTTCGATCACGACAACCTCGCTGCTGTCGCGGTCGGCGCCGGCGCGGTGGGCGCGCCGTTCGATCGACGGCTCGCACCCTTGCCGTTCGCGCACGTCGGCTACATGTCGCGGCCGTGGGAGGAGATCGCGCACGTCATCACCACGATCATTCCGCCGACGCCGTGGAAGGCGATCGACACCCTCCGCCTGCTGCAGCACGAGCGCGTCACCGTCGGCCAGGGCGTTCCGACGCAGTGGCGGCTCGTGCTCGATCACCCGTCGTTTGCCACGACGGACCTCTCGACTCTGCGCATCGCGGGGACCGGCGCGGCGACGGTGCCGCCCGATCTCATCCGCGAGATGGAGGCGAAGCTCGGTTGTCCGGTCGTGATCGGATACACGAGCACGGAAGCGGCCATCACGACGGGCACGCAGCCGGGCGACAGCCCCGAGGTGATGAGTCGCACGGTGGGGCGGGCGCGTGTGAACGTCGAGCTCGAGGTCGTCGACGACAACGGCATGGTGTTGCCGGCCGGTGAGGTCGGTCGCGTGCGTTGCCGCTCGGGTGCGGTGATGCGCGGGTACTGGCGTGATCCCGAACGAACCGCCGAGGTGCTCAGCGAGGACGGATGGCTGACCACTGGTGACGTCGGCATGCTCGACCCGGACGGCTCCCTCGTCCTCGTCGGGCGCAAGAGCGAGATGTACATCCGCGGTGGTTACAACGTGTATCCCGCGGAGGTGGAGAAGGTCTTGAGCGAGCATCCAGACGTCGCCGAGGCTGCAGTCATCGGCAAGCCTGATCCGGTGCTCGGCGAGATCGGTGTCGCATGTGTCGTCGTTCGGCCCGACCGGGTCGTGACGCTGGAGGAGTTGCGCACCTGGACGTGCCGCGCGCTCGCTGATTACAAGGCACCGGATCGGCTCGAGGTCCTCGACCAGCTGCCGGTCACGTCGATCGGGAAGGTCGACAAGATCGCATTGCGCGAGCACGTAGGGTCGCGCCGATGAAAGCGACCGTGTTGCTCTGCGACCACGCGCAGGAAGTTGCCGGAAAGCTGTACGTGCTCGGCGGAGGGTGGAGCATCTTTCGCGGCTCGCCGGCGACGATGGCGCTCGCGATCAAGATCGACGTGCCGTGGGACGAGGCGAACGCGCCCCACGAGGTCGTGGCTCGTTTGCTCACCGAGGACGGCGGCGACCCACTGTTGCCGAATCCGGAACAGCAGGCGCTGCTTCCGCAGCGCATCGAGTTCCAAGGTCGCTTCGAGGCCGGCCGTCCGCCGGGGCTGGTTCCCGGCAGCGATCTCGACGCGCCGCTCGCGATCAACATTGCCGGGCTGCCGCTCCAGCCCGGCCGCTACGAATGGCAGGTGACGATCGACAACGAACTTGCCGATCGGGTTCCGTTCACCGTCATGGCCTGACCGCCGCGCGCTTCGACATTCGCTCGACTTGGCTCAGTTCGCCGTTGAACGCACCGATGGGGCGTGCGGGAACCGCTTCCCCGCCCCATCCCCCCAGGGGTGAGAAACGGACCGGCGACCCGCCGAGAGGATGACTCCGGCGGGCCGCTGTCCGTTCGCTGGTTACGAGCAGCTCACCTTGTCGAACGCGGTGTGCGGCGGTCCGTTCAGATCGGTGCCGGGCGTCCAGCTCGCGTGGTCGACCACGTGCACACCCAGCCGCTGACCGTTCGACGCCGTCGCGCTGATGTTGAACGTGTCGTGTTGAACGGCGCTCTGCTTGTTGAACGATCCGCCGAACCACTCGGTCAGATGCCCCGTAAACGTCGGGACACTGGCATCGGGCGGGCCGATGATCGTGACGACGCCGTCGTCGCTCACCGAGACGCTCGACGGCGGGTACGCCGTCAGGGTCACGGATCCCGTGAACGTCGAGGTGAACCATGCATCCTGGGCCTTGTTCACCGTGATGTGTTCGACTCCGTTGCCCGTTCCGACCATGCTGACGAAGTCGGTCGACACGAAGTCGGGGCATCCCGCGGTCGGCGGCAGGGGCGTGCCCGTATCGTTCACTTGCGTGAAGTGCGCGGTTTCGGTACAGGGTCCCGGCTGCGTGCTTCCGCACGCGAGATCGGGCGCGGTGTCAGCGCCTGCCGGGTGAGCCATCGCGAACGGCATCGCGACCACGGCAATCGCGCTCGCGAGCATCATCCGTCTCTTCAGCGTCTTCATACATGCCCTCCCACTTGCTCGGCGAACCCGCTCGCTTCACGCCGACCATTCACCCTCAGATCGGAGTGCGTCGCCAAGGGCACAGTCACGCTTCCGCAGGTGGTGCCAGCACGTCGCGCGCGTCGTCGACACGCCGCCAGGTCTGGTCGGGGGGAGGGCGCCCAGAAGGCGGCCGACCAGACCCCGGCAGGTGCGGTCGATCAGCCTCCCGCGGAACTCCCGGGAGCGGGACGACCGGCGGGCCCGGCGCCGAAGCCCGATTGCGTCGCGGTGACCTTGAAGTTGGCGTCGACCTTCACCGTCACGTACGTGCCGTCGGCCTTCTTCAAGTGCGCTTCGTAGGGTGAACCGGCCGAGTCAGTCTCGACGCGTACGACGGTCGCTCCGGGCACCGCGGCGAGCGCGGCGGCCTTCACCTTCTCCGCCGTCGTCCCGGTGAGCAATGTCTCGTTCGGTCCGTGGCTGAGCGTCGCGGGGTCGGCGGGCGCCCCTGCCCACCCCGCGGCCGTGCTGGTCGACGCGGTGGTCGACGATGTCGAGTTGTTCGTTGCAGCACTGGCGACACCCGCGGCTCCGATCGCGACTCCGGTCATCGCCGCCGCGGTGATGAGCCACGCACGCGCGCGATTGCGTTTCGGTTCTGAGGTGGGGTGGGTGGACGGGTCCATCGTTGATCCTTCCTCTCGGTGTGCCCCGAACTTCGAGGCAGGGTCAGCCTCCGCGACCCGCCGAAGAACGCTCCGAGAGCGCAGTAAGGACTGGTGAAGAACCACGAGAGCCGGGTTGTGTCTCTTCTGGACCGCAGCCGTGCGTCATCTGCGCAACTGCTGTGACGGTCGGCTCGCGCGTTAGATTTCGGCTCGCCCGCGACGTCGCTCACTGGGGGTCTCTATGCGGTTCGAAGATCGAGTTGCGCTGGTCACGGGCGCGGGTTCCGGGCTGGGGCAAGCCACCGCGCGCCAGCTGGCGGCCGAAGGTGCGCGCGTCGCGTGTCTCGACATCGCGGCCGATGCCGCCGAGAAGACCGCGGCCGGAATCGCGGACGACGGACCGACAGCGCGGCCCTATCAAGTCGATGTCTCCGATCCCGCGTCGGTACGCGCTGCCGTCGATGCTGCGGCCGCCGAGCTCGGGCGCCCTTCGGTCGTCGTCAACTGCGCGGGCATCGGGCGCTTCGCTCACACGCACGAGCTTCCGTTCGAGGACTGGCAGCGCATCATCGGCGTGAACCTCACGGGGACGTTCCTCACCTGCCAAGCCGCGCTGCCGTATCTCCTCGACGGTGGCGGCTCGATCGTGAACATCGCGTCGAACGCCGGGATCAAGGCGCAGCCGTATTCGATCGCGTACTGCGCGTCGAAGGCGGGCGTCGTACACCTGACGCGCTGTCTCGCCGACGAGTACGTGAAGCAGCACATCCGCGTGAACTGCGTCGCACCGGGTGGGATGGAGACGCCGCTCCAGCAGGCGTTCATGGAGTTCCCCGAAGGTGTCGACTGGAAGGCGATGCGCAAGGTCATGTCGAAGCTCGGGAACGCGACACCCGAAGAGGTGGCGAACGTCGTCGTCTTCATCGCTTCGGAAGACTGCCGCTACATGACCGGCTCGATCGTGTCCATCGACGGCGGCATCACCGTATGAGCCCGAGCACTCCTCCGATGATCGACGACGCGCGGAGCATCTGGGAGTTGATCGAGCGGCGCGCCGACGCGACGCCGGACCGTGTGATGCTGTACGACGGCGACCGCTCGACGACGTTCGCGCAGTACCGAGAGCTCGCGGAGCGCGCCGCCGCAGGGCTGCACGCGCTCGGTGTCAATGCAGAAGACCATGTGTCGTGGCAGCTCCCGACCTGGACGGAATCGGCCCTTCTCGTCGGTGCGCTTTGCCGGCTGGGTGCGATCCAGAACCCGATGCTGCCGATCTACCGGTACCGAGAGGTGTCGTTCATCGCCAAGCAGACGCGTTGCTCGTTGCTCATCACACCCTCGGTGTGGAACAGCTTCGACTACGCCGCCCTCGCCGAACAGGTCGCGGGAGAGAACGACGCGATGCACACCCTCGTTGCGGATCACTGGAACCCCGAGGGCGATGCCGCGACGCTGCCGCCGGCACCCAAAGTGTTCGACGACCCGGCGCAGGACCCGATTCGATGGATCTTCTACACGTCGGGAACGACCGCCGACCCGAAAGGCGCGCAGCACACGGACCGGTCGGTGCTCGCGGGAGCGATCGGGTATGCGGAGAAGACGCACGTCGAAGCCGACGACACCGCACTCGTCGCGTTTCCGTTCACGCACGTCGGCGGCATCATCATCGGCGTGTTCACGCCGCTGCTGACCGGCTCCGCGGCCGTGCTGATGGAAGCGTGGACACCACAAGCCTCGACCGAGCTCATCGGCCGTCACGGTGTCACGCTCGCGAATGGCGCGTCGGCGATCCACACCGCACTGATCGCGGAGGCCAAGGCGAATCCGGAGGCCTACAAGACCGTTCGGGACTTCCCTGGTGGAGGGTCGACGAAGCCGCCGCAGCTGCACGAGGAGCTGAAGCAGGTCGTGCCGAGCTCGATCGGGACGACCTCGGGCTACGGCATGACCGAAGCGCCGATCGTCTGCCAGACCGACATCGACGCGCCGGAAATCTCGAAGGCGTTGGGCGAGGGCACGCCGACTCGCGGTGTCACGATCAAGCTGCTCGACCGCGAGGGCAACGACGTGACGGCCACCGGCGAGGGCGAGATCGTCGTGCACGGTCCGCAGGTGATGCGCGGGTACGTCGACCGCTCGCTCGACGCCGACGCTTTCACGTCCGACGGCTTCTTGCGCACCGGCGACATGGGCCGCTTCGACGAGCATGGCGCCGTCCTCATCACGGGGCGGATCAAGGACATCATCATCCGCAAGGGCGAGAACGTGTCCGCGAAGGAAGTCGAGGACGTCCTGTACGGGCACCCGAACGTCGCCGATGTGGCGGTCCTCGGCGTTCCCGACGCCGAACGCGGTGAGATGGTCGTCGCGTTCGTCGTCCCGAAGTCCGCCGACGATCCGCCGGGGCTCAAGGACGTCTTCGACTACTGCAGGTCGGTCGGACTGATGGTGCAGAAGATCCCCGAGCGGCTCGAGATCATCGACACCATGCCGCGCAACCCGAGCGGCAAGGTCCCGAAGCACGAGCTCCGGGCGCGCATCACCTGACCCCTCACGAACTGGCGTGACTGGCAGCCCCGTGAGGGCCTTCAACCACGCCAGTTGAGGGCGAGGTCCGTGGCCCTGGCGAACTGGCGTGAGCAGCAGCCCTGTGAGGGCCTTCAACCACGCCAGTTCGAGGTTCGCCGCACGAGCGCGTCGAAGAGGCGCTGCTGCGCGGGATCGTCGGCGGCGGTGTCCTCGGGATGCCACTGCACCGCGAGCAGCCACGCGTCGTCGTGTTCGAGGCCTTCGACGATCCCGTCACATGCCCGCGCCGTCACGCGCAAACACTCGGCAACCTTCGCGACGCCTTGATGGTGATGGCACGACCCGACGACCCGTGTCGCGCCCATGACGGACGCCAACAACGAATCGCCGTCGACGTCGATCTCCTGGCGGCTCTCGCCGCCCGCCTCGCCGGGCCGGCCGTGCGGCTCGACACCCGGTTCTTCGGGAAGGTGCTGGTACAGCGTTCCCCCGAACGCCACGTTGACGATCTGCAGCCCCCGACAGATCGCCAGCGTCGGGAGCGCGCGCTCGAGCGCGACCCGCGCCAACGCCAACTCGAACGCGTCGGCCGCCGCATCCACGCCGTACGTCTTGAGATGCGGCCGTTCGCCGTACACCGCCGGATCCAGATCCGGCCCGCCGGTCAACACGAGCGCGTCGGCGCGGTCAACGACCGTGGCGACATCGGCGCCGTTCGGATCGACCACCACAGGCTCGCCGCCGCCGCGCCGCACCGCTTCGAGATAGCGCTGGGGCAGCGCGCTCGCGTGCGAGTACGGCCACCGAGCCGTTTCGCCGAGACGACGACCGACGACGGCGACAAGCGGACGGCTCACCACTGGTCGAAGTTCCGGCGTCGTTCCCAATCCGTGACGGCGCGGTTGAAGTACGCCCACTCTTGGCGAGCCATGTTCAGCAGGTGGTCGTGCACATCGGCGCCGAAGGAATCCACCGCGATCTTCGACGTCGCAAACGCTTCGATGGCTTCCACGAGACTCGACGGCACTCGGGCGACGTCAGCAGCGAGGTAGGCGTTGCCGTCGAAGCGCGGCGGCGGATCGATTCCGTGTTCGAGGCCGTGCAGACCGGCGGCAATGGTCGACGCGTAGGCGAGATACGGATTCACGTCGGCGCCGGGGATGCGAGACTCCAACCGAAACGACGGCCCCTCGCCGACGACTCGAAATCCGCACGTGCGATTGTCGAGGCTCCACGCGAGTGCGCTCGGCGCCCACGACTCCGGCTGATAGCGCTTGTACGAGTTCACGGTGGGCGCGTACATCCAGGCCAGCTCTCGGCCGCACGCAACCTGGCCACCGAGCCAACCGCGGAACACTGCGGACAGATGATCCGCTCCAACGGCGTCCCACATCAGCGACGTCGACCCGTCCGCACTCCACACGCTCGAATGCACGTGACACGACGAGCCCACTTCGTCGGCGGCGTACTTCGCCATGAACGTGATCGCGCGACCGAGCTGCGAGGCGATCTCTTTCGCCCCGTTCTTGTAGATGACGTGACGATCCGCCATCTCGACGGGTGACGCGTACTCGAGGTTGATCTCGTGCTGGCCGCGACCGGCCTCACCCTTCGAGAACTCGACCGGGACGCCGGCCCCGTCGATGCCGTTGCGTATCGCGCGGATCAGGTACTCGTCGCGCGTCGTTTGGAGGATGTGGTAATCCTCGACGACCAGCGAGTGAGGAGTGAGGTTCGCATACCCCTTCGCGGCGGCATCCTCGAGCGACTCGTGGAACGCGAAGAACTCGAGTTCCGAGGCGAACATCAGCGTGTAGCCGAGCGCGGCTGCCCGTTCGACCTGCCGCTGCAGGATTCGGCGGGGTGAGACCTCGATCGGTTCGCCGGTGTGCTCATCGACGACGTCGCACATCACGAACGCGGTCGCGTCGAGCCATGGGACGCGGCGGAGCGTCGACATGTCGGGTTGCAGCGCAACGTCGCCGTAGCCCTGCTCCCAGTTCGCGAAGCTGAAACCGGGCAGGACGTTCATCTCGCTGTCGACGGCAAGGAGGTAGTTGCACGCGTGGATGGGTTCGGCGCCACCGTCCATCCGGTCGAGCCAGAAGTGTCCGGTCACTCGCTTGCCGACGAGTCGCCCTTGCAGGTCCGGGAAGGCGACCAGGATCGTGTCGATCTCGCCCCGGACGATCGCGTCTTGCAACTCGTTGCCGTGCAGCATCCCTCGGACCACGAGGCGAGAGCCTATTTATTCGGGCGTGACGTAGGCGGCAGTGATGCCGCCGTCGACGACGAGCGCGGCGCCGGTCATGAACGACGAGTCGTCGGACGCCAGGAACAACGCGGCTTTTGCCAGCTCGTCGGCGCGGCCGAGCCGGCCCATCGGAATGTGGACCATTCGCCGAGCGCGCCGCGCCGGGTCGGAGAGCAGCTCTTCGAGCAGTGGCGTCTCGATCGGCCCGGGGCAGAGTGCATTGGCGCGGATGCCCAGACGCCCGTACTCCACCGCGATCTCGCGCGTCATCGCGAGCACGCCGCCCTTGCTCGACGTGTACGCGATCTGCGCGGTCGCCGCACCCATGAGCGCGACGAAGGACGCGACGTTCACGATGCTGCCGCCTCCGGACTCGAGCATCGCGGGGATGCCGGCCTTGCACCCGAGCCACACGCCCTTGAGGTTCACCTGCATGACGGTGTCCCAGGTGCGCTCGGGTGTCTCGAGCGCTCCGCCGTCGTCGGCCGGAAAGATGCCGGCGTTGTTGTAGAGGATGTGCAGCGCGCCGTAACGCTCGACCGTGGCGCGCACCATCGCCTCGCAATCGGCGAACTGCGAGACGTCGGCGCGCACGTAGACGGCGTCGCCGCCAGCCGATTGCACGGCGTCGACCGTTGCCTTGCCGGCATCGTCGGCGACATCCGACACGACGACGCGCGCGCCCTCTCGTGCGAAGAGTTCGGCTGCCGCGCGTCCCATGCCGCTCCCCGCGCCGGTGATCAGGGCGACCTTGCCCGCCAGCCGATCGCCCATGTCAACCCTCCACGTGTTGGTATGTCCGCTTGCCGACGACCACCTCCAGTTGGAGGCCGTCGGTGAAGCACGAGTCGATGCGATGATGCTGTTCGCGCACGAAGTCGTCCATCTTGTCGGTAATCGGCTTCACACCGCCGGTGGCCGGGATCACGAACTCGGCCCGACCTTGACTGGCGAGGTCGTCCGCGAAGCGAGCTCGTGCGGTGATCATTCGTCGCCAGTCTGCGGTCCACTTCTCCAACGCGGTTGCCGGCGTCGCCCGCGACGGATGCACCGTCGTCAGCGCCGCGGTCATCGCTTCGAAGGCGTCGTTCTCGGTGCGGATTCGTGCCACCCGGTCCGGGAGCGATTGCGATTCCGGCACGGGCGGCAGCGCGCGGAGCCGCATTTGCGACGTCGTGCAGGCTTGTTGCACTGCGGTCGCGGCCGGGTCGTCGAGCCGTTCGGGCGAACGGGTCGTGATGGTCACGGACCAGACGATGGCGAAGATCCACACCGCGATGAACACGATTGCGCCGGCGAGGATCAACCGACGCTTCGTGCGCCGGCGGCGAGTGCTTCCTGCCGTGTCGATCGAACCGTTCGGATGCGGCGATTCGAGGCGGTCGGCGACCTCCTCGTGACCGGTCTCGCCGGGCGGCGGCTCCGTGGGCGACATCCCTCAATGTTCTCTTCCCGAACCCTGATGCGCCGCATCGCGGGCCTAGGGTGCGCCGATGCCTCGCCGAGCGCGACATCGCCCGAGAGCAGTCGCGCTCGTCGTGGTGCTCGCCGGGCTGCTGGGGGCGTGCGCGGGCAGCTCGTTCCCGTCGTCGTCGTCGCCGTCGTCGGCCGCCCCCGCCCGAACCGGTTCGGTTCGCTGGCACTCCTGCGGCGCAATCCAGTGTGCGACCCTCTCCGTGCCGCTCGACGCCGCCCGTCCGAACGGGCAACACATCAGCGTCGCCTTGGCGCGCCATCCGGCGTCCGGGCATCCGATCGGCGCCCTGCTCACCAACCCCGGCGGTCCCGGCGCCTCGGGTATCGACCTGGTGCGCCACGCCGATTCGGTCTTCTCGTCGACCCTGCAGAAGAACTTCGACATCGTGTCGTGGGATCCGCGGGGCACGGGAGCGAGCGCGCCGATTCGCTGTGACATCGACCTCGACCGGTTCTTCGCCGTCGACCATTCACCCGACGACGCCGCCGAAGTGCAGCAGAACGTCGCCAAGGCGAAGCAACTCGCGGCCAGTTGCGCGCGTGGCAGCGGCGAGCTGCTCCGGCACGTCTCGACGCTCGACACGGTCCGCGACATGGACGCGATCCGCGCCGCGCTCGGCGAACGCCGCGTCACCTACCTCGGATTCTCGTACGGCACCTACCTCGGCGCGCTCTACGCGGACCGTTATCCGACTCGAGTGCGCGCGATGGTCCTCGACGGCGCGGTCGATCCCTCTCTCCCATACGCGCAGGGAACGATCACGCAGGCCGTCGGCTTCGAGCACGCGCTCGACGCGTTTCTCGCGACCTGCGCGTCAACGACGCAATGCGGCTTCGCAGCGAGAGGCAACCCCTCGATCGCGCTCGACGACCTTCTTCGCAGCATCGACGCCGAATCGCTGCCCGCGACCGTCGCCGGCGAGAACCGCGCCTTGGGACCGGGCGAAACCGATCTCGGGGTGGCCACCGCGCTGTATGCCGGCAAGCAAGGCTGGACGGTGTTGGCGCGAGCGCTCACGCTCGCCGCCCAGGGTGACGGCAGCGGTCTGCTCCAGTTGTCGGACGTCTACACCGAGCGCCAGCCCGGCGGCCGGTACTCCAACGAGATCCTCGCCTTCTACGCCATCAGCTGCACCGACGCTCCCTCGCCCCGCACTGTCGGGGAAGTACAGCGTCTCGCCGACGCGTCTCGTCGCGCGGCGCCTCACTTCGGGCCTGCGAACTTCTGGCTCGGGCTTCCGTGCACCTACTGGCCGGCTCCATCCACGTTGCGGACCGCGCCAGTACACGCGACCGGTGCGCCACCCATCGTCGTGGTCGGCACGAGCAACGATCCGGCGACCCCGTTGTCCGGTGCCCGCGCACTCGCATCACAACTGCAGTCGGGACGGCTGTTGATCTTTGAGGGCGAAGGCCACACCGCCTACGGACGAGGAAGCGGCTGCGTGCAGGAGACGGTCGACCGCTATCTCGTCTCACTCGTTCCGCCGAAGGACGCCACCCGCTGCAACTGACGAGCCACGCGGCCGCTCAGGTTGATGTTCGAAACGTGCGTCTTCATAGCTGTGGACCGTACGCGGGGACCGGACGGTGCGCGTCGTCGGGCAGAATCGCGGCGATGCGCCCGGGAACGGTCCGACGGCCCCAGCAGGGCATGGTCCACCTGATCGTCGTGGTCCTGGTCGCAACGATCCTGCTCCTCGCGCTGCTTGCAATCTCCGAGCAACTGAAGCGGTCAACCGCTTCGGCGCCCACGAATACGCCGCAAGTCGACACAACGCGCCGCGCGCGCACCGCCGGACCTGCAGTCGTCAGCATCGAAACGACGCGGGCCGACGGCACGACCGCGTTCGGCACGGGGATGCTGCTCACGCCCGCCGGCGAGATGCTCACGAACAACCACCTGATCGCCGGCGCCACCGCGATCGCGGTACGGGTTGCAGGCGTGCCGCGCCCCTACGCCGCGACAGTGCGTGGATACGACACCGGCAGCGACGTCGCCGTGCTCGCCCTCGCACGCGGAACGGGCCTGCCGACAATCAAGCTCGCGGATTCTGGCTCCGCAAGGGCCGGTGAATCTGTCGTGGCGGTCGGCCGCGCCAACGATGCGACGCACGACCTGACGGCGGAGGCCGGTCGCATCGCTTCCCTGCATCAGCGGATCGTTGCGACATCCGCGTCATTGCCCGACATGATGATTCTCGACGCGCCGACGCGTCCGACCGACTCGGGAGGACCGATCCTCGACGCCGGTGGCAACGTCATCGGCATGACAACCGCGGCCCCAGCGGGTGCGCGATTCGCGCAGCAAACGAGCGCGGTCAGGTCGTTTGCCATTCCCATCAACACGGTCATTGCGATCGCTGACCGCATCGACACCGGCTACAGCACCGAAGGCGTCCACGTTGGGCCGACGGCGACACTCGGCGTCGCGGTCGAAGCTCGGGGCCTGGTCACGCGCGTCGACGCACGCGGTCCCGCGGCGCGCGGCGGGATCACGGTCCACGCCGTCATCGTCTCGATCGACGACGATCCGATCCGGGCGATGGCCGATCTGGATGCCACGCTCGACACTCACGCTCCGGGTGATGCAGTGCGCGTCGATTGGGCCGGACCAGACGGCGTGTTCCATTCGTCCGTGCTGCGGCTCGCGCTCGCACCGCCCGCCTAATTAACCCTCGCCACCGACGTCCAGCGAACCGTCACCGAACCTCTCGGCCAGGAATCGCCCGTTCGCGACCAGTCGGTCAGTGTCGGCCCGTATGACGTCGGCGGCGATCTCCTTGACTTGCTTTTCGAGCAGCTCGAGTTGCTCGGTCAGCTCCGCGAGCGGCGTCTTGCCGTTCGGGAGCACGTGGTGATCGGCATAGTGGCTCGGCAGATCGAGATACGGCTGCAGCGCGTTCGGCAGATAGTCGACCGCGCATTGCACGAGAACGAACTGCGCCGGCGATCCCGCGCCAAGCGCATCGGCGCGCGGCAGGACTTCTTTGATCGTGTCCGCGATTGCGTTGATCTGCTTGGCGATGCGATAGGGCACGCGATTGAAGGTCCGCCGTTGTATGCGGTCGAGGCTGCGTTTCACATCGCGCGCGTCGAAGCCTGCGGCAACGTCGACGCGCCGCCGGGGCGGAGCCGCCAGCGCACCGATCGCATACAGCACCGGAGTGAGCGCAAGACCGATGGGCGTCGCCACGACACCGGTCAGCGCGAGCACCGGTCCTCCGGCTGCGAGTGCACAACCGGCAATGTTCTTCGGAGATGTCGCGTAGCGCGGCGCACCAAGTGCCGACGCCGTCGACCTCCGACTCATGCGCTATCGCTGGGAATCTGAAGGTGGGGCGCCCCGCTCGTCGCCGCGCCGAGCGAACGCCCGTCGCGGACGCGCTCGAGGTGCGCCTGCGCCTTCTGCACCTCGGCCGTCAGCGTATTGATCGTGGCCTGCATGGACTGCAAGGCCTGGACCTTGAACGTGTCGATCGCGTCCATCGTCTGGTAGATGTTCGTGAACGCGGCTTCGAGTTTGTCGATCCCGATCGTCGACGAACTCGCCTGCTCGTTGATCGCGACGCTCTGCGTGGCGAGCAACTTCGAGGTCGACTCGATCAGGTTCGACGTCGTCGTGTTGAGCGTCGTGATCTGGTCGAGCACGAGCTTCTGGTTCGCCAAGGCCTGTGCGACGATGACGGCCGTCCGGAGCGCCGCGATCGTGGTCGTGGTCGCGCGATCGACCCCTTTGATGAGCTCCTTGTTGTTGCGGCGCACCAGGTCGATTGCGAGGTAACCCTCGACCGAAACCGCGAGCTGCGTCAACAAGTCCTGGTGCTTCTGGCGGACGTAGAACAAGACGTCTTCGCGAAGGATCTTGGCTCGGGCGGGATCGGTGGCATGGATCTCGGCGACCTGCGCCGTCATTGACGCGTCGAGCTTCTCAGCGATGTACACGTACTGGACGAGACGTTGCATCGTCTCCCACAGGTGCATCTTCTCCTGCTCGAGTGCGGCGTTGTCTCTGCGCAGCTCGTCTTGGCCCTTGTACAACCCGTTCAGGATCGCGTTGATGTGTGCTTGCGCACTCTCGTAGCGATTGAAGTACTGCCGTAGCTTGTCGCCGAAGGGAACGATGCCGAGCAGCTTGCGCACTCCCGACGCTCTGCCCGGGTCGAGATCTTCGATCTGACGCCGCAGGTCGGTGAGCGCCTGCGACACATTCGAACTGGCGTCGAAACCACCCTTGCCCATGTTGCGAATCGGCGCGTCCAGCATCCGGTTGCTCACCGCCGACGAGGCGCGGATGTCGGCATCGCCCATCGTGCGAATGCTGTCGGCTTTCTGCGCGAACCCGGGTGAATGGGCGTCGAGCTCGAGGATGTTTGCGACGAAGTCGTCGACCATCTGGTTGAGCTCGGGCACGACCGACTGATCGAGCGGCACCATCGACTCGGCCGCCGTGGGCGCGACCGGGACGACCGGCACCGGCGCCGTGAGCGTGAACTCGTCGGCAGGGGCCGGCGGCTCCAGCGGCTCCGAAGTGCCGGGACTTCCTGTGGCGGGCGGGTTCGTGGTCATGGCTTCCTCGCTCCGTTTGCCGCGCCACTCGCCACGAGGGTGGCGGCGACCCGGTTGACCAGCGCTTCCAGGATGGCATAGGGCGGTACGGCCATCACAGCGAGGTCGGGCCGCACACCCGCCCCGACCTGCGGCATCGGGGCAGCGAGGCCGTCCTGCGCGGCCAGCTCCTGCAGTCTCGGGTCGGTCGCGAGCAGATGCCCGGCGCGTGCGCCGACGGCCGTGAAGGATGCGAGCGCCTGCTCGGAAACGACGTCGGGATCGGGATACATCAACAGGGTGCTCGGGCGCGGGTGTGGGAACTGCGCCCCGGAGCCGACGATCAGCGAGCCGGCACCGGGCCGGAACAGCGGGCTGACGGCGTTGACGACGCCGTCGACGTCACCGGTGTTCGCCAACGGCCTGCCGCCGTGTGCAGCGACGCCGGCCGCCGCCGCAAAGAGCGCGCCGGTGCTGGACTGGATCGCCGGCGCGGCGATCCGTGCCGGTACTTTTCCGTCGCGCGCGAGCGCGAGATAACGCGCAAGGTCGAACGTCCAGATCCCGCCGCGGCGTCGTGCGATCCCGGCCTGCACCAGAGCGGGCCGCAACTCGCCGGGTGCGGTGATCACGAGCGGCGTCGAGAAGACAACTGACGGATGACCGACGGCAGGTAGCGGCGGCGACGTGTTCGAGGCGAGCGCGAAGTCAGGATTCCGAGCCGTGGTCGCCACCCGGACGTCGAGCCCATGCCGCCCGAACTCCTTCCGCACGCGCGGATCGCCGAAGAAGGCTGCGTTCTCGCTGCTGATCAATCCGTGCGCGACGGTGCGGCGCGAGGATGCCGTGACGTGACGTGACACCACAACCGTCGCGATGACACCCGCGCTGAGCACCACCGCGAGCATGACGCTCAGGCTCCGTCGCACGCGAGCGCAGGATACGAGGCCGGAGTCCCCGAGCGTCAACGCTCACATCGCGACTGTCAGACCGCGCCGACGACGTGTGAGCTGTTGACGGTGACGCGGTAGCCGTCGGGATCGCACACCGTGAAGGCCGCATGGATGCGACCCTGCTGTATCGGCGACGGTGCGAGCCCGAGCGACTGCCATTGCGCATGGGTCGCCTCGAGGTCCTCGACCATGAGGTCGAACGGTGCGTCCGCATCGACCGAGGGCGAGCCCGGCACGAGGACCAGGTGCGTGCCGCCGCGTAGCTCGAGGACGGCGACGTGCGGATTGCGCTCCACTTCCCGCATCCCGAGATCACGCCAGAAGTCCGCCGAGCGATTGACGTCGCTCACCGTGAGGACCGCGTGGCCGATCCAGACCGGCGGACGTTCGTTCACGACCTGAAGTCTGAACTACACGAGATCGAGCGACAACATCCGGATCGCGTTGCCCCGCACGATCTTGTAGACGACATCGTCGGGCAGGTGGCCCATCATGTCCTCGGCGACCTGCTTGGTGTCCGGCCACGTGGAGTCGGTGTGCGGATAGTCCGTCTCGAACGTGATGTTGTCGACGCCGACGCGTTCGAGCGATTCGAGGCCGTGCCGGTCGCGAAAGAAGCAGCCGAACACCTGGCGGTAGTAGTACGTCGACGGTGGTTCCGGGACGATGTCCTTCACGCCGCCCCACGCCCGGTGCTCGCGCCACACGTCGTCGGCGCGCTCCAACACGTATGGCAGCCATCCGATCTGACCTTCGGAGTACGCGAGCTTCAGATCAGGGAAGCGCACCAGCACGCCGGAGAAGAGGAAGTCCGAGAGCGATGCCATCGCGTTGTTGAAGCTCAACGTGGCGGCGACCGCAACCGGCGCGTCCGGTGAAGTCGCGGGCATCTGTGACGACGAACCGATGTGCATGCACACCACGGTCGCCGTCTCCTGACATGCCGCGAAGAACGGATCCCAACCGCCGCTATGGATCGACGGCAACCCCAGCTTCGGCGGGATCTCGCTGAAGCAGACGGCGTGTACGCCGCGCGCCGCGTTCCGACGAACCTCGTCGGCACAGAGCTGCGCGTCCCACAGCGGCACGATCACGAGCGGGATGAGCCGTCCGCCACTGTCGCCGCACCATTCCTCGACCATCCAGTCGTTGTACGCGACGACACACGCGTGCGCGAGCTCCCTATCCTTGGCTTCGAGGAACGTCTGGCCGCAGAAGCGCGGGAACGTGGGGAACGACAACGACGCGTCGACCCAGTTCATCTCCATGTCGTCGATGCGCGCCTTGGGCTCGTAACAGCCCGGCCGCATCTCGTCGTACGTGATCGGCGACATCGTCATGTCATCGCGGTCGAAGCCGACCGCGGCGACGTGTCGCTTGTTGATATAGACCAGGTCTTCGTAGACCCAGCAGTCGGCCTTGGGCCCGTCGTCGTCGAAGGTCTGCTCGTACGTGCCCCCGCCGATGTGGCGCATCGTCCCGACGCCGCGCCGCTCGACCTTGGGACCCCGGTCGCGAAGCTTCGCCGGGAGCCAGGCGTTCCAGAGGTGCGCCGGCTCGACGACGTGGTCGTCAACGCTGATGATCTTCGGCAGTTCCGCCGCCACCGTGCCCCCTTGTTGTGCCGCCTTCTGGGCCAGCTTCGGGCCGTCCCTAGCCGTCCCGGGCCCAAATCTGACGACCCGTCAGATCGTAGACTCGCCCGCCGTGGAGCTGCGCTACTCGGAGGCGGACGAGGCGTTTCGCGCCGAACTGCGCGCCTGGCTGGAGGCGACGCTGCCGGCCCTCGCCCCGGAACCGGCGCGTGACGCCTGGGCGGACCGGCGCAAGTGGGACACCGACTGGCAGCGCCGGCTGTTCGACGCCGGCTACGCCGGTCTGCACTGGCCGAAGGACTACGGCGGCCGGGGCGCCTCGCCCACCGAGCAGCTCATCTTCTTCGAAGAGACCGCTCGATCGCGTGCGCCGTACGTGGGCGTGAACTTCGTCGGCACCTTGCACGCGGGCCCGACCCTCATCGAGGAGGGGACCGAAGCGCAGAAGGCCGCGCACCTGCCGAAGATCCTGCGCGGCGAAGAAGTGTGGTGCCAGGGGTTCTCGGAGCCCGGCGCCGGCTCGGATCTCGCGTCGTTGCGGACGCGTGCGGAGCGTGATGGTGACGACTACGTGCTCAACGGCCAGAAGATCTGGTGCTCGTTCGGGCACGTCGCCGACGTGGGGGAGTTCCTCGTCCGCACCGATCCCGAGGCGCCGAAGCACAAGGGCATCTCGTGGCTCATCTTGCCGATGGACACGCGCGGCATCGAGGTGCGGCCGTTGCGTACGGTCCTCGGGTCATCGGAGTTCGCAGAGGTGTTCCTCACCGACGTCCGCGTGCCCGTCAGCAATCGGGTCGGCGCCGAGAACGATGGCTGGCGCGTCACGAACGTCACGCTCAAATACGAGCGGGGCACCGCGTTCGTCAGCGAGCTCGTCGACTCGATGCGCTTGTGCGAGGAGTTCGCGTCGATGGCACGCGGGAGAGTCAGCGACGCCGAGATCGGTCACTGCATCGCCGAGTTCGACGCACTGTGGGCGTTGACCAAACGCAACGTGTCCCAGTCGGCGCGAGGCGTCGTCGGGCCGGGTGCGACGGTGATCAAGCTCGCATACTCCGAAGCGCGCCAACGATTTGGTGAGCTGTGCCTGGAGGCGCTCGGGCAAGGCGCACTGCACGT
>JBKPCL010000064.1:0-8684 GCA_046727335.1 Actinomycetota bacterium
CGAGATGGTCATGCCACGAGCTCTGCACGTCGCTCCACCGACCGGACAGCTTCTTCTTTTCGGCGTCAGCCTTCTTGCTGAGTTGTTCGGCGTGCGCCTGCGAGGAGTCGCGGGCGGTCTTGACGTACGACTCGAGTTCCGCTTTGGCCTTTCCTTGGACGGCGGCAGCATGGTCCTCAGCCTCTTTGGCGCGAGCTGCAAGCTTGTTCAGTTGGTCGGAGAGAGCCATGAAGAGATCTCCTTTGATCGGCGGGCGTCTTGCATCCGTCGGTACATGACCTATGAGACCCACAGCGCCTGGTTCTGTCAACCGTTCGTGCGCGATGCGGGGGCGATGGCGCCGCTCGCGGCCCCGATCGAACGACATATATGCCTATGCCGATCCGATGCACGGACGGCCTTCGCACTGCGTCACGACGCCAAGGCCGGTCCCACCCTCGACGCGATGAGCCGGAGCGTCTCCCATCCGATGTCGGGCGGTGCGCCACCGCAGAGTGGATGCACGGTCAGGGATCCGCGGCCGCTCGGCCGAATCATGTGGACGGGCGCAACCACCGACGTTGATGCTGAACTCCTCGGCGCGACCTACCTCGGCGACACGGTCGCACGCTGATCGACCAGAACTCGGGGGAGGGCATGGGCTCCGAACTCGTGCACGAAGCGGCGGACGCCGTGATCATCGACCCGGAGATCGAAACGCTGCTCGCGCAGCTGCCGTTCGCCACGTTGACCACCGAGCGACTGCCAGAAGTTCGTGAGCTGCGCAGCGCGCTGTTCGCGCAACTGAACGCGTCGCTGTCGGATGACGTGATTCGGACCGACCACGCGATCGACGATGACCTCCACGTGTTCGTGCGCGTGCACCGACCCGCGAGCCAGACCGATTCTCTCCCGTGCGTGTACTCGATCCACGGCGGCGGCTATGTCATCGGTTCGGTCGTCATGGACGACGCTCGGTTCGATCGATGGTGCACCAAGATCGGTTGCGTCGGGGTGTCCGTCGAATATCGGCTCGCGCCCGAGACGCCGTATCCCGGTCCGCTCGAGGACTGTTACGCCGGCTTGCGTTGGACGTACGAGCACGCCGACGAGCTCGGTATCGATCGCGGCTGCCTCGGCATCACTGGCGCGAGCGCCGGTGGTGGGCTCGCCACCGCCCTTGCGCTGCTGGCGCGCGACCGCGGCGAAGTGCCGCTCGCGTTCCAACTGCTCGAGTGCCCGATGCTCGACGACCGGCAGACAACATCGTCGAGCCGGCGTGACGGCCTTCCGATTTGGAGTCGCGAGTCGAACGCGTTCGGGTAGCGTCGGGCTGTTCTTCGGATCGGAACTCGCGCGGCGCTGGGACGCGCTCGTCACCGAATGGCTCCGCCTGCGATGCGAGGCTTGATGTTGCTATCGTGACCGCCGCGCCGCCCCGGAGACAACGGCCAACTCGTTCAACCCCGATGAAGGACAGGCGGGCGGCGTACGGGGCGGCGCAACCATTCGAGCGATCCGGCTTGGCGCAGTTGTACGCCGCCGCCGGTGCCGCGATTGGTGATGCCGCGCAACGTGACCAGGCCGCCAGGACGCCCTCCCCACGGTGAGTAGGTAGGGCATCCTGCAACAGCCTTCGGAGCCCCGGGAGTGATGCTTCGCATCCGTGGGCCGGCGTCATCCCAGGTTCGCGTCCCACACTGACGGAAAACGCGCGGTCTGTCGCCACCCCGACGAGGTGAGCCGGACCAAGCGCATACTGAAAACGTGCTCCGTCGTCTCGGCGACACGAACCACTCCGAGCCCCCACCTCGGACGGGGGCTGACGACGGGGCGGCGCAGTGCAACGTCAGGGCCAGCGATGTCGTGACTTCCCGCCAGGGCTCGGAAACCTCGAACGATTCCTCAGCGCGGCCCGCGCCTCCGCCATTCACGTCGCGTTGTGATGTGACATCCGATGATCAGGTAAGGCTCGTGCGGGTGACCTGTTCTTGGGCCGGCACGTAGCGGGCTTCGAGATCTCGAAGTCGACCAGAGAGTGCGATCAGCATCTTGCGATCGACCGATGGCATGGTCTTGACCACCGAGTCGAACTCGCGGGTGGTCATAACCAGCACGGTCGTCGGTTCCAGGATGGTGACGGTCGCGGCGCGGGGCTTGTGCTCCAGCAGCGACATCTCACCGAAGAAGGCGCCTGGCCCGAGCACTCCGACTCGCGTGCGGCCTCGTGTCACTTCGGCGCTGCCGTCGACGATCACGAAGAACTCCCGTCCGGTCTCGCCTTGGGTGGCAAGAACCCTGCCTGGGGGAACCTCCATGGCGGTCGTGACCCTCTGGAGTGCGTCGAGTTCCCGACGGGAGCAGTGCTCGAACAACCAAACCCGCGCCAGCAGGTCGACGCGATCCTGTCGTTTCAGACCCATGCCGCCCCACCCCTTGCCTGCCTCGGTCTGCCGTCAGCCGCGAATCAGTCTCCCGCGCGCCGAAGATGCTTGTCGAGGACACCACGACTGCCAACACCCCCACCTGCATCCAGCGGCCGTCGTCCAATCAGGCGCACCGCGATTGCGTCTGGCTGGGGATTGCGATCCCTGGAGGCGAAAACCGTCCCGTTCAGGTCGCCACCCCGATGATCTACCGTGGGTCGCGCGTCGGGAGGTCGCCAGTGCGAGTGCACGTCGATGCGGAACGGTGTCAGGGACACAATCGTTGCTATGCGCTCGCGCCGGAGCTGTTCGACATCGACGAGGAAGGCAACGCGCATGAATTGAACGACGGCGTCGTCCCCACAGACCTCGAAGAGAAGGCGCGGCTCGCGGTCGCCAACTGTCCCGAATACGCGATCTCGATCACGGAGTAGAGGATGACGCACCGCCCGCCTGTTGACGATTGGTCCACCGATTTCGACCACACCGATCCGCGGTGGGTTGCCGATCCCTACCCGATCTGGGACCGGTTGCGCCGCGAGTGCCCGGTCGCGCACAGCGACCGCTATGGCGGCACGTGGCTGCCGGTGAAGCACGACTACGTCGCGGAAGTCGCGTACGACACCGAGCACTTCACATCGCGGTCGGTCGTCGTGAGCGAGCTGCGGCCCGGCGGCGAAGATCTGCCGGCGCCGATCGGCGTCGCACCGCCGATCACCTCCGACCCGCCGTTCCACGCGTTGGCGCGTCGCCTGCTCTTGCCCGCGTTCGGGCCGAAGCCGATCAAGGCACTCGAGCCGTATACGCGCGCCTTGTGCAACGAGATCCTCGATCGCATCGGCGACCGTCGCGAGTTCGATGCGGCGGTCGACTACGCCCAGGACATTCCGCTGCGTGTCATCGCGCGAATGCTCGGCTTCCCGGAAGAGGACGCCGACCGCTTCCGCCACTTCATTCGTCTCGTCCTGGAAAGCGTTGACGCGACCGCTGAGGAACGCCAGGCGCAGGTCGACGAACGCGAGCTCGACGACTACATCGACGCGCGCATCGCCGAGCATCTCGAAGAGCCGCGTGACGATCTCACGAGTTTCTTGCTCGAAGCCAAGCTCGATGGTGAGAGGCTCCATCCCGATCACGTGCGGGGCACGATGGTGTTGTTGATGATTGCCGGGATCGACACCACGTGGTCCGCGATCGGTGCGTCGCTGTGGCATCTGGCGCAACATCCCGAGGACCGTGCGCGCCTGGCGGCCGACCCGTCCCTCATGGCGACCGCCGTAGAAGAGTTCCTGCGTGCGTACGCGCCGGTGACGATGGCGCGTCTCGTCGCCAAGGACTTCGACTTCCACGGCTGTCCCATGAAAGAAGGCGACTGGCTCTTGTTGCCGTTCCCCGCCGCGAACCGCGACCCCGACGCGTTCTCGGACGCGGATCACGTGATTCTCGACCGGGCCGAGAATCGCCATGCGGCGTTCGGGCTCGGCATCCACCGCTGCCTCGGGTCGAACCTGGCGCGCATGGAGCTCCAGATCGCGCTCGAGGAGTGGATGAAGCGCTATCCCGACTTCGAACTCGCCTCACCCGAGAAGGTCGCGTGGTCAGCCGGCCAGGTCCGCGGTCCCCGCACGCTGCCCGTACGCATTGGATAGAACGGCTGGCACATCACTCCGGCAACTGTGTTGTGACCGTACGTGCCAACTCCGAGTTCACCCCGGCGCGCGGCTCGTCCTCGCGTGCACGCGCCGGCAGGAGGAACCAGGCCGCGATCGCCGTGGTCGCGGCGACCGCTCCAGCCGCCACCGAGCCGGCATGGAAGCCGCTCATGAACGCGCTGCGCGACGCGTCGACGATCGCCGTCGTACCGGCCGGCGTCGGCGCCCGTTGCGCGACGACGAACGCCGCGCCGATGGACTCTTTCGCCCGGTCCAGCGCGAACGCCGGGATTGGTAGCCCTGCAAGCTTGTCGGCGAGCTGCGAGCCGTAGAGCGACGCGAAGACACTGCCCACGACGGCGACGCCCAGGGTGCCGCCGAGCTCGCGTGTCGTGTCGTTGACGGCGGACCCGACGCCGGCATGTTCGGGTGGGAGCGAGCCCATGATCGAGTCGGTCGCGGGCGCGGTCACCAGGCCGAGCCCGCCCCCCATGCCCAACATCGCAGCAACCAGGACCACGTACGGCGCGGTGGCAGTCGTCACGGCGGCGATCGCGAATCCCGCCGCCATCGCGCCCAGCCCACCAGCGACGACGCGATTGCTGCCGAATCGACGCACCAGCTTCGGCGAGACCGGCGCAGTCACGCCGGTGAACAACGCGAACGGCACAGTGTGCACTCCGGCAGACAGCGTGCTGTAGCCGCGGACGAACTGGAAGTACTGCGTCACCATGAAGACGAAGCCGAAGAGCGCGAAGAACGCGCCGCTGATTGCCAGGCTGGCCGTAGTGAAGCGAGCGTGTGTGAAGATGCGGACGTCGAGCATCGGGTGCTCGAGGTGATGCTCCCACGCGACGAAGCCAGCGAGGAGAGCGAGAGCACCGGCGAAGCCAATGACCGTGGCGGGTGCCGTCCATCCGCGGTTCGGCGCCTCGATGATGGTGTAGACGAGCAACGTGATCGCGGCGATCGACAAGAGGAACCCGACGGGGTCGAATCTTGCCGCTTCGGGGTCGCGCGAGGTTGGAACCAAAAGGGCGACCAGTGCGAGCGCGGCGACGACGATGGGCACGTTGACGAAGAAGACCGAGCCCCACCAGAAGTGTTCCAACAGGAACCCGCCAGTGACCGGGCCGAGCGCGACCGACAGCCCGCTCACCGCCGCCCAGATCGCGATGGCGCGCGCCCGCTCCCGCGGCTCGCGGAAGACGTTCACGAGAATGGCGAGCGTCGCCGGAAAGATCAGCGCCGCGCCGATTCCCATGAGCGCGCGCGTTGCGATGAGCGTCCCCGCGCTGTCCGTGCGTGACGCGAGCAGGGAGCAGATGCCGAACCACGCAAGGCCCGTCATCAACACTCCCTTGCGGCCGAGCCGGTCGCTCACGCTGCCCGCCGCGAGCAGCAGGCCCGCGAACGCCAGGGTGTAGGCATCGACGATCCACTGCAGCTGGCTTGTCGACGCGCCGAGCTCGCGCACAAGTGTCGGGAGCGCGACGTTGACGATCGTGTTGTCGACCACGATCAGGAAGACCGAAAGGCTCAGCGTCGCCAGGATCGCCTGACGGTGCCGGAACGAGGTGGTCGCCATGCGGTCCTCACGCGCCCGCAAATTCGGCGTGGCGGTCATCGGCGCGGAGCGTGACGTCCACCTCATCTGCACGATCCTGCGCTCGGGCCGTCGCCACTTCTTGAACAAAACGACTTCGCGTACGTGACAGGAGCCACATCCCGCGGACAGTCGTTCCGTTCAAGCACCACGAGGTGATTGGCCGCAAGATCGACTGCGACAAGGAGGTGGCAGCATGGTCACCAACGCCACGGGAGGCCTGCCGCGGCTTGCCGAGCCGGATGAGCACGAACGCCTGCCTGAGCACGAGCTGTTGAGTGTGTTCATCGGCAAATGGATGACCGTCGGTGAGACAGTCCCAACCGACGATTCGCCCGCCCTTCGTATTTCGGCGAGCGATATCTATGAGTGGGTGCCTGGGAGATTCTTTGTCCTTCACGTTGCATACGGCCGCATCGCAGACTCGGATGTCGGTGGGATCGAGATCATCGGCTACGACGCAGAAGCCAGGAAGTATCGGACCCACTTCTTCGACTCGCAGGGCAACATCAGCAGCCAAGACCTCAGTGTCCAGGACGGAGTGTGGACGTGGAGCGGGGAGCATGCACGCGCCTCCATGGTGGTGAGCGACGACGGCAACACCCTGCCCACTCGTCATGAGTGGTCGGACGACGGCGTGCACTGGCGTCCATCGATGGACGTGACCTTGCGGAAGGTGGTCTAGCCGCGGGCGAGCGACCACCCTGAGATCCACAGGAGATACCGATGCAGATTGATGCCTACCTCTTCTTTCCGAACTGCGCCGCGGAGGCCATGGAGTTCTACAAGGGCGTCTTCGGCGGAACGCTGACCGTCGTTCGGCGGGGCGAAGTCGATCCGAGCGCAAGCGGAGAAGAAAAGGACCACGTCATCAACGCGACTCTCGAGACCGGAGAATTCAATTTGCGGGCGAGTGACCGTGACGACGCCACGAAGGCCGCGCAAGCACGAGTCGCACTGTCGCTCATCGGGACCGACGAAGGGCGGCTCCGCAAGATCTACGACGACCTCAGCGTCGGCGGCAGGCAGGACAGCCCACTCGAGAAAGTGTTCTGGGGAGACATCTTCGGTGCGCTCACCGACAAGTTCGGCATCAACTGGCAGGTGAACATCGGAAGCGCACTTCCCTGATGGGAATCTGATCACCGCGGGCTGGAGTGACGAAGCAGGAGATACTTATGGGCACGGTTGTGGCGGCGGAGTATCTCTCGGTGGACGGCATCATGCAGGATCCCGGAGGTACCGGCGAGCTCGACGTCGGGGGGTGGAGCAACAAGTACTGGAACGACGAGCTCGCAGCGATCCAATCCGATCTCCTGTTCGCCAGCGATGCACTCTTGCTCGGCCGAGTGACCTATGAAGGATTCGCCGCCGCGTGGCCGGACATGGAACACGAAGAAGGCCCATTCGCCGAGAAGATGAACAGCATGCCCAAGTACGTGGCCTCTCGAACGCTGAAGACACTCGAATGGAACGCGTCGCTGATCGAAGGTGACGTCGCCGAGGCGATCCACGGTCTCAAGCGCAAGTCCGATCGCACCTACCTGATCTATGGCAGCGCCTCACTGGTGCGACTCTTGACACAACGCAACCTCATCGATCGGTACCGGCTCATGATCCATCCAGTGCTGCTCGGTCAGGGCAAACCGCTCTTCGCCGCGGACACAAAGAAGAACGGGCTCCGCCTCGTCGACTCGAAAACCACGCTCACTGGTGTCGCAGTCCTCGACTACACGCCCGCGGTGAAGGCTGATCGCTAGAAGGCCCATCGCGAAATCGTGCGCGCTGGCCCATGTGACGCGCACGACCGCGCCGCGTCTGAACAACGATCGGCGATCGCCGAGATCAATGCGCCTGGAACAGCGTGGACGCGACCGCACGCGCCGCCGCGATCGGGTCGTCGCCGACGCGGCGCTGGAGATTGCCGCTGACCCAGAGGCTGGCGAATCCGTGGGCGAATGCCCACCCGGCAAGGCCGGTCTTGAGCGCGTCGGAATCTGGAAACGTGTCGGCGGCCGGACCGTAGAGAAGGCGCGTCGTCGCGGTCCGGGCTGCCGTCAGCTTTGGATCATCGCCGCGGTAGAGGTCGGGCCGGAACATCACGTCGAAGTGGGCCGGGTGGCTCAGCGCGAAACGGATGTACGCCAGGCCGGCCTCGAGGAAGCCCGCGCGCTTTCGGGCGTCGCGAATCGCATCGACGAGCGCCTGGCCAAGCAGTTCGAAGCCCTCGGTCGCTATCGCGGTGAGGAGCCCGGCCTTGTCGCCGAAGTGGTAGGCAGGCGCGGCGTGCGAAACGTCTGCACGCCGCGCCAGCTCCCGCAGGCTCAGCGTCAGGGGACCGCGCTCGGTGATCTCGACAAGCGCGGCGTTCATGATCACGCGGCGGAGATCGCCGTGGTGATACGGCCGCTCCGGCCTCTCGCCCGCCTTTGCCATATGTCACACCCCGTTCCACCAACTTGGCATTGACAAGATTGGCCTGTTCCATCATAACTTGTCGGCGACAAGATCGATCGAACCACGAGGAGGTTCAATGGCCACACTTCGTTGGACGGCCGCCGACAAAGGCGACCCGGGGACCGATGCCGTGGTGCTGGGCTCTCGCCTCGAGCTCCGCTCGTACCGGCACGTGCCCACATTTTTGACCGCGGCGATCAAGGTGCGCCGTCAGGTGCGCGCTGCGCCGGGTGCCTTGGGCGTGTCGCTGATCGCCGAGCTCGTGAGCAAGACGTTCTGGACGCTTTCCGCTTGGACCGACGAGGAGGTGCTCGACGCGTTTGTGCGCGCAGAGCCACACTCCGCCGTCATGAAGCGATTCGGTCGTCGGCTCGCGCGCGCCGACTTCACGACATGGACGTGCCCGGTCTCCGAGTTGCCATCCCAACAGAGCAACGCCAACACGCTCTGGCACGAGGCCGAGCGGCGGCTAGTTCCGGCGCCGGGAGAGGTCTGATCAACAGACAGTCAACAGGGAGTCCCGATGGACCGAAGGTCGGTTGAGGGCGGGGTTCCGAATGGAGA
>JBKPCL010000065.1:0-17757 GCA_046727335.1 Actinomycetota bacterium
TGCGCCCGGCGGGCCGAATGAGCTTGCGGCGTTCGTCGCGGATGTGGCGAGCCGCCAGCTCGACCGGCGCCGTCCACTGTGGGAAGCGTTCATCGTCGAGGGTCTCGAGCACGGGCACTACGCATTGGTTGCCAAGCTGCACCACTCGATCGTCGACGGCATCGCCGGCGTCGAGGTGATCGCGGCGCTCTTCGATCTCGTCGCGGACGCGCCCCTCGAACCCGATCAACCGCCCGACGAGTGGCAACCCGACGCGGTGCCGAGCGATGTGGAGATGCTCGGCTACGCCGCGGGTGCCATCATCAAGGTGCCTCGCGTCGCCGTACGCGCGATCGGGAGATTCGGCCGGGGCGTCATGCGCGCGGTTCGTGCCCCGAAAGACAACGTGCACGTCACCCTCCCGTTGACGGCACCCCGACTGTCGATGAACCGTCTCATCACGCCGCATCGGGTCGTCGCGTTCTCGTCGGTTGCGCTCGATGACGTCAAGGCCGTGAAGAACGCGCTCGGAGTGACGGTGAACGACGTCGTGCTCGCGGCGACGAGCGGAGCACTTCGCGCATACCTGCAACGCCGCGGCGAACTGCCTGACCACGCGCTGGTCGCGGCGATACCTACGTCGGTTCGGAGCGACGTCGAGCGCTTCGGCAACAAGCTCTCCTCGATGTTCGCTTCCTTGCCGGTCGAGTTGGGCGATCCGATCGAGCGTGTCGAAGACGTCGCCCGCTCCATGGCCGGTGCCAAGCAGATCCACGAGTACATCGGCGGATCCACATTGGAAGAAATGGCCGAACTCGCAGCACCCGCGTTGTTCTCACGCGCGCTCCGCATCTACCAGCGCTTGCGCGTCGGCGAGCGGTTGCGTCCCATCATCAATCTGATCGTGTCGAACGTTCCCGGGCCTCCGTTCCCGCTGTACTTCGCGGGGGCCCAGCTCGTCGCGTTGCATCCGCTCGGCCCCGTGTTCGACGACTGCGGGCTCAACCTGACCGTGATGTCGTACCTCGACCACGTCGACTTCGGGTTCCTTGCCTGCCGCGAGCTCGTTCCCGACGTCGACGAGCTCGCGGCCAACGTGCCGCAGGCACTCGCCGAGCTCGTCAAGGCTGCCGCCGCGGGCTAGCGCCTGCTCAGTCCAGCGCGGCGAACACGCTTCCTTCCCTCGTGCCGTTGGGCGCGCCTCGCCGGATGTACCACTCCGATCCGAACGCCTCGCGGAAGGCGTCGTCGGGGATCGACAAGAAGAACGAGTCGGGCGGGATCTGGCTCGCATGCGCGCGCATCGCCGCGCGCTTGAGCTCTACGAAGTCGCGCACGTCCACCGTGGTCGTGATCCGGGCCTCGGGTTCGCCGAACGAGTCGATCTCCTCGATGGGAGGAGCGTCGCCGCCGTCTTCCGGCGCCTGCTCGGCCATCAGTTCCATCAGCTTGCGCACGTGATCGCGGTTGATCGTGCACTCGAGGACGACGGGCGTCCCCGCGAGCTCGGCGGCGCGGACGCCGACGACGTGCACCTGAATGTGGTCAGGATGCCCGTAACCGCCGTGGTCGTCGTACACCGTCAAGACGTCAGCGCGCTCTTGGTCGAGGAGTTTCGCGAGACGCGTCGCCGCGTCCACGACGTCGGCGTTCGCGAACGCTTCGGGCGCCTGATTCGTCGGCTCGCCCGCCATGCCCGAATCGTGGAAGCCCAGGAACTCGACCCGGTCGACGCCGAGGATCTCGGCGGCCGCGAGCTGTTCCTGCACGCGCACCTCGGCGAGCGACGCGCCGGGCGCGACCGAGCCGGGCGCGGCCTCGCCCAGTTCGCCCCGAGTCGCCACGACGAGCACGACACGATGACCCTCGGCTTTCGCCTTCGCCATCGTGCCTGCCGTCGCGATCGACTCGTCGTCCGGATGCGCATGGAACAAGACGAGCGTGTAGGGCACAGCCGCTCCTCGCAGGTGATGCAAACGACCGCTCGGTGATCGCTATTGTCCCGCTCCTACAACTGACGTTAGCGTCACATTCCTGGCGTTCGGAGACGTTGGATCTTCGAGCAGCGGGAACTCGACGAATCGAGCCTGGGGGAACCATGCGCCGGCGAATTCTGGTGGCAGCCGTGGTCGGAGCAGTGCTGCTCACAGCCTGCAGCAACTCGGGGTCATCCAAGCCGGCCGCGCAGGCCAAGCAGAGCGGATCTGGCTCTGTCACCGAGGTGACGGGCGCCGACTTGCAGAAGAAGGTCTCCCTCTCCGGCGTGCAGGGCGTGACCGACAGCGAGATCCGCGTCGCGGTCGTCACCGCCGCGACGAACATCCTTCAGGGCAACTACAAGGGGTTCGCCGACGGTGTCCAGGCGTACTTCGACTACGTCAACTCGAAGGGCGGCATCTACGGCCGCAAGCTGAAGGTCGTGGCCAACCGTGACGACGGCATGGTCAACAACGAGCAGCAAGTGAAGGCGAGCCTGGCTCAGGACAACGCGTTTGCAACCTTTGTCGCGACGCCGCTGTTCACGGGTGCCCCCGACCTCGCCGCGGTTCCGACGATGCCGGTGTTCATCTGGAACATCAATCCCGAGTTCACCGGCCATCCGAACTTCTTCGCCAACGCCGGTGCCCTCTGCTTCACCTGCGCCGGCCAGTGGAGTCCTTGGGTCGCGCAGGCGAGTCATTTCACGAAGGTGGCGGTACTGGCGTACGGCGTCACTGCGTCCTCGAAGCAGTGCGCGCAGGCCGTCAAGGACGCCTTCACGAAGTACCCGTCGGCGCAGGTCGTCTACTTCGACAACAACCTGCAGTTCGCCCAGCCCGACTTGAGCGCTCAGGTCAGGGAGGTGAAGCAGAGAGGCGCGCAGGTCATCTTCACGTGCATCGACCAGAAGGAGTCGCTGGTTCTCGGGAAGGAGCTCGTCAAGCAGAGCGCGAACGCAGTGCAGTCCCTCCCCAACTCCTACGACCCGAAGTTCATCAAGGACAACGCGCAATATCTCGAGGGTGACTTCGTCGAGCCGCTGTTCCAGGCGTTCGAGAAGAAGGCGCCGAGCCCTCAGGGCGACCTCTACAAGGAATGGATCGGCAAAGCCGGCAAGCCGGTGTCGGAGCTGTCGACCTACGGCTGGATCGACGCGCTCCAGATGGTGCACGGGCTCAAGCTCGCCGGCCCGAACTTCTCGCAACAGAAGGTCATCGATTCGCTGAACCAGGACACGAACTTCGACGCTGACGGGCTCACCGAGCCGATCGACTGGACGAAGCAGCACAACGACCCGGCCGGCCCCAACGGCACGTTCAACCAGAACGCCGGCAAGTACGACTGCCACTCTCCAACCAAGGTCCACAACGGCGAGTTGGTCCCGATCTTCGATCAGCCGGGCAAGCCTTGGGTATGCATGGTCGGCGGTCTGAACGCCGCCACGCTGACGAAGACGCCCGAGTACCGAACCTTCGTCGGAACCGGAGACTGAGAGAAGCGCTGACCGTTCGGTCGTGACGACCCCCCATGAGTGACATTGTCTTCGCCGTCATCAGAGGACTGAGTTTCGGCAGCGTCTATGCGCTCCTCGCGGTCGGCTTGGTGCTCACCTATCGCACGACCGGAGTGTTCAACCTCGCGTTCGGACCACAGGCGTTCCTCGCCGGCGCGGTGTACTACGACACGCACGTCACCCATCACTGGCCGATGGTGGTCGCGCTGTTGTTCACGGTCGTGATCGTCTCGCCGCTGGTCGGCGTGATCCTCGATCGCTTCCTCTTCCGGTTCCTGCGAACCGCGCCCGACGCCGCCAAGCTCGTATCGGTGCTGGGACTCTTCGTCGCGTTGCCCCAGATGATCTTCTTGTGGTTCGGGAACAACGCGAAATCCAACGCGGTCGGGATCGTGCCCCACGGCAACGTGACGTACAGCCCGTTCAACAACGTCTACATCAACCGAGACGACATCGCTCTCGCGCTCACCGGATTGCTGATCTTCATCGGGCTGACCCTCTTGCTCCGCTACACCGCCATCGGGTTGCGGATGCGCGCCGTCGTCGAGAGCCCCCGCCTGACCGAGCTCGCGGGAGTGAACTCCGATCGAGCAAGCCTCGTGTCGTGGATGTTGTCGAGTGCACTCGCCGGCATCGCCGGCGTGCTCCTCACGCCCGTCTTCGCCGGGCAGGTCGACTACTCGTCATATGAGACGCTCGTCATTGCCGCGATCGCGGTGTCGGTGCTCGGCGGACTCCAGAGCGTGCCGCTCGCATATCTCGGCGGTCTCGCGCTCGGCATCGTGCAGCAGCTCCTCGACCGGTACCTGCCGACGAACAGCATCCTCGCGAGCGGGTTGCGGCCGGCACTTCCGTTCATCGTGTTGTTCTTCGTGCTCGTGGCTTCGCCAGTTGTCGCGCGGCGGCGGGTCGCCGTCGATCCGCTCGCCGGCGTTGATCCACCGCCACCCGCGCCTGCCCACGCCGACCGCAGCGCGACCCTGACCAGGTTGACCCGCGGCCTTGCCGTCGTGTTCTTCGGCATCGTGGGTTACTGGCTCTTCTTCCACGCCAACGCGTCGTGGATCGATCTGTCGGTGAGGGCGACGATCCTCGCGATCATCTTCCTGTCGATCACGGTGATCACGGGATTTGCGGGACAGATCTCGCTGTGTCAGGCCGCGTTCGCGGCGATCGGCGCGTGTGCAACCGGACAGCTCGCAACGCGGCACGGGATGTCGGTGCTCGTCGCCATGGTCCTTGGTGCACTCATTGCGGCTGCCGTCGGCGCGCTGATCGCGATCCCGGCGCTGCGGCTCGGTGGCATCTTCCTCTCCCTCGCGACGCTCGCATTCGCGTTCTTCTTCTCGAATGTGCTGGTGCAGCTCAGCTGGGTCGGTGGCGGCATCTTCCACATTGCCGCGCCGCGTCCGCTCATCGGGTCGATCGACTTCGCGAGCGACAAGTCGTTCCTCGTCCTGTGCCTCGTCGTGCTCGTCCTCGTCAGCGTTGGCGTGATCTGGGTGCGAGGTGGGACGACGGGCCGCGCGCTCGACGCGGTACGGGGCAGTGAGGTCGCGGCCGCATCGATCGGCATCAACCTGAACCGGGCGCGCATCGTGGCGTTCGCGCTGTCGGCCGCGATCGCTGGACTCGGAGGAGGTCTGTTCGCGTCATACGAGCACGCAGCCAACGTCGAGGCTCACTTCGCGCCGGAGTTCGGCCTGGTGTGGATCGTGCTCGTCGTGACGTTGGGCGCGCGCACGGTGGAGGGTGCGATCAACGCGGCCATCGGCTTCGTGTTCTTCGAGGCGGTTGTGTTGCCGACGTGGATCCCGTGGCTGGTGAACCACGTGCAGCCCTTCTACCACATGGGCGCGCTGCCGGTCGCGCTGCAGACGATCCTCTTCGGGCTGGGCGCGCTCACGTATGCCAAGCATCCGGAAGGCATCCTCGAATTCCAGAAGCGGCGATCGTTGGCGCGTGTGCAAGGTTGGATCGATCGCTACAACAGCCGCGGCAAGTCGGATGCCGAGTTGGAAGGAACCGCGCCGGCGCTGGCTGAGGTACCGAGCGTGGCGGCACCGGCGGGAGGGCGCTCGTGAGCCTGCTCGAGGCAGTCGACGTCTCGAAGGACTTCTCCGGAATCACCGCGCTCGACGGCGTGACCCTCGACGTGGGCGAACGCGAGATCGTCGGGCTCATCGGACCGAACGGGGCAGGGAAGACGACGTTCTTCAACTGCTTGCTCGGGATCTTGAAGCCCGACCGCGGCACGGTGACGTTCGACGGTCGCGACCTCAGCCGCGTGCCGACCCATCGGCGCGCCCGACTCGGGATCGCCCGTACCTTCCAGCGCATCGAGCTGTTCACCGGCATGAGCCCGCGGGAGCACTTTCTCATTGCCGACCGCGTGCGCAGTGGACGGGGCGCACTGTGGAAGGACCTCGTGTTCATGGGCCGGCCGACGGCCTCCGAGCGCGCCCGTGCCGACGCGATGCTCGAGCTCCTCGGACTGACCCGCGTAGGCGACCGAGTCGTCGAATCGTTGAGTCTCGGAGTCGGACGGCTCGTCGAGGTCGGCCGCGCGCTCATGACCGAGCCGAAGCTCGTCCTGCTGGACGAACCCTCGTCGGGACTGGATCGCGCCGAGACCGAGGACCTCGCGGCGACGCTGCTCCAGGTGCATCGTGAGCGGGGCATCGCCCTTCTCCTCGTGGAACACGATGTTGAGCTCGTGCGCCACTTCGTGGAGCGGGTGTACGTGCTCGACTTCGGGACGCTCATCGCCGCGGGAACGACGGCTGACGTGTTCGCCGACAATGCGGTTCGGCGCGCCTACCTCGGAGATCTGGTCTGATGGCCGCGGCGGCGTCGGTACCGGCGAGTGAACCGCTCCTCGAGCTGCGCGGTGTCGACGCCGCGTACGGACCATTCCGCGCCATCTTCGACGTGTCGCTGACGTTGCTGGCGGGCCGCGTGCTCGCGTTGCTCGGTTCGAACGGCGCGGGGAAGACGACGATCGCGCGCGTCTGTTCCGGCCTTCTGCGACCGACCAAGGGTGAAGTGTGCTTCGACGGCCTCGACGTCACCGGCTGGGCTCCTCATCGTTACGCGCAGCTGGGCATCATCCACGCGCCGGAGGGCCGCTCGGTGTTCGCGTCGCTGACAGTCGAGGAGAATCTCGAGTTGACGTTCCGTCGCAGCCGCGGGCGACGCGGCGTCCGCCTCGCGCTCGAGGATGCCTACCGGATGTTTCCTCGGCTCGGCGACCGGCGCCGGCAGAACGCGGGCACGCTCTCGGGTGGCGAGCAGCGGATGCTGTCCCTCGCTCGGGTCATGGTCGAACGACCGCGGTTGCTGATCGCCGACGAGCTGTCGCTCGGGCTGGCGCCGATCGTCGTCGAAGAGGTGTACCGGACGCTCGAGACGATTCGTGACAGCGGCACCACCTTGTTGATCGTCGAGCAGCACGTGCACCACGCGTTGTCGATCGCCGATGACGCGATCGTGCTCGTGAAGGGCGAGGTCGCGTACAGCGGTCCCGTGTCGGAGCTGGGCGACCTGCAGGCGCGCGTGCTGGGCGACGATCCTGTCGACGCGCCGCGTCCTGGCGCCGGCCCCTAGCTCGAGCCGGGCGGACCGAAGAGGGATGCGTGCGTGACGCGTGCCAGCGTGTCCACCATGTCGACGCGGCTGATCTTCACCTGCCGGGCAACGACGTAGTAGTTCAGCCGTTCCAGCATCGCGACGAGGGCGACGGAGGCCACGACAGGATCGATGTCGACCGAGCCGGCCCGGCTGATGCGCTGGCCGACGGCGCGCGTCAGGCGGGAGAGCACGTCGTTCCCCAGGCGGCCGAACTCGTGACTGCCCATCTCCGCTTCGGTCCAGGCCCGGATCACCGGCCCGTACTTCTCATAGAGCGTGGCCAGCCGATCGATCCAGTCGTGCAGCCGTTCACGGCCGTCCGCGTCGGGCGTCAGCGGCTCCATCGAGTCGGCGAGCGCCTCCATCTCCTCGGAGACCTCGGCGGCGAGGGCGCGGAACAGGTCTTCTTTGTTCGCGAAGTACAGATAGAACGTGCCGTGCGAGGTCTTTGCGAGCTTGACGATGTCGTCGACACGCGCGGCGTAGTAGCCGCGGGTTGCGAACACCTCGATCCCCGCGTCGAGCAGCTTGCGCATCGTGCGCTTCCCGCGCGCTCGCAGTTCGCGAGTCTGCGCCGGACCGCCGCTACGGGACCGCGCCTGGCGCGCCGAGGCGGTGTACAGACGCGAGCGCCGGAGATTGGCGGTGTTGCCCGCCTTCCCGGTCGGTTCGGTTGCACGCGCCATCGGGTCAGGGTACGCGGACCCGACACCGGTGTCACGTTTCGACGTACGCCCCGGCGTGGACGGGCCTCGCGCGCCTACCATCTGACGCCGACGTCAGATGCCGGGAGGACGAGTGACTGCGACCAACCAGAGCGTGACATTCGACGGGATCGCCGTCGGGGACACGCAGCGCGAGGAGTTCCCTCCGCTGACGCGCACAATGTTCGTCCGCTACGCCGGCGCATCCGGCGACTTCAATCCGATGCACCACGACGACACGATCGCGACGCAGGTCGGCAATCCCTCGGTGTTCGGGCACGGCATGTTGACGATGGGACTGGCCGCCCGCGTCATCAAGGATTGGTTTGGGCCCGAATCGATCCGCCGGTTCCGCGTGCGGTTCGCCAAGCAGGTCTGGCCCGGCGACGTCCTGACGTGTGTTGCGCAGGTGACAGGCAAACGAGAGGAAGCGGGCGAGCACCTCGTCGATCTCGACCTCACCGTCGAGAACCAGAACGGCGACAAGGCAATCACGGGTTCGGCCACGGCCGCGCTCCGCTGAGGCGGCGGCATGGGTCTGCTCGACGGCCGCGTCGCCATCGTCACCGGGTCGGGTCGCGGCATCGGTCGCGAATTCGCGCTCTGCTTCGCGCGCGAAGGTGCGAGCGTCGTCGTGAACGACGTCGGCGTCGCGCTCGACGGCCGTGACGGCGGCGACGACCATCCGGCTGCCCAGGTGTGCAAGGAGATCGAAGCACTGGGGGGCGCAGCCGTCCCGAACGGCGACTCCGTGACGAGCTTCGAGGGCGCTCGCGCCATCGTGCGAAGCGCAGTCGACGCGTTCGGCACCGTCGACATCCTCGTCAACAACGCGGGCATCGTGCGTGACAAGACGCTCCTGAAGATGGAAGAGCAAGATTTCGACGCCGTGATCGGCGTGCATCTCAAGGGCACCTTCAACTGCACGCGTCACGCGGCCGAGGTGATGAAGGACAAGGGCTACGGCCGGATCGTCAACATCACATCCTCTGCCGGCTTGCGCGGCAACTTCGGACAGACGAACTACGGCGCCGCCAAGGCCGGAATCATGGGGATGACGTTCGTGTGGGCGCTGGAGCTCGCGCGCTTCGGCATCACGGTGAATGCGGTGGCGCCGTCGGGCGCGACCCGCATGACGGCCTCGTTGTTCGAGCGCAGCGGTCAGGAACCACCGCCGGAGGAGAACCCTGCGCTCAACGCTCCGCTCGTCGCCTACGTCGCGTCCGAACAAGCCGCTCACGTGAACGGGCAAATTCTGGGCCGGACGGAGTACGCGTACACGGTGTTTCAGCACCCGAAGCAGATCGGCTGGATGTGGAAGGACGGCGGCTGGAGCCCAGCTGACGTCGCCGAGCAGTTCGACAAGTCGCTCGGCCAGCACCTCCAGCAGGTCGGCATGGTGATGCCGCAATCCATGCAGAAGTAACCGTGCTGCGGTGGCCGCTCGGCGTCGTCGACGTCGTGTACGCGCGCCGAGGCGACGTCGCTGCCCGTGCGGTCGCGGCGCGGGCCGACGGTTTCAGTCACATCGATCCGCTGCTCGGGACCGACGCCGAGCGCCTTGCGCTCCCGATTGGTTGTCCGACGTCGTTTCCGAAGCCGGCCGATACCTGGTGTTCGACGCCCGCGCCGCGTGACGGCGCCGACGCGTGGGAGCGGGCCGTTCGCTGGTGGCGTGCCGCGCCGCAGGCGCTGTTGGAGCCATGGGCGGGCAGTGCTGTGAACTCGATCGAGAAGGTGCGCGCGTTTCGGTCTGAGGTCCCGGGCGCGCGCCTGCTCATCGACACCGGTCACGTGGCCGATTGGGGCGGCGATCCATGCGAGTTGCTGGAGTTCGCCGATCATGTGCAGCTGCGCCAGGCGAACAAGGGACAGACGCAGCGGCACGTCGACGATGCCGCGGGCGCCGTCGACTTCGCGGCGGTGTTCGACCGTCTCGCCGCGCTCGACTATCGCGGCCGTCTCAGTGTGGAGTACTTCGACCTTCCCGACGAAGGCTGGCCGCTCGCCGACCCGGAGCAATGGGCGCGCGACCTTGCCACTTACCTTCGATCACTGTGACGGGGCGAACGTGTTTGGACGTGCGGTGCACAGAAGTGTGCACGCCACGTCCAAACACTTATGGGAGCCAGCCGCGGCGCTCTGCGATCCAGCGGCGGGCGACTTCGCCTTGACCGGCTTGGAAGGCACGCAGCGTCGGAAGTCCCGGGGAGTCCGGCTGCATCGACGCGTACGTGAAGAACCCGGCAAGCGCGGCGAGCACGGCATCGGCATCGGCGCGGTCGACGCCGTCGCTGAGTGGGTGCGCGTTCCAGAGCGGTTCGGGCTCGGGGCCGCCCTGCATCGCGACGCTCGGCAGCATGGCCATGAGATCGAGCCAGCGGGCACCGATTGCCGCCCACGGCCAGTCGACGAAGAGCACCTGATCGTCCGTGAGCAGGATGTTGTCGGCGCGGATGTCGAGGTGGACCAGCGACGTGCCGGTCGTCGCGTCGAGGGCGCGCGCTTCGAGCTCGACGAGCTCGTCCAGATGCTCACGAACCATGCGGTCGAGGCCCGCGTGGGCGGCGACGTCGGCGGCGAGCGATCGCCAGCCTCTGAACAAGGGCGCGAGTCGCTGCGCCGCGCTCTCGAGCTGGACCGGCGAGGGTGTGAGCGCGTCGGCGAGCGCGCGTAGCGCGTCGAGAACACGCTCGAGCTCGTCGCGCTTCCATGGAAGCTGGGGCGTGCGACCCTCGATGTCGTCGAACGCGAGCACGACCCAGCCGTCCTCGTTGTGCGACCAGTGAAGCCGGGGCGCCGGCGCGCGGGCTGGGAGTGCCGCGGCGATGCGCGCCTCGCGACGGTGGATGATCGGCGACTCCGGGTTGGGGGACGAGCACACCGCCTTCAAGAAGACGCGCTCACCACGCGCGGTCTTCACTCGCACGGCAAGCCCCGGCGAGAAGCCACCCGGTTGGGAGCGGGCTTCGACGACGGGAGCACCGAGTCGAGCGTCAATCTGGGATCGCACGTGCGCGGGCACGTCGCGCCACTCCATGCGCCGGCCTTCGGCGGGCGGGAACGAGGGTGCGACCGAGTCGTTCGCCATCTCGTGAATTCTGTCGGCTCGGGAGCGTGACCGCCCGAATATCTTCAGCAGCCGGGCCAGGTGGGCAGCGGCAGTCCCGGCGTCGGCATCGCCTCGAAGGCGACAACGTTGCCGGGAAGCGCGTCGGTAACGAACAGCGTGCACAGGTCGTCGCCGCCGAAGCAGCAGTTCGTCGCCAGGCCGTCGCCGTCGATCGACAGGAAGTCGGCCACGGTTCCGTCCGGCTCGACGACACGCACACCGTGCTCGATCGTCGACGCGACATAGAACCGGCCCTCGGCGTCGAGGCAGAAGCCGTCACCGCCGCCGCGGCCGAGCTTCTCGATCACGTACTCACGACTGCCATCGGGATACACGCGCTGCAATCCGCGCCGTTCCACAACCACGACGGTCCCATCCGGTTCGAACGCGATGCCGTTGCAGAAGAAGAAGTCGTCGGCGAAGACGCGAGTCTTTCCGTCCCGGTCGTACACCATCACCCGGCCGACCCCTTCTTCGGGCGGGGGGAAATGACCGGGATCGGTGAAGTAGATCTCGCCGTCGCGCGAGACGGCCAGGTCGTTGGGCGCGTGGAAGCCGTCGTCGGCCAGGTAAGTGACGGTGCCGTCGCGGCGGGCAAGTTGCAGTCCCGGCGTCGCCGGAGCGGGCGACGGCAAATCGGCGAGCATCGGCAACTGGGAGAAGTCGATGCCGCCGTTCTGGGTGACGAGTATCGAGCCATCCGCGGCGAGGGCAGCGCCGTTCGCACCTCCACCCGTCTCGGCGAAACGTTCGACTCGTGACGTTCCCGGCCAGATCCGGAACAGCGCGCCCGCCGCGACGCTCGTCACGACAAGGCTGCCGTCGCTGCACCAGACCGGACCTTCACCGAACGGGACGCCATCGCAGACGATTTCTGATTTCACAGCGCCGTTCTTACTCGCTCGCTGTGTGGCTGCGCATCGCCTCATGACGCGACAAGGGCCGTCCGCGGCGACCGCGGACGGCCCTGTTCGTGAGCCCAGCGTTATGCCGCGGCGGCGAAGGCTTGCACCATGGCGTCGAGGACTGACTCGTCGTCGGCGGGGACCGGACCCATGCGGGCGATCTGGTGCATCATCCCGTAGGCCTCGCGCACCAAGCGGCCGGAGATTGCTGGGCCGTGTGCCGACGCAAGCACCGTCGCCAGACGTTCGCTTCTCGCGACGTGCGCGTCGAACTTCGCCGGGTCAGCCATCGTGACCCACTCGCCGAACGAGCGCTGCTCGTGCAGGAACGACTCTCTCCAGAAGTCGAGCGCGAGGTCGGCCGCGTCTGCGACTGGGTGTGTCATCGTCGACGCGAACGAGTCGGCCGCCCAGTAGACACCGGTCGTCGGGTCGAACAGGCCGCGGGTGTTCACGCCGTCCCACAGCGGCGGCCGCACGGCGAACAGCGTCCGGTCACCGGCCGAGAAGGACTCACCGTCGTTGATCCAGCGCATCCGGTCGAGGGGCGGCGGGCCGTCGCCGAGCATGTAGCGCGTGCCCCACATCGTGGTGACCACGGTGGCGTTGGGGCAGACGTCGAGCACGGCGTCGAGGTTGCCGATGTGGTCACGGTCGCCGTGCGAGAGGTACACCCACCGCACGTCGTCGGGCTCGACGATCGAGAAGACGTCCTCGAGCCACTGGGCCCGGTTGATCAGGCATCCGGTGTCGACGAGCACCGGCTCCTTTGCCGTGATCACCATTGAGTTGATGGTCCCGAACAGGCCGGGGCCGATGGGCAGGACCTGCGGCACGATCCAGGTGCCCTCGGCGATTCGGTAGGGCGCTTGCAAACGGTTCACGGTGTTCCTCCAGCACGTCGGTTGTCGGTGCAGCGAGCATGCGGGAACGGCGCCGATGCCGCGCCTGAAAGACCGGTCACCGTACGCTAAGAGATTGCTATCTAGGGACGGAGGGCGGACGACGCGTGATCGCGCCGGAGACTGTTGCGCTTGTGGAGTCGGGGTGCGCCCTGATCCTGGGGACGGTCGGTGCCACCGGCGAGCCGTACGCGAGCCGCGCCTGGGGGCTCACGGTGCTGGCCCGCGACGACCTGCGCATCCGCCTGTTGCTCGACCTCGCGGACGACGTCACAGTTGACCATCTGTCCGCGAGCGGTGCGATCGCGATCACCGCGACAAGCGTTCCGACACTGCGTTCCGTCCAGCTCAAGGGCCGGGCCGTCGCCATCGAAGCTGCGACGCACGAGGATCGTGCGCGCGCATCCCAGTACTGCGACGCCTTCCTGACCGACGTCGAGGTCACTGAGCGGACGCCGCGTGCGTTGCTCGAACGCATCCGGCCCGGCGGCTTTCGAGCGTGCATCGTCGAGGTGTGCGAGGTCTATGACCAGACGCCCGGTCCGCGGGCCGGCGAGCCGATGACGGCGCCGTCATGACCGACCTCACCTTGGAGCACCTGGCAATGTGCTTCGAAGGCGTGGTCCCCGCGGTGATCGCGACCGCCGCGGCGGACGGCACCCCCAACGTCACGTACCTGTCACGCGTGCGGGCGGTCGATTCCGAGCGCATCGCGCTGTCGAACCAGTTCTTCTCGAAGACGCACCGGAATCTCGCGGAGAACCCCCGCGCGAGCCTGCTGGTCGTCGATCCGACGACGTACAACCAGTTCCGGCTCACAGTTGTCTACGAGCGCACCGAACGGCGAGGACCGATCTTCGACCAGCTGCGCGACGACGTCGCCGCCGTGGCCGCACTGTGCGGTATGCAGGACGTGTTCCGCCTGCGCGCGGCCGACATCTATCGAGTGCAGCAGATCGACCAGGTGATGACGCCCGCGTGCGAGCTCGACCTCGTCAGGTCGATGTCACCCTCGACACGAACGCGAGTTGAAAGCTCGGCCCGGCTCGCGGAGTTGACCGCGCGCCTGAGCCGGTGCGCGAACCTCGACGCCATCGTGGCGACGACCGTGAACGGCCTCGCGGAACTGCTCGGGTTTGAGCACGCGTCGCTCTTGTTGCTCGACGAACGGGGCGAGCGCCTGTACACGATCGCGAGTCATGGGTACGCCACCGAAGGCGTCGGTTCGGAAGTCGTCGTCGGTGACGGCATCGTCGGGATGGCGGCAAAACGGGCGCAAGCAATTCGCCTCGGCAGCGTTCGAACGATGGCGAAGTACGGCACAACCGTGCGCCGTGAATACGAGAGTCAGGGCATCGGCCCCGGCAGGGAGATCCCGGTGCCCGCACTTCCCAACGCCGAGAGCCGCATCGCCGTGCCCGCGCTCGCGTTGGGCCAGGTCGTCGGGGTCCTCACCGTCGAAGAGGAAGATCCGGTTGCGTTCACGGAGTCGGACGAACTGGTGCTCACCGTCATCGCGTCGGTGGTCGCGAATGCGATCGAAGCCGACCGTCAGCGCGAAGTCGGCGCCGAGACAGACGCGGCACAGGCAGCCGCGCCGCGGCGCGTTGATCCCGCAACACCTGCGACGCTGGTGCGATTCTTCGCCGTTGACGGCAGCACCTTCCTCGACGGCGACTATCTCATCAAGGGCGTCGCCGGGCGGATCCTATGGTCCTTGCTCGGACAGTACGACCGCGACGGTCGTGTGGAGTTCACGAACAAGGAAGTCCGGCTCGATCCGTCGCTCGAGCTGCCCGAGTTCCGTGACAACCTCGATAGCCGTCTCATTTTGTTGAAGCGCCGCCTCGACGAACGTGCGGCGCCGATCCGCATCGAGAAGACGGGACGCGGTCGCTTCCGGCTCATCGTCGACACGAACCTGCGCCTCGTCGACGCGGGCGCGTCGGCGTAACTGCTCCGCCGATTACGCTCGCTCACCGACATGCCTGGGAAAGACGAAGGCGCAGCCGACCGGAAGGGAGGCGGAGCCGAGAGTCGACCCGTGAAGGAGGTGTGCATGAGTCGCGTTCGCATCCTCGATCCGACGGCGGCCCCGCCCGCGACGGATCCCGACCCCGGCCCGGACGCCGGCTCGTTGCATGGGAAGCAGGTTGGGATCCGCTTCGACCGGGCGTGGCGGTCGTGGCTGTTCGTCATCGACGAGTGGGAGCCGCGTCTGCGCGCCGCCGGTGCCCACGTCGTCCGCTGGGAAGCCGGCAACCGCATCGGTGTCGACGGCGAGGACACGTTCTCGCAACTTGCGGTCTTCGCCGCCGATGTCGATGCCGCGCTCGTCGGCCTGGGCAATTGAGGAAGCTGCACCTCCTGGACCGTGCACGACACCGTGACCGTCGCGGCCGGGGGGAAGACGGCGGTCGCCGTCGTGACAGCCGAGTTCGAGGCCCTCGCCCAGACGATGGCAACCAACGCCGGCCGGCCAGGGCTCCGCGTCCACGTCCTGCCGTATCCCCTGGAGCCTCTGCCCGAGGCCGAGGTCCGCGCGATCGCTCGCGACCACTGGCCCAAGTTGCTCGACGCCTTGGGCGCGACGGCGAGCTCTGCAGTCGATGAGTGAGCTCGCCAAGCGAGTCGATTGCGGCCCCGAGGGTTGCACGCTCGACTGGCTGGTGAGCGAGCGTCACGAGATCGACGACGACCCGGTCGCGTTCCAGAAACTCGCAACCGACGCGGGCTGGGGTGACGGCCTGCCGCTCATACCGCCGACCGAAGCGCGTGTGCGCGCGTTCGTCGCCGAGTCCGGACACTTTCCCGACGAGATGGTTGCCGAGATTCCTCCGCGCAACGGGCGAGCGACCGTCGAGAAGATCGCGATCAACGCGGTGATGGCGGGTGCGCCGTCTGACTCGATGCCGTTGCTGCTCGCGGCGATCGACGCGATGAGCGATCCGCAGTTCAACCTCTTCGCGCTCAACACGACGACGAGTTGCGTCGTGCCCGCAATGATCGTCAACGGACCGGTTCGCCACGATCTCAAGCTGCCGATGGGCCCGGGCTGCTTCGGCGGCGAAGCGGGAACCGGCGCATCGATCGGCCGGGCCATGCGGCTCGTCATGCGCAACATTGGTGGACAGAAGGTCGGGCTCAACTCCAAGAGTGTGTTCGGTCAACCCGGCCGGGTGACGGGCATCTGCGTCGCCGAGTGGGAGGAGCGGTCACCATGGGCGCCGCTGTCGGAACGCCGCGGCGCCCCGGACGACACGAACGCAGTGACAGTGCACGGCGCCACGGGGACCATTGACGTTGCCGACATCGTCGTGGACAACGGCGCGGACCTCCTCGAGATCATCGGGAAGTCGCTGGCCATCGTCGGGACCAATGCGTTCATCGGTGCGCATCACGGCGCCGAGATCATGGTCGCGATCGCGCCGCCGTGGGCCGATCTCATCGCTGCGTCCTACGAGAACATCGACGACGTACAGGAGCGGCTCTACGAATTCGCCAAGCTGCCGGTCACATGGTGGCCGTCCATCCACCAGCGCAAGGCCGCAGAGAACGGCCGGGTCGACAGTGATGGATACGTGCGACTCGTCGCCTCTCCCGAACACATGCTGGTGATCGTGAACGGCGGGCTCGGCAATCTGCACGGGCTCGCCATGCACTCATTCGGCCCGACCCGTGCGGTGACGCGTACGTTCTGAGCATGCGTGTCATCACTCACATGGGCCCGGCCGCGGCTGACGCGATCCGAGCGCGGTTTCCAGATGCCGAGATCGTCGAGTTCAAGAGCCGCGAGTCGCCGCCGGACGTACGCGCCGATGTCTTCTACGGCGGTTGGGCGGGATGGGACGACATCGCCCGTTGGATCGATCACTGCGGCGTGACCTGGCTGCAGCTCGCGGGCACGGGGGCGGACGGCGTTCCACGAGCGATCTTCGAGCGCTGCACCGTCACGTGTGCGCGCGGTGCGAGTGCGGTGCCGATCTCGGAGTGGGTGATGGCCGCGGTGCTGGCATGGGCGAAACGCGTGCCAGAGACGTTCCTCTGCGAGCCCCCCAAGCACTGGAACTTTCCCGATCCCGTGCTCGACGTCGTCGACGGTGCGACGCTCGCGCTGGTCGGACTGGGCGGCATCGGCAGCGCGGTCGCTCAACGAGCGCTTCCGTTCGGGATGCGGGTGCGCGCGCTGCGCCGTACCGGCCAACCGAGTCCGATTCCGGACGTCGAGGTCGTGACGTCACTCGACGAGCTGTTGCCTGGCGCGCAGCACGTGGTCATCGCGGCGCCGGCGACGCCGAAGACGCGGCACCTTCTCGATGATCGAGCGTTCTCGCTCATGAGCCCGGGAGTGCACCTCGTCAACATCGCCCGTGGCACGCTCGTCGATCAGGACGCGTTACGCACGGCGCTCGACAACGGCACGGTCGCGATGGCGACGCTCGACACGGTCGACCCGGAGCCGTTGCCGGAGGGGCACTGGATGTACACGCACCCGAAAATCCGGCTCACAGCGCACATCTCGTGGTACACGCCCGACTTGCAACGGGAAGCGCTCGCGATCTTCCTCGACAATCTCACCCGATTCGAGCGAGGCGAGCCCTTGCTGAATGTCGTGGACCCGGAAGAGGGTTACTAGCTTCATTCCGGAGAGTCTGGGTAGAGCGGCGCGTATGCACGTCCTGATTGCCACCGACGGATCGAGCGTCTCCATCGACGCGGCGCGGCGAGGGACGACGCTGCTCGGCCGGCCCGAGAAGGTCACGCTCCTGACCGTCGTGAGTGAAATTCCCGGCGACGACGCCGGTGGGTTCGAGGGCTCCGTCTACTCGCCCGAGGAACAACAGGTCGAGTGGGACACCGAGATGAAAGAGGCGGCCGACGAGTTGGCACGCACCGCGCAGGCGCTCACTGGCGCCGAGGTGATCAAGCGCGTGGAGGTCGGCGACGTCCCGAGCACGATCTGTCGCCTGGCCGAGGAAGTGGGGGCCGACGTGATCGTTGTCGGATCGCATGGGCGCAGCGGGATCAAGCG
>JBKPCL010000066.1:0-9485 GCA_046727335.1 Actinomycetota bacterium
AGACGCGTGCGATTGGAGCGACCGTCGCGTTCGTCAGCTGCACGAGATCTGCCGGACTCAGCTCGAGCTCGAGGCCACGCCTCCCGGCACTCACGAACACGGAGTCGAACGCGAGCGCGGACTCGTCGACGACGGTGAGCAGCGATCGTTTCTGACCGAGCGGCGAGATTCCGCCGGGGACATAGCCGGTGAGGCGACGCGCATCGTCGGCGGCCGCCAGCTCCGCGTGCTTGGCACCGACGAGCGGAGCCAGCGCCTTGACGTCGAGCAGCCGTTCCGCGGGAACAACCGCCACGACGTGCTGGCCGTCGTCGCACGCGACGACGAGCGTCTTGAGGACCCGTTGCGGATCGATCCCCAACTCGACCACCGCTTCGATCCCGTAGTCGTCCCGAGCCGGATCGTGCGCGTACTCGTGCACCGTGAATCCCGTGCCGCTCCGCTCCAGGAACCGAGTTGCCGGGGTTGCGCGGGCCATGCGGGCGACCGTGGGCGGGACGCGAGTCGGCCCCGGCTGGGGGGTGCCGGGGCCGACGGCGCGGGACCGGGCGGAAAGCCCTCCGCAGTTCTCTTGGATTGGGTCAGGCGGCCTGCGGGATCGGCGTCTCGTCCTCACCGCCGCGGAGCTGGTCGAGGGTGCGCTCCCAGCGCAGCTGGGCCGCAAGCCACGCCAGTGCTTCCTGCCTGGCGTCGGTGTGGGTGGCGCCGTGACGTGTGGGGAGCGAACGCATGATGACCTCCGGCAACTGCAACATCGTGGTGTTCTTGACCAACGGCCGAGAACGCTCGAAGCTTCCGCTCAGCAAGTAATTTCTCGTGAGCAGCTACTTCGTGACTCAGGACACTGTAAGTATCTACTCTCAGTGTCAGTGCTGTCAAGGCCGAGTGCAGGGATCCGGATGGACGACGCCCGCTGGCGAATCGACGAGCTGGCCCACCGGGCCGGCGTCACGGTCGACACGATCCGGTATTACGGCCGGGAAGGGCTGCTCGACCCGCCGGAGCGGAGTGGCCGGCACAAGCTCTACGGCAGTCCGCACCTCGACCGGCTCGAACGGATCCGCGCCCTGCAGGAGCAGCGGTTCTCGCTGGCGGCGATCCGGGCGATCCTGAACGTCGATCGGCCCGGTCTCGAGGGCCTGTTCGCCACCGAGGGCCGGACCTATTCGCTCGACGACCTCGTGGAGCGGGCCGGCGTCGACCTCGACCTCGTACGCGGCCTGCAAGAAGTCGGCCTGCTGGCCGACCCCGCCGAGCTCGGGCGCGAGGCCTACGACGAGTCCGATCTCGGCATGTTGCGCGCGGTCGCCGAGCTGCAGGAGATCGGCATGACGCAGGCGATCATCGTCGGGCTCGGCGAGATCTACGTCCGCCATTTCCGCGCCTTGCAAAAGGACGTGCACAACATGCTCGCCGGCATGGACCGCGACTGGGACGAGGACGAACTCGTCGCCATCCAGCGCCGTCTGACGTCGAACTCGCAGCGGATGATCCCTGCCGTCGACCGCGTCCTGAACTACGTGCACCAGCGCACGGTCCAGCGATTGACACTCGAAGCGGTCCGCACTGCGCAGCAAACGGGCACCGGCATCGGCGGCATCAAGATCGACCGCACCAACGGCTGACTGGTTACTCGTCCAGCTTCCAGATGCGTGTTGCGTTGCCGCCGGTGATGAGCTCGCGCTGCTGCTTGTCGATGTTGGCCATCATCTCTGCGATCGTCTTGCGCGAGTACGGCCAGTCGTTGCCGTGGTGCGGGTAGTCGCTCGACCACATCATGTTCTCGACGCCGACGCGGTTGCGGAGCTCCACACCCGTGCGATCGATGATGAAGCTCGCGGCGTTGTTGCGGTACCAGTAAGTCGAGGGCGGCTCGCGGAGGGGGAGGTCGCCCCACACCCGGTTGCGCCACCACCGGTCGTCGAGGCACTCCAGGAAATGCGGGATCCAGCCGACGCCGGTCTCGATCCAGCACACCTGCAGCTCGGGGAACCGCTCGAACACGCCGGTGAAGATCAGGTCGGTGATCGCGCCCGTTGCCATCGCGAACACGTGGCTCATGCCGCCAATGGCCTTCGCGCGCGTCGCCTCGCTCTGCATGTTGTAGAGCTGATTGCCTTTCGCCGCCGCGGCCTTGCGCCCGGCCGCGCGCTGCGTCCGGCTGATGATGTTGATGTGGATCGAGACGGGGACACCCTCGTCGACGGCAGCGGCCCAGAACGGATCGTCGTCACGCGAGATCGACGCATTGCCGCTCGGCCAGTTGGAGATCAGCACGCCCCTCGCGCCCCGCGCCTTCGCCTTGCGCAATGCGTCCACCGCAGTATCGATCCCGAGGGAAGGGATCTGCGCGAGGCCGATCAACCGCTTCGGATCGGGCGCGCAGAACTCCTCGAACAAGAAGTTGTTGTACGCCTCGACGCCGGCGAGCACGAAGTCATCGTCGTCGTCACCGAGGAAGTGACTCATCGTGCGCTGCGGCGGGAACAGGATCTCGGCGTAGACGCCGTCGGTGTCCATGTCCTTCAACCGCTCGGCCCCGTTGTAGCAACCTGCGCGCGCTTCCTCGTAGGTGACGCCGAACCACCGGAACTTGTCGAACGGCATGCCGGGCGTCGACACCAGACCAATGGGATCCGGTTCGCCGCCGACGGCCGTCAACCATGCGTCGCCGCCCTCGGCATCCTTCACGAGCTTCGGCGCCTGGTCCTGGTACTTGGACGGCAGCCAGTTTTGCCAGATGTCCGGCGGTTCGAGAATGTGGCAGTCGGCATCGACGATTCGGCTGCCGACGGCCTCGTGACGGATGGAGCTCATCGGGCTCATGGGTGTTGGTCCTTTGTCCTTCGGGCCGCGTCGCGCTTCGCACCCTAAGCTGACACGAACGTCAGTTTACGGGGAGGCCGCAGCAGTGGCACAAGCGCCGGACGCACGGCTGCTCGACGGATTACGCATCCTCGACCTCGCCGACGATCCCGGCGCGCGCGCCGCGCGCATCCTCGGCGATCTCGGTGCCGAGGTTGTGCGCGTCGTTCCACCGACCGGCGACCGGCTGACCGGCAACGTCGCGCGCGCATGGAACGCGGGCAAACAGATCCAGGAACTTGCGGCCGACGATCCGCGGCTCGACGCGCTGCTGTCTGCCGCCGACGTCGTGATCGACACGCCGCACGCGGACGGCGTGCACGTGCTCGATCCCGCGCGCGCACCGCACGCGGTCTGGGTGAGCATCACGCCGTTCGGGCTCGACGGCCCGCGTGCGCCGTGGCGCGCCTCCGACCTCGGCGTGATGGCGTCGAGCGGCAACATGTACTGCACCGGCGACGCCGATCGGCCGCCGGTGCGGTGCACCGAGCCGACCGCGTACGCCCACACCGGCCCCGAAGCGGCCTTCGCCGCCATCACGGCGCTGTGGACGGGCGAGCCGAAACGCGTCGACGTCTCGATGCAAGAGGTCGTGCTCGTCGCCAACATGGCCGCGGCGGGACGGTACGCCCAAACCGGATTTCGAGGCGCGCGGCGGGGCGCCAACATCGGCCGCACGCGCGAGATCTGGCCGACGCGCGACGGCTTCGTCTCCTTCGGCCTGCGCGGCGGCAAGGCGCGCGTCCGGAGCCTCGAGCTGATCGCCGAGCTCGCGGGCCTCGAGCCGCGCGACTGGAGCCAGTTCAACCAGAACACGGCGGCCGACGAGGAGCTCAAGGAGATCGAAGAAGCCGTCGGCGCATACTTCGCCGAGCACACGATGCAGGAGCTCTACGACATCGCGTGCGAGACAAACCTGATGCTCGCGCCGGCGAACTCGCCGCGCGAGATCCTGCATTCGGCGCAACTCGCGGCCCGAGACTTCTTCGGTCCGGTTCAGGGCGTCGAGCGCTTCCCACGATCGTTCGCCGTCGTTCGCAGCGCCGACGGCCACGTGCAACCTGCTCGTCCTCGCCCCCCTGTGTTTGGACCGTGGGTGTCAAAAAGTGTGCACGCCACGTCCAAACAGGGGGTGGCTGCGTGGCAGGGGTTGCGGATCTTGGAGTTCGGCTCGGGCGCCGCCGGGCCGATCGCAACGCGCTATTTCGTCGAGCACGGCGCGACCGTCTTGCGCGTCGAGTCGAAGTCGCGACCCGACTTCCTGCGCACCTACGCCCTCAGTCCTGACAACCCCCACGGCCTCGAGGGCTCCGGAATGTACGACGGCCTGAACGTCGGCAAACGGAACGTCACGCTCAACCTCAAGCATCCCGACGCCGTCGCGATCGTGCGCCGCCTCGTCACCGAGTGGGCCGACGCGGCAGCCGAGAACTTCGCGCCGCGCGCGATGAAGGGCTTCGGGCTCGACTACGACGCGCTCGCGCGACTCAAGCCCGATCTGGTGATGGTCAGTACATGTCTCAACGGCCAGACCGGGCCGCACAGGGATTACCCCGGCTTCGGGGGACAAGGCGCCGCGCTCTCGGGTTTCAACGCGCTGACCGGATGGCCTGATCGTGAACCCGTCGGACCGTACGGCACGATCACCGACTCGCTCGCACCGCGTTACGTCGCGGCACTGCTCGCCGCCGGGTTGCACTACCGCCGGCGGACCGGGCGCGGTGTGTACCTCGATGTGTCGCAGGTCGAGGCGGCGGTGTGGTCGCTCGCGCCGTGGCTGCTCGACTTCGAGATCGACGGCAACCATCGGCTACGGGACGGGAATCGCCACGCCGGCGCGGTTCTCCACGGGGTGTTCCCGTGCGCCGACGAGAACGGCGTCGATGATCGCTGGATCGCGATCGCGTGCTGGACGAGCGACGAGTGGACGACGCTCGCGCGCCTCGTCGGAAGGCCGGACGCGGCACCGTCCGAGGCTGACGTCGCGGAATGGACCGTCACGCGGTCTCGCGCCGATATCGCGACGCAGCTCCAGGCGCTCGGGATCGAGGCGGTCCCCGTGGCCGACTTCGCCGACGTGCACCACGACCCGCAGCTCGCGCACCGGCACCACTTCGAACCGCACCATCACCCGTTCCTCGGGGACGGCCTCTACGAACGCAACGGCTTCCGCCTGCGCGGCGAGACCGGCGAGGCCGGTGAGACCGGTGGCTACGAACGCAGCGGTCCGACCCTCGGCCAGGACAACGATTGGGTGCTCGAGGACCTTCTCGGTCTCACGAAAGATGACGTCTCGGCATTGCAGGAATCGGGTGCGGTGGAGTGAGCTTGCGGCGTGCACGTACGCCGCGTGACCGGCGACGACCGGTCATGGATCGCCGAAGTCGTGCGCGGGGCTTTTGCATCGACGCGAGTCGTCTCCCGCGGCCGAGTCACCGAAGCGACTGAGCTCGACGGGTTCGCGGTCGAGAACGATGGCCGGCCGATCGGCTGCGCGCTGTGGCGTGAGGACGACGACGGCGAAACGGAGCTGGTCGTGCTCGTAACGACCTACCGCGGCGCCGGCGCCGGTACCGCGCTGCTCGACGAGGTCGTCGACCACGCCCGCGCCGAGGGCTGGAAGCGGCTGTGGTTGATCACGACCAACGACAACACCGACGCGCTTCGTCTCTATCAACGCGCCGGGTGGGACTGGGTCGCGTTCCATCGCGATGCCGTCACCAAAGCCCGCGATCTGAAACCGGAGCTACCCCCCGAAGGCGCGCACGGCATCCCGATTCGGCACGAGATCGAGCTCGAATACCCGCTCTGAGGCGCAGACGCAGGCGAGGAGGAACGGTGGATGTTCTGATTCCCCCGTCGATCTCGGCGTACTTTGCGGCAGCCGAGCACGACGACGTCGATGGGTTGGTGGCCTGCTTCAGTGACGATGCGATCGTGGCCGACGAGGACAGGCAGTGGCGCGGTCATGCCGACATTCGCCGATGGCGCTCGACCGTCGCGACGGTCTACGACTACACGCTCGAGGTGCGCGGCGTGGATTCCCTCGGCGAGGACAACGCGAACGCACGGTTCGATGCGCACACGCACCTCGAAGGCAACTTCCCGGGCGGCACCGTCGACCTCGACTACCGCTTTACTGTCCGCGACGGTTTGATCAGCAATCTCGAAATCGTCCCGACAGGTTCGGTGTAGCCGTGGACCCTCGAGCTCGGCTGTAGAGAGGCGAGAGATGAAGATCACCACGATCGGCCGGGGCCACGTCGGCGGCGGTCTGGCGGACCTGTGGGAACGCGCCGGCCACCAAGTGACGCGGCTCGGCCGCGACGGTGGCGACCTCGCCGGTGCGGACGCGGCGCTGTTGGCTGTGCCTGGGGGCGCGATCGCGGAAGCGCTGACGAAGTTGCACAACATCGAAGGCAAAACCGTGATCGACGCCACCAATCTCTATGGGGTCGAGCCGCCGGCGGGCTTCTCGTCCAACGCGGAGTTCGTCAAGGCGCAGACGCACGGCCCGACCGCGAAATCGTTCAACGTCAACTTCGCGCAGCTGTATTCGCGGCTCGCCGAGGCGCGGGCCCGGCCGGGCAACCTGTGGTGCGGAGACGCGGAGGCGCGCGACGCTGTCGAGCAGCTCAACCGCGATGCCGGGTACGACCCCCTCTACATGGGCCCGATCGAGAACGCGGCCCTGCAGGAAGACGTCGTCAAGGTCATCTTCGCGGTGTCGCAGGGCATGGGCCCGTTCGTGTACCGCATGGCGCCCATCGAGGAGCTGTGACGCGACGTCCGCTCAGGGATACTGCCGGAAGTACGGACGATCGCGGCGGCGAACCTTCTCGACGAGGATGAAGACGTTGCTCCAGGGGTCGGCGAACCACGTCGTCCGCAGCCCCGCGATGTCCGCGACGGCGGAAACGAGGAACTCGACGCCGCGCGCCTCGAGCTCCGCGCGCGTTCGGGCGACGTCGTCGCACAACAGCCCGACGTGCGTATAGCCCAGGGTCGTCACGGCCGGCGACCGCGCGTCATCGCTCCTGACCTCGGGATACTCGATCACCTCCAGCACCCGATCGCCGTCCGCGTCGAAGCCGACGATCGCCGCGTGCACGACCACGGGGTCGGGAAGGAGCTCCGCCATGTCGCGCGCGATCGCCTCGCCTTCCATGCGGTAGGGCGGCGACAGGACATGCAGACCGAGCACGTCTCGATACCACGCGACGGCGGCCGCGACGTCAGGAACGTGGACCGCGGTGTGAGCGAGGCCCGAGATCGTCATTCGACGAAGCCGCGCAGCATGCCGCTCAGCCAACGCGCGTTGTCGGTCGTGTTCCAGCCGGCGAGCATGCCTTCGCTCAAGTCGTCGCAGCCGTAGCGGAGCGGACCGTCGTCGTTGCACACTGCGTCGACGATGCGACGCGCCGCCTCGGCCGCGGGCGTGTACTGCGATCGAATCGTCTGGCGGCCGGCCCACATCTTCTCCGCGAGGGCGCGATATGGCTCGTGTTCGATCGCTGCCGCCGGTCGGTCCGATGCGGCGAGCATGTCGGTCTCGATCGGGCCGGGCATCACCTCGACGACGCGTATCCCGAACTGCGCGACCTCGGCTTGCAAGGACTCCCCGATCGTGCTGACGGCCGCCTTGCTCGCCCGATACGCGCCGAGGAACGGGACGGGCGCGAGCACCGACGACGACGTGATGTTGCAGATGACTCCCCCGCCGTTCGCCCGCATGATCGGCACTGCTCGCCGCGTGACTTCGATGAGGCCGAAGACGTTGGTCTCGAACAGCGTGCGCCACGCCGTCGACGGCATGACCTCGAGCGGCAGATTGTCGCTCTCCACTCCGGCGTTGTTGACCAGCACCCGGAGATCGCTCGGCAACTGGATGCTCTCGGGATCGGTCACGTCGAGGAAGTCGACGCGGATGCCGTCGAGATCCTTGCCCGCGCCGACGTCGCGCATCGTCGCCACGACGTCGAAGCCGCGCCGCTGCAGTTCGATTGCCACGGCCCGGCCGATGCCGCGCCCGGCACCGGTGACGAGGGCTGTGCCGCTGGCATCCATTCGTCCTCCTCGCCGTCGCGTCCCGCGGATGCGGCGTGCCGAGAGGGTAACGAGATACCGTCCGACGCGCCGTGGACCTCCGTTTCACTCCAGCCCAGGAACGCTTTCGTGACGACGCGCGCGCGTGGCTCACGGATCGACTCGACGGTCGGTTCGCGAAGGTACGCGGGCGCGGCGGTCCGGGTGACGAGCACGAGCTGTTCGACGAACGGTGGGAATGGGAGCAAGAGCTCGGCCGCGACAACTGGATCGGGCTGGGCTGGCCGGCCGCGTTCGGAGGTCGCGGGGCGACACTCCTGGAGCAGGTCATCTTCTACGAGGAGTACGCGCGCGCCGGCGGCCCCGGTCGCGTCGGCATCGTCGGCGAAGGCCTGCTCGGCCCGACCATCGTCCACTTCGGGAGCGACGAACAGAAGCGACGCTTCCTGCCGGGCATCCTGCGCGGCACCGAGATCTGGTGCCAGGGCTACTCCGAACCGAACGCGGGCTCGGACCTGGCGAACGTGCAGACACGCGCCGAGCGCGACGGCGACGAATGGGTCCTGCACGGGCAGAAGGTGTGGACCTCGCTCGCGCACTGGGCGCACTGGATCTTCGTCTTGTGCCGCACCGACCGCAGCGCGCCCCCGCACAAGGGCATCTCGTACCTCCTCGTGCCGATGGAGCAACCCGGCATCGAGATTCGGCCCATCGTCCAGATCACCGGCCACAGTGAGTTCAACGAGACCTTCTTCGACGGCGCGCGCACGGCGGTCGAAAACGTCGTCGGTGACGTCAACGACGGTTGGCGCGTCGCGATGGGGACGCTCGCGTTCGAGCGGGGCGCCTCGACGCTCGGTCAACAGCTCGGGTTCGAGAACGAGCTGCGCGACATCACGGAAGTGGCGCGCGCGAATGGTCTCGCTGATGACGCTGCGTTCCGGCAGCGGCTCGCCGACGCATGGATCACGCTCCGGGTGATGCGCTATCACGCGTTGCGAACGATCCCGATGATGGAACATGGCACCATGACGCCCGCCACGTCGGTCCACAAGCTGTTCTGGGCGACGTTCCACCGAGCGCTCGGAGAGCTCGCCGTCGACGTCACCGGCGCCGGTGCGCTGGCGCCCGACGACGACCGCTTCACCCGGCTCTTCCTGTACTCGCGCGCCGACACGATCTACGGCGGCTCGAACCAGATTCAGCGCAACGTGATCGGTGAGCGAGCGCTCGGGCTGCCGAAGGAGCCGAAGTAGCCGCGTGACGAACATTCCGTCCCCACCCTCGTATCCCGACGGTCACGGCCTCCTCGCGGGCAAGACGGTGCTTGTCACCGCGGCCGCGGGCACGGGAATCGGTTTCGCGACGGCGAAGCGCTGCGTCGAAGAAGGTGCCCAGGTCGCGATCAGCGACATCCACGAGCGACGACTGAGTGAATCAGCGAAGGAGCTCGGCGCGCTCGCAGTGCTCGCGAATGTGACGTCGGAGGACGCCGTCCAACGGTTGTTGTCCGAGGTCATCGGCACGTTCGGGCGGCTCGACGTCCTCGTCAACAACGCCGGACTCGGCGGCAC
>JBKPCL010000067.1:0-12000 GCA_046727335.1 Actinomycetota bacterium
TGCGGGTCACGCCAGTTCGTCTCGCGCGGCTCTCTTGACGCCGAGGTTCGTGCTCGTCGTCTGCTGCGGACTCTTCTATTTCATGGCGTTGGCGATGCTCACACCGGTCATCCCGCACTACGTCGAGGACAAGCTCGGCAACGGAAGTGTGGCGGTCGGCATCGCCGTCGGCGCCTTCGCAGTCGGCGCCATCTTGCTCCGAACGTATGCAGGTCGCCTCGGTGATCGCATCGGGCGGCGCGTCCTCATCATCAGCGGCGCACTGCTCGTCGCGGGATCGACGGCCTGCTACGGCCTCGTCCACGCGCTCTGGTGGATCATCCTGATGCGCATCGTCACGGGCTTCGGCGAGGCGGGGTTCTTCGTCGGGGCCGCGACGATGATCACCGACCTCTCACCGCCCGACCGCCGCGGGGAGGCCGTGTCGTATTGGTCGGTGGCGGTGTACGGCGGTCTGTCGTTCGGACCCGCGCTCGGCGAGCTGGTGCGGGGAACGTCGCGTTATCAGCTTGCGTGGCTGGTGTCGGCCGCGCTCGCACTGACCGCGGCGGTGCTCGGCTTGTTCACCGTGGAGGTTCCGCGCGAGGCGACCGAGCCGGAGTCGACGCACCTGTTCCATCGGTCCGCGCTCCGCCCGGGGGCCGTCCTGTTCCTCGGCTTGATCCCGCTCGCAGGATTCACCGCCTTCATGCCGCTGTACGTCGACACCCTCGGCGTGAGCGCGGGTCCGGTGTTCCTGCTCTACGGCGTGCTGATCCTTGTCGTCCGCATCGTCGGCGCTCGGCTGCCGGACCGGCTCGGCGGGCGGAGCGCCGGCGCGATCGCGTTGCTCTTCGCGGGCATCGGCATCGGCGTCATCGCGGCGTGGGCGACGGTGGCCGGGCTGCTGCTCGGGACGGTCATCCTCGCCGGCGGCATGTCGTTGATGTATCCAGCGCTGCTGCTCCTCGCCCTCGTCGGCGTCTCCGACGCGGATCGCGCTTCGGTCGTCGGGACGTTCTCGTCGTTCTTCGACGCTTCGCAAGGAGTCGGCGCGTTCATCTGCGGCGCGGTCGCGGCGCTGGCGGGGGAGCGGGGCGCGTTCGCGGCCGGCGCGGTCGCCGCGTTGCTCGGGTTCGGTCTGCTCCGCGGGCGATCGCCGGCGCGGATCTAGTCCGAGGATCGCCGCCGTGCCGTCGCTGCTCGTCACGAACGACTTCCCACCGAAACTCGGCGGTATCCAGTCGTATCTCTACGAGTTGTGGCGCCGGCTCCCACCGGCCGAGACGACGGTGCTGACAACGCCGTTCGTCGGCGCGCGCGAGTGGGACGCGTGCCAGCCGTTCCGCGTCGAACGCGTGCGGCAGCGCGTGATGTTGCCCACGCCAGCTCTGACTCGTGACATCGACGCGCTCGCTCGGGAAGTCGGCGCCGATGTGATCTTCGTCGACCCGATGCTCCCGCTCGGCTTCGTCGCGCCCCGTTTGCGCGCCGCGCCGTACGTGGTCGTCGCGCACGGCGCCGAAATCACCGTGTTCGCGCGCCTCCCCGGCGCGCACGGCATGGCTCGACGCGTGCTGCGGGGAGCCGCCGCCGTCGTCGCGGCGGGCGGATATCCGGCGCGCGAGGCCGCTCGCGCTGCGGGCCGGGATCTCTGCGGCGTCATCGTGCCGCCCGGTGTCGACGTCGACCGCTTCCATGGTCCACTCCCTGACAACGAGCGGGCTGCGCACCGCGCGTACTTCGGGCTCGATCCCAGCCGGCCGGTCGTGCTCGGTCTGTCACGGCTCGTGCCGCGCAAGGGCTTCGACGTCGTCATCGACGCGCTCGCCAGCCGCTCCGACGCGCAACTCGTCATCGCCGGCGCGGGCCGCGATCGCGGGCGACTCGAACGGCGGGCGAACGGACGCGTGCGCTTCCTCGGCCGGGTGCCGGATCGAGACCTGCCGGCGTTGTACGGCTGTGCGGACGTCTTCGCGATGTGTTGTCGCGAGCGATGGGGTGGTCTCGAAGCCGAGGGCTTCGGCATCGTGTTCCTCGAGGCGGCGGCGTGCGGCGTCCCCGCGATCGCGGGTCGCAGTGGTGGCGCGCACGAGGCGGTCATCGATGGGAAAACGGGCTTCATCGTGTCGCCTCGCGACGTCGACGGAGTGCGTGCCGCCGTCGACATGCTGCTCGATGATCCTGAGCTGCGTGAACAGATGGGCGCGGCCGCGCGCCGTCGTGCCGTCGAGGATTTCTCCTATGACGATCTCGTGACGCAGTTGTTGCCGCTCACGAGAGGCGACTTCTCGGTTGGGGGAACACTCGGCCGGTAGCCTCGGGACCGTGGCCGGACGTCGCATCGTTGTCGCGTCGTGGGTGTCGGTCGGCATCTTCGCGGTCTTCGCGGCGATCGACGCCGTGGGTGTCGACGCGTTCGACGTGCCCGCCGCCGTCGTCAGCCTCGTCCTCTTCCTCGTGTCGTTGCCGGTGTGGCTGTACGCGCTGGGCCTGTCGTTCGTGCGCAACGCCCGTGGCGACGACATCGCGATCCCGACGCTGTTCTTGTTCGTACGCGGTTCGGCACCGGCGGATGTTCGCTGGCATTTGTTGGGCGCGCTCGGCGTTTCGGTGGTCATCGCGATCGTGACCGGATTCGCGAATCCGTTCGGCTGGCTCGTTCCGATGCTGACGCTCGGTCTCGCCGGCCTGTGGGGAGCGCGCCACGGCGTGTACCCGCAGCGTCGGCAGGTCCCGGGCGTGACGCGGACGCGAGGCGCGCGGCAATGACCGAGACCGCGAGCGAACGCATTCGGGTCGACGCACCGGCCGCGCGCTGCTTCGATGTCGCGGTCGACTTCGAGTCGTATCCCGAGTGGGTGCGGGATGTGAAGGAAGTGCGCGTACTCGAGTTCGACGAGGAAGGCCGCGGGACGAGAGTCGAATACCGCGCCGCCGCGCTGGGCAAGAGCATCCGCTACGTCCTCGCCTACGACTATCGCGATGCGCCGTCGTCGTTCTCGTGGGAGCTGGTCGAAGGTGACATGCTCCGACGGCTCGACGGCAGGTACCAATTCGACGCCGAAGGCCCGACCTCCACGCGCGTGCATTACAACCTTGCCGTTGACCTCGCCGTGCCGCTTCCGGGCCTCGTGAAGCGCCGCGCCGCGGGCCTCATCATGGGCAGCGCGTTGAAAGAGCTGAAGCGCCAAGTCGAAGCGGTCGCGTGACCACTCGAGCCCGCACGAGGATCCGGCGCTAGCCTCGCCCGCCGATGCGCATCCTGCTGTTCACAGGCAAGGGCGGCGTCGGCAAGACCACCGTGGCAGCAGCGACTGCAGTTCGTGCTGCGGCATCGGGGTTGCGAACGATCGTCTGCTCGACTGATCCTGCGCACTCGCTCTCGGACGCGTTCGCGGTGCCGCTCGGCGACCAGCCTGCTTCCGTGACCGGTCACCTCGTCGCGCAGCAACTCGACGCGCGCGTGCGATTCGAAGGTGCGTGGGACGACGTGCGCTCGTACATGGTCGACGTGCTCGACTGGGCCGGCGCCGAAACGGTCGCTGCCGAAGAGCTCGCCGTGGTCCCCGGGCTCGATGAGCTGTTCGCGCTCGCCGACATCAAGCAGCACGCGAACTCGCCGTCCTACGACCTCGTCGTCGTCGATTGCGCGCCCACTGCTGAGACGATCCGTTTGTTGTCGCTACCGGACATCCTCGGCTGGTACATGGACCGCATGTTCGAGGTCCAGCGCCGCGTGACCAAGCTGGCGCGGCCGGTGCTGCAACGAGTGTCGACGATGCCGATCGCCGGCGACGCCGTCTTCACGGCGATCCGCCGGTTCTACGAACGTCTCGACGGCGTCCGGGAGCTCTTGACAGACGGCGACGTCACGAGTGCCCGCCTCGTTGTCAATCCCGAGCGCGTCGTCGTGGCCGAGGCGCGCCGTACGTACACCTACCTCTCGATGTTCGGCTACCACGTCGACGCGGTGATCGCGAACCGAGTATTGCCGGCCGCGCTCGATCATCCGTGGCTGGCGACCTGGCACGCGACGCACGCTCGTCATCTCGACGCGATCGTGGACGCGTTCAGGCCGGTTCCGGTGTTGACCGCCGAGCTCGCAGATCAAGAGGTGATCGGCATCGAGCAGCTCGCGACGTTCGCGGACCGGCTCTACGGCGAGCAGGACCCGGCGGACCGGCTGTCGCGAGTGGAGCCGTTGCGGGTCGACGCCGTCGGCGATGCGCTCGTGCTCTCGGTGCACCTGCCTTTCATCGAACGCAGCGATGTGATGCTCGGTCGCACCGATCAGGAGTTGCTGTTGACGGTCGGACCTCATCGCCGCTCGTTCGTGCTGCCCGACAGTCTGGTGCGCCGCGAAGTCGGGAGTGCCCGGTTCGCCGGTGACCGGCTCGAGGTGGAGTTCGTGTGACCGGACCACGAGAGCCCGAATCCGAACGCGGACCTCAGGAATCGGCGGCCGGCGCCGCGGAAGCCGTCGACCATTTCTGGAACGCGGCCCACGAGCTCCTGCGGGCCCTGCGCGCGGTCGTCGATGCGGCGGACGAGTTTGTCGAGGAGCAACGGCAGCACGGCACCGCCGACCAGGACCGCGTGCGCCGAATCGATATCGAGTAGCCCCGTGCCGGCGACGATCGGGCTCGACATCGGCGGGACGAAGGTGCTCGGCGTGTTGCTCGACGACGACGGAAACGTCGCGCGGGAGATCAAGCTGCGATCGCCCGACGCGGGAGTGGACACACTCGTCGCGACCGCCGCCGAGATCGTCGACAAGTTGGAACCGGGCCGGATCGCGGTCGGCGTCGGCGCCGCTGGTCTCGTCGACGCGAACGGCACGTTGCGTTACGCGCCGAACCTTCCACACGTGCGGGAGGCGCCGCTCCGCGAGGCGCTCGCGGCCGCGACCAACCGTCCCGTCGTCGTCGACAATGACGCGAATGTCGCAACGATCGGAGAAGCGACGTTCGGCGCGGCCGTCGGCGCCCGGCACGTGCTGCTCGTGACGCTCGGCACCGGGATCGGCGGCGGGTTGTTGCTCAACGGCGAGCTCTACCGAGGCGCGAACCATTTCGCGGGCGAGATCGGTCACTTCACGATCGATCGCGATGGTCCACTGTGCGCGTGCGGTGAGCGCGGCCACTGGGAGGCGATCGCGTCCGGCTCGGCGCTCGGTCGTATGGCGCGGGAGCTCGTCCAGCTCGGGCGGGCCGAGGCGCTCGTCGCGGCGGCGGGCGGTGATCGGCTCGCGGTGACCGGGGTGCACGTCGGGCGAGCGGCGGCGGCGGGCGACCCCGAGGCGATCGGGTTGTTGACCCGCTACGCGGACAACGTCGCACTCGGGCTCGCGGGTCTGTCGAACATCCTCGATCCGGAGCGCATCGTCGTCGCGGGCGGGCTCGTCGAGCTCGGCCCACTGCTCTTCAATCCCTTGGGCGAGGCGTTCCGTCGCCACGTCGAAGGCGCCGACTACCGGCCGTCGGTCGCCATCGTTCCCGCGCAGCTCGGTGAGCGTGCGGGTGCAGTCGGCGCCGCGGTGCTGGCGCGGACGATCGCTCAGTGACCCCTGTTCCACCGCAACCGAGCGTGCGGATCGGCATGACGTTGCCGTCCTTCGTGGACGATCCATCGGTGCCGACCGAGATCGCGCGCGCGGCGGAGACGGCCGGGCTCGATGGAGTGTTCGTCTTCGATCATCTCTGGCGGGGCGATCCACCGAATCGACGTCCTGCGCTCGAGTGCTTCACGCTGCTCGGCGCGGTCGCGGCGGCGACGTCGCGCGTCGCCGTCGGCACGTTGGTCGCGCGCGCGACATTGCGACCCGCGGCAACCCTCGCCAACGCGTTCGCGACGGCGCAGCGTGTCAGCGGCGGTCGTGTCATCGCCGGGATCGGTTCGGGCGACTCGGAGAGTCGAGCCGAGAATGAAGCGTTCGGGCTCGAGTTCGGGATCATGGCCGATCGGATCGAGGCCCTCCACGACTCCGTCCGGCTGGTTCGCGAGACCGGTGTTCCGGTGTGGGTCGGCGGCAAGGCGGCGCCGGTGCGCGAGCTCGTGGCCCTGGCCGACGGCTGGAACCGCTGGGGTGGAACGCCGGCGCGGTTCGGTGCGGACGCCGCGCTCGTGCGCGAAGTCGCGCCCGACGCCACGCTGACCTGGGGCGGCCTGGTGCTCCTGGGCGACGACGACGCCGACGCGACGACCCGGGCCGAGGCGCGTGCGCGCGTGCCGCGTGAGGATGTCCTCGTCGGCGGGCCGCAGCGGGTCGCCGCTCAGTTCGCGGCCTACGTCGAGCTCGGTGCGTCATGGATCATCGCCGGTCCGGTGGACGCAACCGATCCGCGCAATCCCGAACTCCTCGCGGCCGTTGCCGGCGAGATACGCGCGGACGCGCGCTAGGGCAGGACGAGCGCGGCGGCTCGCGCGAGGTTGTCGCCCATCGATGCCGCGTCGGACAGCCCGCCGCTCCAGAAGGTGAGCTCGGCGAACCACAACGCGCCGAGCACATGGACGATGTCGTCCAGCTTCGGTACGTGCTCGCCGTCGACCGCGTCGGCGATGATCGCACGGAGCGTCGCGTTCACTTCCTGTTTTGTCGGGATGACGTCGTCGTCCGTCGACGACATCGCAGTCAACATCGCGCGAGTCAACTGGGGTTGGCGCTCGAGCGCACGCGTGCCGCGGCGCAAGACGTCCGCGACGCGCTCCGCCGGTGTCGCGCCGCGCGGCGGACGCTGCACCAACCGCTCGCGCAACGTCGTCGCCTGTTGCGACAGCGTGGCGAGCAGCAGTTGGTCCTTCGATGCGTAGTGGCGATACAGCGTTCCGAGCGCCACGCCCGCGCGAGCGGCGACGTCTCGCATCTGCACCGCGTCGTATCCGCCCTCGGCGGCGAGCGACGTTGCGGCGTCGATCAGCCGTCGCTTGCGTGCGGCCGTTTCGGACGCGCGGCTGCCGCGCCCGCCCTGCGTTCCCACACGTGCGTCCGCGGCCACGCGCGGACGCTACCGCGAACCTAGAACGTGTTGCAGCTTTCGCGCGCGGTCCCTACGATCGCGACATGCAGACTGCACTGGCGAAGGAATTCGGTCTCGAGTTCCCCATCTTCGCGTTCAGCCACTGCCGCGACGTCGTCGCGGCCGTGACCAAAGCGGGCGGTATGGGTGTGTTGGGCGCGCTGTACTTCACACCCGACGAGCTCGAGATCGAGCTGAAGTGGATCGAGGACCACGTCGACGGCAAACCGTACGGCGTCGATCTCGTCATGCCGGCCAAGGTGCAGCTGCCCGAGGGTGTCTCCTCGGACAACCTCGAAGGCCAGCTGGAATCCATGATCCCGAAGGAGCACCGCGACTTCGTCGAGAAGGTGCTCGGCGAATACAACGTTCCGCCGCTCCCCGATGATCTGCAGCGCGGTCATCACCTGCTGGGCTGGACCGACGCAACCGCGCGGCCGCAACTCGACGTCGCGCTCCAACACGCGCCGTCGTTGCTCGTCAACGCGCTGGGACCGCCGCCGAAGGACGTTGTCGACACCGCGCACGAGCACGGCATCAAGGTCGCGGCGCTCGCGAGCAGTCCGCGCCACGCGCAGAAGCACCGCGACATCGACGTCGACATCATCGTGGCGCAAGGCACCGAAGCAGGTGGCCACACCGGTGAGATCAGCTCCATCGTCCTGTGGCCGCAGGTGATCGAGTGCGTCGCACCGGCGCCGGTGCTCGCGGCCGGTGGCATCGCACACGGGAGTCAGATCGCGGCCGCGCTCGCGATGGGCGCCCAGGGCGTCTGGACGGGATCGATCTGGTTGACGGTCGCGGAGAGCGACATGGCGCCGCTCGTGCTCGAAAAGCTGCTCGCCGCCGACTCGACGCAGACCGTTCGGTCACGCGCGCTCACCGGCAAGCCCGCGCGTCAGCTCCGCACCGAATGGACTGAGGCATGGGAGCGTCCGGACTCTCCCGGCTACCTCCCGATGCCGCTGCAGTTCATGCTGGTCTCCGACGCGTACCAGCGCATCACGCGTTCGCAGAACCGGGCGCTCAACGGCGCACCGGTCGGTCAGGTCGTCGGCATGATGGACCGAGTGCGCCCCGCTCGCGACGTGATCCTGCAACTCGTCGACGAGTATGTCGAAGCCGTCGAGCGGCTCGACAACCTCAACGCATAAACGCGCTATTCGAGCGTCGCGTAGTTCGTCGCGCGGTCCTCGGCGCGCGCGCCGATCACTTCGTCGACCGAGTCGACCAACTCGCGGAGATAGTCGTCGACGACCGCCGCGTTGCCGGCACTGACCGTCAGATGCAACGAGTCAGGAGGTGTCTGGCGGTCGTGGAACCAGCCGCGCCGCTGCATCGCGTCACCGAGCGCGAAAACATCGATGCGATGGGATGCAGCCTTTACTGGTCGACTCTCGGCTCCGCCTCCCCTCCGGTCGGCTGCGCCTTCGTCTCCTGAAGCCGCGATCGCGAGCACGTGCGCCTGCGGTTCGCCGAGTACGGTGAGCTGAGGGATCGCTCGCACGCCCGCGACGATGCGGCGCGTTGCGTCGATCGTGATCTGCGTGAGGCGCCGGTACCCGTCGATGCCCAGGTAGTGCATGACAGCCCATGCGGTTGCCATCGGCAGACCGGGTCGACTGCCTTGGATCCCCGGCGATGCGTAGAAGCCGCCGAGCCAGTCGTCGAACACGAACGTCTGGTAACGACGGAGGTCCTTCGTGCGGTGGACGAGCACCGACGCACCCTTGGGTGCGTAGCCGAGCTTGTGCACATCGGCCGAGATCGTCGTGACGCCGTCAACCCGAAAGTCCCAAGGCGGGACCGTCTCGCCGTTCATCTCCATGAACGGCAACACGAAGCCGCCCATGCACGCGTCCACGTGCATCGACGCGCCGACGCTCGCGGCGAGTTCGGCGAGCTCGGGGATCGGATCGACGACGCCCTGTGGGTACTGCGGCGCGGAACCGACCACGAGGACGGTGTTGTCGTCCACGCATGCCGCCATCCCGTCGACATCCGCTCGAAAGTCGTCGCGGACCTCGACCTTGTGCACGCGCACGCCGAAGTAGTGCGCGGCCTTGTGGAACGCCGCGTGTGCACTCTCGGCGATGACCATCTCCGGCTGTTCGATTCCGCGCTCGGCCTCCGCGCGTTCACGAGCGGCTTTCACGGCGAGCAAAATGCTCTCGGTACCCCCGGACGTCATGAAGCCGCATGCCTCGGGCGCGCCATGGAACAGCTCGGCGCATGCGCTCACGACTTCCGCTTGGATCTCGCCGAGACTCGGAAACGCGCGCGTATTGAGCGCGTTCTCGTGCAGGAACATCACGGCGACGGCTTGGGCGACGTCGTCGACGTGCGGCCCCGCGTCGTACACCATGCCGAACGTCCGACCGTCCTGCCACCGCGCGTCGCGGACTCGTTTCGCTTCGAGCGCGGCGAGAATGTCGTCCTTCGACATGCCGTGCTCGGGTAACGCCATGGAGACGAGATCGTAGGCGGACGCGTCACGCCTGCGACGCGAGGTCGCGCATGACCCGGTTTGGACCTGACGTGCACACTTCTGTGCACCCCACGTCCAAACAGGAGTGGGTCAGCCTTGGTCGTCGGGAAGGTCGGATGCGGCGCCGCCCGCCTCGTTGCTCCAGCCGACGTTCGGCGCGTTCGCGGCCCGGCACTGCGGCATGTTCGACATCGTCACGTACTCCGGCGGGGCGGGTGCCCGCCGCCTCCCGAACGCGCAGATGCTGTGGTTCGACGCCGCCACCGCGATCACGACCTCTCCCTGGTCGCTCGCGATCGAGATCGCGTTGATGTCGCTCGAGTCCGTGTTGGCGTCGACCCAGTGGTAGCCGGGCTGGCGCGTCGCAAGATCAGCGACGCTGACCGACCCGCCCGCGCCGGTTTCGGCCTCGATGGCCTGCATCGCGGTGTGGCGCGTCGACTCGGCGCGCATGCGTACGACGTCGTCGAGGTTTGTCGGTAGTCCCGCGCTCGGCGGACGCGGCGCAAGCACCTGCGGTGCGGCGTGTGATGACGAGCCGTGATGGTGCATCGTGAACCAGGTCGCGATCGCGAACAACGCGATGACGCCGAGCGCGATTGCCGGCCCGCGCAGCGAGCGGTTCGGAACGGTCGGCGGCGCGGGCGCCGCGACGAGCCGCGGCGCGAACATCGCTTCCGCCATCTCCGGCGGCGGATCCGGGCGCGTGATGGGCGGCGCCGGCGGCGGCAATGGAATCGACGCGATGCGCGACGTCGGCATCGCCGACGGCTCGGGCGTCACGGCCGAACTCTGGAGCGGCGCGCCGCAACGCCGGCAAGCCGTCCACGACGCGGGGATCAGGTATCCGCAGCCCGGGCAGTGCTGCATGACTCGATAGTCGGCGTGCCCTCGGCTCGCCTGGAGCGATTGCTCAGGTCGCCGGGCTCCAGCCCGACGTCGGCGCCTCGCTCGCCCGGCACGGCCCGGAATCCCACGCCAGCTCGGTCCGCGACTGAATCGGGTCATCCCGGGCGTAGGCGCACAGGCCGCTGCTCACCTGCGAGGCGAGAACGACGGTCGTCTCACCGGCTGCCTGCACTGACACCTCGCCCCAGCCAGCCGGCCTGCGGCCGCTCACCCACGAGACCTTCCCCGCGTCATGGCGCAGCTTCGCGGCGCTCACAGCGCGGTACGAGCCGTGCGCGAGGAAGTACGTGCGCGTGCCGCGCACCGCCGTCTCGAGGGTGTCGTTCACGCGAATGACTGCGGGCAACGCGGAGGCGTACGCGGGACCCGTTCGCGTCGTCGTGCCACTCACGCGGTCGAGCACGCGTGCTGCGCTGAACCCCAACACCGCGACCACGACGACGGCGACGCCGACTCGAACCGCGGCCGCGACGTCCCGCGATCGGGCGGCAGACCGCGCGGCGCCGGCAGCCAGATGCTGCGGACGGACCGGCGGCAACATGTTGTCCGGTCCCGGCGTCAGGGGCGGCGTGATGCCGCCCGGTACCAGCGTGTCATTGGCGGGTGCGACTGTTGGGATCGGTTGTGGCGCGACGCGCTGCTGGACCAGCGGTGGGCGCGGGGGCGCGTCGAAGGGCAGGAGGACGCGTCGTGGATCAGTGGGCGGTGCGGGCGGCGCCGACACCGGAACCGGCGGGGTCGCGGTCGACGCGCTCCCAGGCGCGGCCGCCGCGGCATTGGCGCCGACGAGTGCCGGCGCGTCCGACTCCACCTGCGTGCCGCATCGCTGGCAGACGGTCCAACTCCCCGGGAGGAGGTAGCCGCAGCCCGAGCATCGGTTCACGCGTCACCCTTCCGGCCGCAACTCCAACCCGCTTAGCTGGGGAAAATCATCGGCACGCCAGGGCGCGGCGCTGAAGCGCGGCCCCGAGATTCGACTCAGGTAGCGCGGGGGGCGAAGTAGCGCTCGGCGAGCTCCGGACGAGGCTGGACGAAGATGCCGTCGGCCTCGGCGGTGAGCACGTCACCGTCCCAGGCCTCGGCTCGCGACATGATCCGACGGCCTTCGACTCGGTCGACCCACGCTCGAAAGCGCAGCTCGCGGAACAGCGGCGTCGGCCGCCGGTAGTGCACCGTGAGCCGGGCAGTCATGCCCGGATTGCCCGCGGCGATGTTCGCGATGCCGAGCATCTCGTCGAAGGCGCACGCAATCCACCCGCCGTGGACGAAACCGGGCGGTCCTTCGTAGGCGGCGCCGAATGTGCCGCGCCCGTCGATGCCGCCGTCCGACTCCTCCCAGTCGAGACGGGGCGACAGCGGGCTCGCCTCACCGACGATCGGGCTGCGCGGGAGGTAGTCGCCATGGCTGCGAGGGCGGTACCCGGGGCCGTCGTCGCGTCCGCCGCCGAGTCGATCGGCGAGCTCGTCGACGTCGGCGGCGATGTCGAGGAGCGTCGACTCGTCGGCATCTTCTGCCGTCATCACGGCATCGATCAGCGCGCGCACCGATGACGCCAGCTTGGCGCGCTCGGGCGTGGCGAACGCGGGTGAGTCAGGAAGTCCAGG
>JBKPCL010000068.1:0-3608 GCA_046727335.1 Actinomycetota bacterium
GCCGATGAGTGACGCGATCTCACTCATCTCGTCCGGCCCCATGCCGGCCGTGGTGCACGCGGCCGCTCCGAGCCGCAAACCGCTGGTCACGAAGGGCTTTTCGGGGTCGTTCGGGATCGCGTTCTTGTTGCAGGTGATCCCAGCCCGGTCGAGCGCCTCCTGGGCGACCTTGCCATTGACTCCGAAGGGCCGCAGATCCACGAGCATGAGGTGGTTGTCGGTGCCGCCGGACACGATCCGGAAGCCCTCTTCGGCCAGGGCGGTCGCGAGCGCGCGCGCATTCGTCACGATGTCGGTGGCGTATTGCGCGAACGACGACTGCATCGCCTCATGGAACGCGACGGCTTTGGCCGCGATCACGTGCATGAGCGGGCCACCCTGCAATCCAGGGAACACCGCCTTGTCGATTGCCTGGGCGTAGTCAGGACGACTGAGGATGGCGCCGGCGCGCGGTCCGCGCAGCGTCTTGTGCGTGGTGAACGTGACCACATCCGCGTACGGCACCGGCGACGGGTGCACTCCGCCGGCGACAAGGCCCGCAATGTGTGCGGCGTCGACGAGGAGGAGCGCGTCGATCTCGTCGGCAATCGCGCGGAACGCGGGGAAATCGATGAGGCGGGAATACGCCGTCGCGCCGGCGATGATCATGCGCGGCCGTTCACGCACGGCGAGGTCGCGGATGGCGTCGTAGTCGAGAATCTCCGTGTCGTCGTCCACGCCGTAGGCGACGAAGTCGTACAGGCGGCCGCTGAAATTGACGGGCGAGCCGTGGGTCAGGTGACCGCCCTGGTCGAGCCGCATCCCCATGACTTTGTCGCCGGGCTCCAGCAACGCCATGTATGCCGCCATGTTGGCGTTCGCTCCCGAGTGCGGCTGCACGTTGGCGTGCTCGGCTCCGAACAGCTCACGGGCGCGCGTGCGCGCGAGCTCCTCGACCTCGTCGACGACGTAATTGCCGCCGTAATAACGCTTGCCGGGATACCCCTCGGAGTACTTGTTGGTGAGCACCGAGCCCTGCGCCTCGAGCACCGACACCGACGTGAAGTTCTCGGACGCGATGAGCTGGATCGTGGTGGTCTGACGCTCGAGCTCGCGTCGGATGATCTCCGCGACCTCTGGATCGGTACGCGCCAGCTCACTCGTCATCCCGCTTCCTCTCGTTCGATGGCTGTGATCTCGTCGATGCGACGGACGTGCCTCCCGCCGTCGAAGGGCGTGTCGAGGAAGATGCGCGTGATCTCTTCGGCGAGTTGGGGCGCCACGATGCGCGCGCCCATCGACAGCACGTTGGCGTCGTTGTGGGCCCGCGCCATTCGTGCCGTGTAAAGGTCATTGCAGAGCGCGGCGCGGCACCCGCGGACCTTGTTGGCCGAGATCTGCTCCCCCTGACCGCTCCCTCCGAGCACGATCCCGCGATCGGCGTTGCCCGTGACGACGGTCCGGGCGACACCCGCGCAGATGGGTGGGTAGTCGACGGGCTCTTCGGAGTACGTGCCCTGGTCGTCGACGTCGTGCCCCCATCCCTTCAGTGCCGACACGAGGTACAGCTTCAACGGGTAGCCGGCGTGGTCGCCGCCGATGGCGATGCGCACCTGTCGAGTGTACCGAGCGTCTCTTGCAGCAACCTGCGCTTCATATTTTCCATCGACTTGCGTTCCCTGTCAGTGGCGCCCCTGGCGGTTACCGTGCCCGACGTGCAGCGCGACGACGAGCTCCCCCGCGTCACGCCGTCGCTGTTGCGGCGTGCCGACGCGATGTGCCGGCGGCGGCTCGCGCGCGAGCACTCGGGGGGTAAGCCGCACGCCAACCGGACGGCGGACGCCCGCTTCGCGGTGTCGAACCGTCTCGAAGGCGACGCCCGGCTGGCGCAGGCCGAGTTCGGCTGTCCACAGCCGTCCGCCTTCGTCGAACCGATCGACCTCGAACCGGAACAGCGCCGTTTTTATCGCGCGGCAGCGCGCGGCTACCTCGACTTCTTCGGCGACGTCCCGGGGATGGTCGTCGACCTGGGCTGGGCGACGACGATGCCGCAGCTCGGTGTCGTGCTCACCGGCAATGCCGGTCTGCCGGTGATGCTCGATCACGGCGTCCATGAGCTACGTGTGCTTCGGTTCGGCGGCCGGCGCGCGGGCTCCCCGCTGCTCGACACGGTGGACATCTCGATCGCACTCCTGCGGACCGCGGAGTGGGCCGACGACAACCTCCGCATCGTCGCCGCTGATCTGCTGAACCAGAACGTCGTCGAGCACATCGCGGTGCTGCCCGCCGATCGCAATGACGCCAACGTGTGGCTCGCGGGCCGAGTCGAGGCGGTGACGCGCGCGGCTCGCGACGGTCGCGCCCGCGCCGGATCGGATTGCCTGGGCTGTCCGTTCGTCGCCGGCTGTGACCAGCACCAGGGCTGATCGGCGTGACGCGATTCCTCTCCGAGATCGTCGCGCTGACGCCGAGCGCGTACGAAGACTTCACGCGCTGCCCGCGGCTGTTCTTCAACGGTTCGGTACTGGGTGTGCCGCCGAGCGACCCCGCGCCGTCGGCCGATCAAGGTCTCTTGGTGCACGACATGCTGCACCGGATACACACGACAGGCTCGTGCCACGACGAGGCCCACGTCGGCGACGTTCTGGATGCGCACGGTGCCGGCGCTCCCCACGTCCGCGATCTCATCTCGCGCCATCGCGCGCGATGCCCCAAAGGCGCGGAGCGAGGCGCGCACGAGCGCGAGTTCGCACGATTTCATCGCCAGCCGGCTCCGATGTTCATGGCGACCGCACGCATCGATGCACTGTGGGTGCATGACGGTGTGCTCGACGCTCGCGACTACAAGACCGGCGGTCGCTTCGCCGATCGCGTCGCCGACATCCCCGCCGCACGCATCCAGGCGTTCGTGCTCGCGGCGAAGGCATCCGCGCGAGGTTTGCGGTTGCAGCTCCGATACGAGTACCTGCAAGCCGAGATCGCCGAGGACCCGGAAACATGGGAGCCCGACGACGATGATCTCGCGGCGCTCGAAGAGGAGCTGCGCGCGACGGTCGCACGGATGTGGGAGAACGCCGCCGGCGCGTCATGGACCGGCGTCGCCGATCCGTCGCTGTGCGGCACGTGCCGCTATCGATCGATCTGCCGCGACAGCGCGTCACCGGGCGAGCCCGCGTGGCCGGTCCTCGCAGCGGGCCCCGACGACCTGAACCACTAGCCTCCGCGCTTCGTGGTCGATGCTCGCACGCCCGTCGTCGTCGGCGTCGGGCAAGTTTCGCAACACATGGCGCCGGCGAGCGCGCGTGCGCCGATCGAGCTGCTCGCGGACGCGTGCCGCGCGGCCGAGGCGGACGCGGGCGCGCGGCGCGCGCTGCTTCCGGATGTCGATCTCGTCGCCGTCGTCCACATCGCATCGTGGCCCTACGCCGACCCGGGAGCGTTCCTCGCGCGCCGGTTGGGGATCACACCGAACGCGACTGCGATGTCGACCGTGGGCGGCAACAGTCCGCAGCTGCTCGTCAACGAGTTCGCCGATCGGATGCAGCGCGGCGAACTCGACGTCGCGTTGATCGGCGGCGCCGAGTGCATCTACACGCGCTGGCGGGCGCGTCGAGAACCCCGTACCGAGC
>JBKPCL010000069.1:0-3912 GCA_046727335.1 Actinomycetota bacterium
GGTCGTGGGCGTCGTGCACAATCTCGACAAGGACGCGCTGATCCGGATCCTCGTGGAGCCGAAGAACGCGCTGGTGAAGCAGTACCAGAAGTTCTTCCACTTCGACGATGTCGATCTCGTGTTCTCCGACGATGCGCTCGATGCCATCGCCGACGAAGCCCTCAAACGCGGAACCGGCGCACGCGGTTTGCGAGCCATCCTCGAAGAGGTGCTGCTCGAGGTGATGTACGACCTGCCGTCGCGCACCGACATCGTCAAGTGCGTCGTCGACCGAGAGGTTGTCCTGCGCAAGGTGACGCCCACCCTCGTCACCGAAGACGAGTCCCGCCGCAGCGCGTAACCACCACCGAACTTGCGTCACTTGTGCACGTCTCGTGTGCACAACTGACGCAAGTTGTGAGTTGTTAGCGGGCTCGCGCCGTATAGCGGCCCTCGCGCTCTTCGACGTCCAGGTGCACGCCGAAGGCGTCGCTCAAGACGTCGCTCGTCACCGTCGCGCGGAGCGGGCCGGCGGTGAGTACCCCGCCGTCCTTCAGCACCAGCGCGTGCGTGAAACCCGGCGGCACCTCTTCGAGGTGATGCGTCACGAGCACGAGCGGCGGCTTCGCGGGATCGTGCGCCCACGTGGCGAGGTCGGCGACGAGCTCCTCCCGACCGCCGACGTCGAGACCCGCAGTCGGCTCGTCGAGGAGAACGAGGCCCGGCTCGTTCATCAGCGTTCTCGCCAGCAGGACGCGCTGGCGTTCGCCGGCCGAGAGCGTCGAGAACCGATGGGCACCGAGGTGCTCACATCGCCAATGGCACAGCAACTCGACCGCTCGGGCGCGGTCATCGTCGGTGTAGACGTGCCACCAGGGTGCGAGCGCGGCGTACCGAGCCGTCATCACGACCTCGATCGCGCTCATGACCGGCTCGAGCCGAGCGGCCAAGGCCGCCGACGAGAATGCAATGCGTTCGCGCAGCGTGCGCACGTCGGTTCGCCCGAGCCGCTGGCCGAGTACGTCGACGGTTCCGCCCGACGGATGTTGATACAGCGACGCGACTCGCAGGAGCGACGTCTTGCCCGCTCCGTTGGGTCCTAGCACGACCCAACGCTGGTTCGGACGAACTTCCCAGTCGATGTCGTGCAACACGCGCGACCCGTCCAGCACGAGTGACACGCTCGAACATCGCAGCGCCGGCTCCATCGGCCGACGAGACTACGAGAGAGGTCGTCAGCACGACGGCCCGGCGCCGTCGTTGTCGACGAAGGGTTGCAGCGCGGGAATCGGGTGGGGCGCGAGCGACGTGCCGGGACGAATCCCGAAGTCCTCCACGACCCACACCGTTCCGTTGAAGCACGCGGCACCGACACCGATCAGTTGGTGTTCGGGTAGGAGGATGTTCTCGCGGTGCGGAGGCGACTCCATCAACCCGAGGTGCGCGGAACCGGCATCCGCCGCCGTGCCGTTTCCCGCGTACAGGTTCTCCCCGGCTTCGACGAGGGCTCCGTTCGCAAAGCGCAAGATCGTCATCAGGTCCTGGTGGAAGAAGGCGTTGTGCGAACCGAGGTAGAACGCCCAGTTGCCCGCGAAGACCGCGAGCAGAGGGTCGTAGGCGAGGAGACGCTCGCCCCGCGCGAATCGCTCGTCGTTGATTCGCCGCACCATGTCGGCTGCGATCGCCGCCTCGCGTACGCGCATGCGCAGATTTGGATCCATGTGCATGCCGGTGCTGTTCGCGACATCGACGCCGCCCCATTGGGTCGCGATTGCATAACCACCTTGCGTGGAACTGGCGATGTCCACTGCGCGTTGGCCTGCCGTCGCGCCGACGGCAGAGCCGAGGAACCGTGCCGATCCGAACGCGAAGATGCCGCCGTCACGCGCCAGCAGCCAATAGCCCCAACCGTCGGGAGCGCTCGCGAGGCTCACGATCGGCTGCGCCAAGCGCATACCGCCGGTCGATCCGTAGAAGCGGGCGTCGCCGAAGGCGAAGATGCCGCCGTCGGAGGCAACCAGCCAATAGCCGCGGCCGTCGCGACTGGTGGCCATGCCGACGACGAGACGGTGCAGGCGTATCGCGCCCGTGGACCCGTAGAAGCGGGCGTCGCCGAAGGCGAAGATGCCGCCGTCGGAGGCAACCAGCCAATAGCCGTGGCCGGCAGGAGTGTTTGCGATGCCGACGATCGGTTGAGACAGCCGCATCGCGCCAGTTGATCCGTAGAAGTGGGCGTCGCCGAAGGCGAAGATGCCGCCGTCGGAGGCGACCAGCCAGTAGCCGCCCCCTGTTGGCGTAGTGGCCATGCTGACGATCGGCCGGTTGAGATGCATGCCGCCGGCGGAGCCGTAGAACTGGGCGTCGCCGAAGGCGAAGATGCCTCCGTCCGACGCGACCAGCCAGTAGCCGCGCCCCGTCGGTGTGTTGGTGATTCCGACGATCGGCCGGTTCAACAGCGTGTGCGCGACCGAGCCGGCGTAGGTCGCGGCGCCGGCGCCGCTCATCGGCAATGTCACAATGACCGCGCACGGCGCCGCGAGCGCGACCAACGCCGCGACGGTTCCGGCGAACCGGCGAGCGCGCGCCGCCGGTAGCAGCGAAGCGAACAACGTCTCCACGGCGCCTGGATCCTCCGACTCGCATGGCCGGGTGGTGAGGGAAACGGACCCGCCGCCGTGGCTCAGTATGTGGCTGCACGCGCGCGGCGACCATCACACGAAAGGGTCATTCTCCCGACGGGGGGCCGAGGAGCCGCTCCTAGACTGGCTCGTCATGGCCGCGCGCATCCCAGAGAAGCCTTCGTTGGACGGCATCGAGGACCGGTGGGCTGCCCGTTGGGAAGCCGACGGCACGTACCGTTTCGATCGCCGGCGGGACCGGAGCGCGGTCTACTCGATCGACACGCCGCCGCCGACCGTGAGCGGCTCGCTTCACGTGGGGCACGTGTTCTCCTACACCCACACGGACACCATCGCTCGTTATCAGCGCATGCGCGAGCGCGAGGTCTTCTATCCGATGGGCTGGGACGACAACGGACTGCCCACCGAACGGCGGGTGCAGAACTTCTTCGGTGTGCGGTGCGAGCCACACCTGCCGTACGACGCGGACTTCGAACCCCCGTCGAACGCGGGAGCGCTCCCGAAGAGCCATCAGGCGCTCCCGATCTCTCGCCCGAACTTCCTCGACCTGTGCGCACGCCTCGTCGTCGAGGACGAGAAGGCGTTCGAAGAGGTGTGGCGTCGCCTCGGCCTCTCGGTCGACTGGAGCATGACGTACACGACGATCGGGGAGCGAGCCCGCCGTACGAGTCAGCGCGCGTTCCTTCGCAACCTCGCTCGCGGCGAGGCCTATCAAGCGGAAGCTCCGACGCTGTGGGACATCGACTTCCGCACGGCGGTCGCGCAAGCGGAGCTCGAAGACCGCGAGCAACCGGGCGCGTACCACCGGTTGCTCTTCCATCGCGCCGACGGCGGTGCCGACATCGCCGTCGAAACGACGAGGCCCGAATTGCTCGCGGCCTGCGTCGCCGTGGTCGCCCATCCCGACGACGACCGCTATCGATCGATCGTCGGCACCGACGTGCTCACTCCTCTCTACGGCGCGCGCGTGCCCCTCGTGGCGCATCGACTCGCGGATCCCGAAAAGGGCACCGGCGTCGCGATGATCTGCACCTTCGGTGACCTCACTGACGTCACGTGGTGGCGTGAGCTGCAGCTCGCTACTCGCGCAATCGTCGGCGACGACGGTCGCATCAAGGCCGTGCCGCCGGACGGCCTCAGCGCCGCCGGCGACCACGCCTATGCCGAGATCGCGGGCAAGACCGTGAAGCAGGCGCAGAAGGTCGTGGTGGAACAACTCCGCGCCTCCGGCGAGCTCGAGGGTGAGCCGCGGCCCATCACACATCCCGTGAAGTTCTACGAACGCGGAGAACGG
>JBKPCL010000070.1:0-13611 GCA_046727335.1 Actinomycetota bacterium
GACGCTCGTAGTCGGTACTGACGAGTTGCGCGCCTCCGCGTAACGCGGCCTCGCGTGTCGAGATGTTGTTGCTGCGCGCCTGGAATGTGTCGGCGTCGGCGCGGGTGCGCACGATCATGTGCGCGTCGAGCGCGGCGGTGATGGCCGCGCCGTCGGCGACCGGGTCGTTCAACTTGGCGAACGCGGCATCCTGCGCACCGGGCTGCGACGGTGTGAAGAGGATGCGTCCACGCAACGACGGATGCCCGACGAGGTACGCGCTGCGGAACGCTTCGTTGTCGAGCGTGAAGTACACCTTGCCCCGAACCCGGCCGAGTGTCGGCCAGCCATGGGCGCTCACCGCGGCGCCGAGTGTCGGTGCGTCACCGCGAACAAGGTCGGGAGTGATGATCTGCCGCGACGTGAAGACGCTCCTGATCTCGCGCTCGAGCGCTGCGAACGTCGACTCGTCGACCTTCGAGTCCTTCATCTCGACGTGAACGTCGAGAGGGACATGGCCCGGATGCGCGTCGGACCACTGCTTCACCTGCGAAAGGCATCGCACGAACGTGAGGCACGTGGAGTTCGTGTCGATGTCGGACTGATGGATCACCTTGAAGCCGGGCTGGTGCATGACGGGATCGTCAGGGACCGGCACGCTGAGCGAGAGGGGAAATGACGGACGCGCGTACTTGCCGCCTTGCGGATCGGCATAGACGTCCAGCTCGATCTGACGAACACCGATGTCGAACTGTTGCGGAAGCGGAGCGTGGGTGTAGTCGAGCGAGTCGGCGAGCGCCGGATTGCCTTTGCGGAGCGCGGCGAGCACTTGGGCATAGGGCCGGCCGTGGTAACTGTTGTGCGAGCCGAGCACCTGTACTTGGTCGAGACGAAGTGTCGAATCCAGTCGGTGGTGCGTGCGGCTCGACACGGTTCGATGCCGGCTCCCGCCTGCCGATCCGCTCGAGCTGCACGACGCGGCGACGACCGAGGGGGTCGCGATCGCGATCAACACGCACAGCACGCGGCCTCGGTGATGGTGAACGGATGTCGTCGGCACGGCGCGGATCGTACGCGCATCCCATAGTCTCTGAACCCTTGCGTCCAGTGACCGAGGATTCCTCCCTCGCGCTCTTGCGCGGCGCCGACGACGAGTCGCGCGCGGCGGTCCGGTCGCCAGTACGAACCGCGCTCCTGCTCTGCTATTTCGGCGGGCTCGTGTGGTGGTTCGGACGAGCGGGAGTGTCGCTCGACAAGGACGTTGTCGCCATCGTCGTGTGCGGCGCGCTCGCGGTGTGGTGTATCGGCCGTCCCATGGCCGAGACGCGCCGCCTCATCGTCGACTGGTTGCCGTTCCTGGCGGCGCTGCTGCTGTACGACATGGCTCGCGCGGCCGCGCACACGATCGATCGGCCCGTGCTCGTCACTCCGCAGATCCGAATCGACGAGGTCCTCGCCGGCGGAACACTGCCGACCGCCTGGCTGCAAGACCGGTTCTTCGACGCCGACACCGTCCACTGGTGGGACGTCGCTGCGACCCTCGTGTACGTCTCGCACTTCTTGGCGTCGTTCGCCGTCGCCGGTTGGCTGTGGCCGAGGGACCGAAGCGCGTGGCGCATCTTCGCCGCGAGATTCTTCCTGTTGTCGTTCGCCGGCGCGGTCACGTTCGCGCTGGTGCCGACGGCACCGCCGTGGGCGGCGTCGGAGTTCGGGCGCGTCGCGCACATCACGCGGATCGCGGACCACGGTTGGGTCGTACTGCATCTCCGCGAGCCCGAGGTGTTGTTGCAGCGCGGTCAGGCGATCGTCAATCCGTACGCAGCGATCCCCTCGTTGCACGCGGCGTATGCGCTGCTCGTCGCGATCACGCTCTGGCGCTATGTCCCGCGCTGGGTGCGCGTCCTGCTCGCCGTCTATCCGGTCGCGATGGGTCTCACGTTGGTGTATACCGGCGAGCACTACGTCATCGACGTCCTGGTCGGCTGGGCGTACGTCGTGCTCGCGATCTTCCTGGAGCGTTCCACGCGCGAGCCGCGGCGCCTGCTCGCCGCGCGCGTCCGAAGTGCCTGGCGCTACCCTGACACCGGCGTCAGGTCCGCGCTGCGGACCTCCGAGGCAGAGGAGCCGGCCGCAGTGGAGGTGCGCACGAGATGAAGGTGCGGGTCGATCCTGAGCTGTGCGTCGGCCACGGCCGGTGCTACGCGCTCGCGCCCGATGTCTTCGGTGCCGACGATTACGGCCACGCCGTGGTGCTCGTCGACGACGTGGACGACGCGCTCGTCGAGCAGGCACGCAGCGGCGAGGCGAACTGCCCCGAGCGCGCCATCACGGTCGAGTGAGCCTGAAGCCGAGGAACAGCGGCGCAGGTACCCTGCGCCGCCCGAGGCGGTGCCCGAGCGGCATGGCGCCGAAGGCGCCGAGAGCGGGAACATGGGCTCGCTCGCTGCGCCAATCGGCGCAGCCGGCCAGCCGAGAGAGGTCGAGATGAACGACGTGCTGCAGTACAACGGCAAGCGAGTGATCGTGAGCGGCGCGGCCTCCGGCATGGGAGCGGCCACGGCGCAGATCCTCGTCGACGTCGGCGCCGAGGTCCACGCGATCGACATCAAGAAGCCTGACGTCACCGGTCTCGCGAGCTACACGGAATGCGACCTCCGCGATCCCGAGCAGATCGGCGCGGCCGTCGCACGGATCGGTTCGGTCGTCAACGCGCTCTTCAACTGCGCGGGTCTCCCGAACACCTTCCCGAACCTCGACGTGATGCTCGTGAACTTCTGCGGTCTTCGGGAGCTCACCGAGCGGGTCCTCGAGCGCATGGTCGAGGGCGCGGCCGTTGCGAGCATCGCCTCGACCGCCGGGATCGGCTGGCTTCAGAACATGCAGACCTTGATGCCGCTCGTGCTGTCGCCTGACTTCGCGACTGCGCGTGCGTGGTGTGAGGACCATCCGAAAGATCTCGCGAACGCCTACGGGTTGTCGAAAGAGGCGATCAACGCGTACACGGCGTACCGGTCGGTCGCGCTGGCGAAGCAAGGCATCCGGATGAACTGTCTCAACCCCGGACCAACGGACACGCCGATGATGCCGGAGTTCGAGAAGGCCGTCGGCAAGCGGTACATGGACGAATTTCCGGTGCCGATCGGCCGCCACGCCGTCGCCGCCGAGCAGGCGTGGCCGCTCGTGTTCCTCAACAGCCCGCGCTCGTCGTACGTCACCGGTCAGCAGTTCGACGCCGACGGCGGGTTCAAGGCCGGTCTGTTCACCGGCCAAATCGACCCGACCGTGCTCATGCCCGAGGGTCTCGGCGAGAGCTGACTGGTCGACTCTCGGCTCCTGACTCGACAGGCCGGGCGTAGACGGCGAAGATGGAACGCGTTCTAGCAACCGCGATGCGTCGGCAGGAGTGCCCGTATGTACGTCGGTCTCAGCAAAGAGCAAGAGGCGCTGCGCGACGAGCTGCGGGCGTACTACGACCAGCTCCTCACCTCCGAGGTCGAAGAGGACCTCCGCAAGGGTGAAGGCGTCGGCCAGGTGTCGAAGCGGGTCTGGAAGCAGATGGCGTCCGACGGCTGGGCCGGTGTCGGCTGGCCCAAGGAATGGGGTGGCCGCGGCCTGACGCCGATCGAGCAGTTCGTCTTCTTCGACGAGTCGATGCGCGCCGGCGCGCCCGTGCCCATGCTCACGATCAACTCTGTCGCGCCCACGATCATGCGGTTCGGCAGCGAGGAGCAGAAGCAGTTCTACGTGCCGAAGATCCTCAAGGGGGAGATCCATTTCGCGATCGGGTACACCGAACCGGATGCCGGCACCGATCTCGCCGCGCTGAAGACGCGCGCCGTGCGTGACGGCGACGAGTACGTGATCAACGGCCAGAAGGTGTTCACGAGCCTGGCGAGCGGCGCCGACTACATCTGGCTCGCCGTGCGAACGAACCCGGAAGCCAAGAAGCACAAGGGCATCTCGATCATCATCGTGCCGACCGACACTCCGGGCTTCCGGTACGTGCCGATCGACAACTTCGGCAGCACCAACACGAACATCACCTACTACGAGGACGTCCGTGTTCCGGCGGCCAACCTCGTCGGTGAGGAGAACCAGGGCTGGAGTCTCATCACCAACCAGCTCAACCACGAACGAGTGACACTGTGTTCGTCGGGCGTCGTCGAACGCATGCTCGATGACGTTCGGCGCTGGGCGCAGGCGACGAAGCTCGCCGACGGCCGTCGTGTCATCGACCAGGAATGGGTGCAGGTCAACCTCGCCCGGGTGCACGCGAAGCTGGAATTCCTGCGGCTCGCCAACTGGCGTGTTGCCTGGCTCGCGCAGAGCGGCGCACCGTTGAACCCGGCCGACGCATCGAGCATCAAGGTGTTCGGCACTGAGTTCTACATGGAGGCCGCGCGGTTGCTCATGGAGATCATGCGCGATCAAGCGCCGCTGCAAGGCGATTCGCCGGGCGCGGTGGTACGCGGTCGCGTCGAGCGCATGTTGCGCGGCATGCACATCCTGACGTTCGGCGGCGGCACGAACGAGATGCAGCGTGATCTGATCGCGATTTTCGGGCTCAACATGCCCGGCAGCCCTCGGTAAGGAGCGAGCGCGGATTGGCGGAGCCAAGCCGCTGGGAGCACGAGACGAAGGCGAAGCCGACCGAAGGGGAGGCGAAGCCGAGAGTCGACCAATGGAGTGGCCCGAGCGGCCCTACAGAGCGGAGATTGAAGGAGCGATGTGGACTTCTCGTTGACCGACGAGCAGCAGGAACTGGCCGGCCTCACGGCGCGCATCCTCGAAGACCGGATGACGCTGCAGCATCTCAAGGCGCGCGACCGCTCCGATGACTGGTACGACCTCGACACGTGGCGTGAGCTCGCCAAGGCGAACGTCGTCGGCGTCGCCTTCCCCGAGTCGGTCGGCGGTCTCGGCCTCGGCTTCCTCGACTTGTGCATGGTGTTGCGTGAGATCGGCCGCAACGTCGCGCCCCTGCCGGCCGTCGCAACGCTCGTCGCAGGCGGCCTGGCGATCGCCCGCTTCGGCAACGACGCGCAGCGCGCCATCCTGTCGAAGGTCGTCGCCGGCGACGTGCTGTTGACGGCGGCACTCGTGGAACGAGGCGCCGATGCCGAGCAGCCGACGACGACGGCGACGCGCGACGGCGACGGCTGGCGCATCGACGGCCTGAAGTCGAACACCGCTGCCGCGACCGCAGCCGAGCTCATCGTCGTCCCGGCCGCGGTCGGGGATGGTGTCGGAATGTTTCTGGTGCCGTCGAACGCCGAAGGCGTCTCCGCGACACGGCAGCAGACGATGAACCACGAGCCGTTGTTCGAGCTGACGCTCGACGGAGTCCGCGTCGGCGACGACGCCGTCCTCGGCACCATCGAGCAGGGTCGCGACATCCTCGCATGGACGCTCAACCGCGTGACGGTCGCCATGTGCGCCATCGTCTCCGGCGTGGCCGACCGCGCGTTGCGGCTCACCGCGCAGTACACGTGCGACCGCAAGCAGTTCGATCGGGCGATCGGCACGTTCCAAGCCGTCGGTCAGCGCATGGCGGACTGTTTCATCGACAACCAGGGCATCGAGCTGACGATGCTGCAGGCCGCGACACACCTCGACGAGGGTTGTGACGACGCGATCGAGGTGGCGACCGCAAAGTTCTGGGCGGCGGAGGGCGGCAACCGAATCGGGCACGCCGCGCTGCACATTCACGGTGGGATCAGCATCGACGTCGATTTCCCGATCCATCGATACTTCCTGTGGCTGAAGCAGTACGAGTTCAGCCTCGGCTCGGCGACACCCGAGCTCTTGAAGATCGGGCGGTCGCTCGCCGATCAACCCATTTAGCGCGCGGCGTCGAGCAGCTGCTTGACCGGGTCGAGGTCGAACGGCGGACCGACCATCACGATGAGGTGCTCGGCACCGGCCTCGACGTACGCGTCGAGGTTGCCGACCTCGTTGACGTTGATACCGACTGTCCGCTCGATCTGGCGCGGATTCCGGCCGAGACGTTCGCACCACTCGTCCAGCACGCGACTCTTCTTCGCGAAGTTCTCGGGCGGGCCGAACGTGTTCCAGGCGTCGGCGTGCTCGGCCACAAGCCGGAGCGTCACCCGCTCGCCGGAACCACCGATCATGATCGGCAAGCGACCCCTCGGCGGAGGTTCGAGCCGATCGAACCGCTGCATGATGACCGGCAGCGCGGCGGCGAGCTCGCGCAGCCGAGTCGGAGCGGTGCCGAACTCGTAGCCGTACTCGCGGTAGTCACGCTCGAACCATCCCGAGCCGATTCCGAGCACGAAGCGCCCGACGCTCAAGTGATCGATGGTTCGCGCCATGTCGGCGAGCAGGTTCGGGTTGCGGTACGAGTTACAGGTGACCAACGCGCCGATGTCGGCGCGGGTCGTCTCCACCGCCATCGCCGCGAGCAAGCTGTACGCCTCGAAGTGGGCGCCGTCGGGATCGCCGTACAGCGGAAAGAAGTGGTCCCACAGCCAGATGCTGTCCACGCCGAGCGCGTCGGCCGCACGCCATGCGGCGCGGAGCGCGTCCGTCGTGGTCGCCTGAGGGTGGAGCTGGACTCCGACTTTGCAGCGTGCCACGGGCGGCGAGGCTACCGACTTCGCAACTCGATCCGGCGTCCGCCGTCCGCGAGTGCCAGCACGGACTCACCGGCGAGCAGACGCTGGAGTTGCTCGCCGACCAGATCGTCTCGCCACCCGGTCCTCAATCTGCTATCGCTTCCTTGCAGCAGCTCGGTCAGGTCGGCGCGCGTCGCGAGCACGGATGGGTCAAGATCAAGATCGGTTGCGTACTGCGCGAGCCACGCGCCGATCACTGTGACCGCGGGGGAGAGCGACCTGTCGATCCGTTCGGCCGCCGGCAGCCGGAGTTCGGAGTTGTCGAGCGCGAGGCCTGACGTCACCGCGTCCAGAAGTGCAGACGCCGAGCCGTCGCGCAGCGCGCGATGGTCGACGCCTCGGATTGCCGCGAGCTCCTCCCGGGTGCGCGGCGGGCGGTGGACGACGCCGGCGAGCGCGAGGTCGGACAGCACGAAGCGCGGTGGGACGTCGAGTGCTTCGGCGGTGCGCTCTCGCCACGCCGCGACGGCCTGCGCGACTCCCCGTGACCGACCGCGCAGCTGCCGCGCGCCTTTGATGCGCCACCATGCGGTTTCCGGACGCGGCCTTGTCCGAACTTTGACCCGCCGCTCTTCGCACTCGTCGAGCGCCCAGGTGAGCCGGCCGGCGTCCTCGAGCCGCTGGACGAGGCTGTCGTGCAGTGGGAGGAGATAGGCGACGTCGGACGCGGCGTACGTGCGCTGTTCCTCCGAAAGTGGTCGCCGGGTCCAGTCAGTGAGACGGTCGCCCTTGGCCAGCCGCACGGAGAGAACGCGGTCGACGAGCGCGGCCAGCGACGGGCTGCCGAGGCCGACGAACGCGGCTGCCACCTGGGTGTCGAACAGCCGAGATGGACCCCGGCCGCAAGCCCGTTCGAGGATTGTCAGGTCTTGGTCAGCCGCGTGCGCCACCATCCACGCCTCGCCCGCCAAGACGTCGGCGAGGGGATGCAGATCCACGGCGAGAGAGTCGATGAGGGCGAGCCCGCCGTCCCACGCGAGCTGGACCAGGGCGAGACGCGGCCAGTAGCTCCGCTCGCCATGGAACTCCGTGTCGAGGGCGTACCGCGGCTCCCGCGAGAGCGTGGACACGAGATCAGCAAGCGCCGCGTCGTCAGCGATCCACTCGGGTTCCACGTGCCCAGCTTGCCGCGTCGGAGCATGGCTCGCACCGACACGGCATCATCGGCGAGACTGTGCCGTGGCAAGGGCGGCGGTGAGCCCCCACCTCACCGCCCGCCCCTGCCCTTGTCCGTCCGGACCATGCGGCGCACCTCGGCGAGTCGCTCGAAGGAGCGCAAGACGTCCCGCTGCTCGTCGGCGAGATGGCGCACGATGACGTCGGTGCAACCCGCGTCGCGCAGTGACGCGAATGTTTCGGCGACGGAATCCACGCCGCCGACGACCGGCGCCGACGGATCGAAGCCGCGGTAGCCGCGCGCCAGCACCGGGCCCGCGACGCGTTGCGCGTCTGCCTCGTCGTCGCCGACGTGAATGTCGCGCCGGATCGCGATCGTCGACGGGGTGCGCCCATGACGGCTGCACGCCTCGCGATAGATGCGTACGAGCTCGACGACATCCGATGGCGTCGCCTCGGGACCGATGAGGAATGCGTCGCCGAGGCGCGCGGCGCGATCGATCGCGACTGGCGCGGCCGCGCCGATCCAAACCTCGAGTGGCTCGGGCGGCACGGGCGCGACGCGCGCGCGGTCGATCGCGAAGGGTTCGGTCATCGACACTTCTTCGCCCGCGCACAGGCGGCGGATCACACCGAGCGCGGCCTCGAACCGAGCGGCGCGTGTCTTCGTCGACAGGCCGAACGCGCCGAATTGCTCCGCGCCGGCGCCAACCGCGCACTGCATGATGAAGCGCCCTGCGGCGATCGCCGCCAGCGTGCCGATCTGCTCGGCCACGAGCACGGGATGCCAGAGCGGCAGGAGGAACAACGAGCCCGCGGGACGGTCGTTCCATTCCGCGAGTAGCCGTCCCAGCAGCGGAACGTTCTGGTAGTAGGGCACGGGAACGTTGTGGTGATCACCGACGAAGAGGCTGTCGAGCTCAGCGTCGCGTGCGGCGCGAGTGCGTTCCACAAGCCAGCGCGCACCTGTGCGCGCGTCCATTGGAGGGAATGCGGTCCGTAGCGAGACGCCGATGTTCATTGCGCGCTCCTCTGTTCGGGAAGCCAGCCGCGTTTGACCGCGTCGTCCATGAGGCCGCGCGCCGCGTCCCACAACTCGTCGGAGCCGTCGGCGATGAGCGAGTTGACGGCGCGGACCTGTTCGGCATGCACACCGTGCTGTCGCCAGGGCTCGCCGCGGTTGGCGTGGTTCAGGAGCAACGGTTCCAGCCGGTCGATCGCCCTCGCGAAGCGCGCTTCGGGAGTGGCGCGGGCTTCGAACTCGTCCCAGAGGGCCCGCATCTCGTGCCCGTCCGCGAACATGCCGAAGAGTCGTTCGGCCGCCGCCGCTTCCGCGGCCTGCTGCTCGAGGCGCGCCGACGCGTCGTAGACGAACGTGTCTCCGGCGTCGACCTCGACGATGTCGTGGACGAGCAGCATCGAGACGACGCGGCTGGTGTCGATGGGCTCCTTGCTGTACGGCGCGAGGACGAGCGCCATGACTGCGAGGTGCCACGAATGCTCTGCACTGTTCTCGAGACGCGTGCCCGCCACGATCGAGTTGCGGCGCAGGATCGTCTTCAGCGCGTCGACCTCGAGCAGGAAGCGAAGTCGCGACGCAAGATCGGGAGGCAGCGCGGCGAGGGCACCGTCGGTGTGTTCGGGCGGCACATCAGCCCAGCTTGACGAGCCACTCGAGGTGGGCGTCGGTCAACCAGCGCTGCAAGTCGGCGCTGAGATGCGCGAGCTCGTCGAACACGAGCAGCAAGCCGAACACGCACAGGATCGCCGCGGCCGTCCCGACGATGAGCGGGAAGTGGCGCTTCACCCATCCGAACGCGCCGCTCAGCCGTCCCAGCGCGAGCCCGCTGAGGAGGAACGGCACGCCGAGCCCGATCGAGTACGCGACGAGCAGTGTCCCACCGGCCCACACGCGGTGCTGGTTGGCGGCGATGCCGAGGATCGAACCGAGGATCGGGCCGATGCACGGCGACCAACCGAACCCGAAGGCGGCGCCCGCGACCACGGGTGCGGCCGTGCCGAAGCGTCCGAGCTGCGGCGCGAACCGGCGCTCCTGGTACAGCCATGGCGCCTGCAGGAACAGGGAGCCGAGCAGGAACAGCCCCATTCCGAACATGAGCGCACCGGAGATACGCGTCAGCAGGCTCTGGTGATCGCTGAGCAGCTGCCCGAAGCTCGACGCCGAGAGACCGAGCGCGACGAAGACGGCGCCGAACCCGAGGACGAAGAGCGCGGTGGTCGCGACGATGCGCCGGACGTGCACGCGAGAGTCGTCCTGCAGCGTGGCAAGGTCGAGGCCGGTGACGATCGACAGGTAGCCGGGGACCAGCGGCAGCACACATGGCGAGAGAAACGACACGATCCCGCCGCCGAACGCGGCGATGTACGCGAGCAGGTTGACGTCGCTGATCCGCGAACCGAGCGCGAGGAGCGGCGTCATCCCACCATTTTGCGGTATCCCGGTCCGACCGTTCGCTTCGACGGCGTGATCATGGTCCCATCTAGTCTCGCCCGATTCGTCAGAGAGGGGGAGCCGGGTGCCGAACGTCCAGGACATGTTCGACCTGTCGGAGCGGGTTGCGGTGCTCACGGGCGTCGCGAGTGGCATCGGCCAGGCGACCGCGAGGCTGCTTGCCGAGGCTGGCGCGACGATCGTGGGCGGTGACGTGGACGAGAAAGGCGCCCAGGTCACCGCCGACGAGATCACGGCCGACGGCGGCACCGCCGTCGTGCGCCGCACCGATGTGACGCAGCGAGCGGACGTCGACGCACTCGTCGACTCCGCGGCATCGGAGTTCGGCCGGGTCGACATCGTGGGCAACATCGCCGGCATCCCGCACAACAAGCTCGTCGCCGAATGCTCCGACGAGGAGTTCGAGCGGATCCTCGCGATCAACCTCAAGAGCGTCTTCTACGGCTGCCAGGCCGCGATCCGGCACATGGTCCCGCAGGGTTCCGGCAACATCGTGAACATCTCGTCGGGCGCGATCGACACGCCCGCGCCGACGCTCGCGTGCTACGGCATGACGAAGGCCGCGGTCGCGATGCTGACGAAGACGCTCGCCACCGAGGTCGGGCGTTACGGCGTGCGCGTCAACGCGATCGCGCCGGGCATGATCCTGACCAACTTCTCGCGCCACAACTTCACGGACGAGGACGGCAACATCATCCCGGAGAAGCTCGAGCAGTACCACAAGCGCGCGGGTGCGATGGCGCCGCTGGGTCGCGCCGGTGAGGCTGACGACGTGGCGCGCACGTTCCTCTACCTCGTGTCTGACGCGGCCGCGTTCGTGACCGGCCAGATCGAACGTCCCAACGGCGGCGTCGCCATGCCCTGGTAGGAGACGCAGGCGTAGCCGACCGAAGGGGAGGCGGAGCCGGAGTCGACCAGTAGTAGGACAGCGGCAGCCGACCAGTAGTCGCGTGTTTGGTCGTGCGGTGCACACTTCTGTGCACGTCACGTCCAAACACTTCAGCCGGTGTTGCGGCGCGGTTCGCCGTCGTCGTGTGACAGTCGGTGAATGCGCACGTGCGACTCGAGGGGCTTGCCGATGCGCGTTCCGGGGCGGTAGCGACCGTCGACCACGGGCAGACCGCCACTTCGCATCTGCGCGGCACGGTGTCGCTTGCGGGCCAGGCGCCGCATTCGCTGGTGCCTCACCGCTCGGCGCCGAAACACCACGACGACGGTGAGCACGAGCACGAGGACGACGAGGAGGTTGCGCACGGAGAGAATGCCTTCACTGTGGTGACGACTGCTGGACGAATGCGAGGACGATCCCGACGCCCTCGTCGACTTCGACTTCGACGTCGGTCGGGCGGCGATCGGCGCGGCGGCCGCGGCCGGCATCGGCGTGGCTGCGTCGACGGCGTCGGTTGCCGAGGCCGAGGAGTCCGAGGCAAGTGCCGCGAACGCTTGCCGGTCGGCGATCCGCGACTCGTACGGTGAGATCTTGACGTGGGGCAGACGCTCGCCCGTTCCCCGCGCACCGACCGGCGACGCAAAGCACTGATCGAGCAGATGCGCCGCGTCGGTGTATCCGAGACCGGCGGCGCCGAGGATCACGGCGATGCACGTCCGGCCGCCTCGCGTCGCGGTGGCGACCAGCGCGTGCCCGGCACGGTGCGTGAAGCCGGTCTTGAAGCCGGTCGCTCCCGCGTATCCGAAGCCGTCGCCGGGCAGGATCTGATTGTGATTGGGCAGGTGTCGAGGGAGTCCGGTCGGGTCGACGAACTCGTAGCTGCGCATCGCGGCGTACTGGGCGATCACGGGCACTGTGAGCGCGTTGCGCGTCGCGACCGCGATGTCGTACGCGCTCATCATCGGCCCGCCCTTGTAGGAGGCGCTGTCGTCGAGACCGGCCGGATCTCCGAGCGTGCTGTCGCGCAAGCCCAATCGCCGTGCCGTGGCGTTGGCGATCGTCGCGAACCGGTCGAGTGATCCGCCGCCCGCGTCTTCGGCGAGGGCGTACGCCGCGTCGTTGGCCGACACCATCATGAGCGAGGCGATCGCCTGCTCGAACGGCCACGTCTGACCGGCCTTCATGTTGATGCTCATCGCCGGTTGACCCGCCGCGAGCGGGCTTACCGGAATGCCGGCAGCCGGCGCGAGCCGCTCGACCGCGACGAGCGCGGTCATGATCTTCGCGAGGCTGGCGGGCCGGAGCGCGTCGTGGACGTGATCGCCGGCGAGGACTGCGCCCGAGCCCGCGTCGACCACGATGGAGGCCTTCGGAGGCGGTAATTCCGCGGCGCCGCCTGTTCCGGACGACAGCAGGAATGCCGAGCAGGCGACGAGCGCCGCCGCCGCGCCGCCGATGCCGCGAGTCAGCAGCGATCGCGGTCGAGGCATGACTGGTCAGGCTACGCGGGGGCGCGGCGAAATGCGCGGTTGGAGGCGGGAACGGGCGAACGACCAGGGAAAACGCGGCCGAAAACGAGTCGGTCGGCACTGGCGTCGCGTGCCACCATGGAATGCATGAGCACCACGCCGTCGACGCGCCGAGTTTCCGCACGGATCGCCGGGATCCATGAGTCGGCGACGCTCGCAGTGGATGCGAAGGCGAAAGCGCTGAAGGCCGCGGGCGAGAACGTCATTGGCTTCGGCGCGGGCGAACCTGACTTCCCGACGCCCGATCACATCGTCGACGCTGCGGTCGCCGCGTGTCGCGACCCGCGGTATCACCGTTACTCGCCGACGGCGGGGCTTCCCGAGCTCCGCGAGGCGATCGCCAGCAAGACGAAACGCGACTCCGGTGTCGACTGCGCGGCGAGCCAGGTGCTCGTCACGAACGGCGGCAAGCACGCCGTCTACAACACCTTCCAAGTGCTCTGCGATCCCGGCGACGAGGTACTGCTTCCCGCGCCGTACTGGACCTCGTATCCGGAGTGCATCGCGCTGGGCGGCGGTGCGCCGGTGGTCTTGCCGACGGACGAGACCAACGGATTCCGCGTGACGATCGAGCAACTGGACTCCGCCTGCACACCTCGAACGAAGGTGCTGCTGTTCGTGTCACCGTCCAACCCGACCGGCGCGGTGTACCCACCGGAAGACGTCGAAGCGATCGGACGGTGGGCGGCCGAGCGTGGCATCTGGGTCGTCACCGACGAGATCTACGAACACCTGACCTACGACGGTCACGTGTTCTCGTCGATGCCCGGACTCGTCCCCGAGCTGCTCGATCGATGCGTCATCCTCAACGGCGTCGCGAAGACCTATGCGATGACCGGGTGGCGCGTCGGCTGGATGATCGGTCCCGCGGACGTGGTCGCCGCGGCGACGAACCTGCAATCGCATTCGACGTCGAACGTGTCGAACGTCGCGCAGGTTGCCGCGCTCGCCGCCGTCCAGGGTGATCTCGACGCGGTCGCGCGCATG
>JBKPCL010000071.1:0-8016 GCA_046727335.1 Actinomycetota bacterium
CCACTGGACGGGCGTCGACAACTACGAATGGAACCACGGGTACTCGGTGCCGTTCGGCTGCTTCACACGAGATCGCGAACCGCGCGCCAGCGCCGAGCTCCTCGCCGGCTACGCGCACAATCCCGAACTGGCGTGAGCAGCGGCCCTCTGAGGGCCGTCAGTCACGCCGGTTCGATGGTGGCTCCCGGGAGTCGGCGTTCTGGCGTGAGCAGCGGCCCTCTGAGGGCCGTCAGTCACGCCGGTTCGATGGTCGGCCGCTAGCCGCGGCCGCGGTAGGTCGCTCGTGCACCGATCGCGTCTTTGTTGAGACGCTTGGTGAGATGGAGGCCCTCGAGGACGAACTCGATGCCTGACGCGATCCCGGCCGGCGACTCACCGACGCCGAGGTCCGAGAGCACGATGTTCATGCCTTCGAGCTTCGTCAGAGAGTCGCGGTAGTCGGCCGCGGGGACGTCCTCGCCGGTGTGGACGATCGAGCCGTCCTCGAACGACGCCACGATCGGACCCAAGCGCTCGGGTCGAACGCGAGCGCGGAACACCTCCAGCACCGCAGCCTTCACCATGCGTTCGAGCACCTGCTGGTCGCGGCCGTCGTCGAGCGTCTCGATCTCGACTTTGCCGGACGTCGACGCCGCGAGCGCGTCGAGATCGGAAACCCGCGGCACGACCTCGCGCTCGCCGTTCGCGAGCGCACGCCGGGCCGCGTTGGCGACCAGCGTCTCGTAGTTGGTGATCGACAGCCGCGCCGAGACACCCGACCGCTGGTTCACATGCGGCGACCGGCGCGCGAGCTGGCTGATCTCGGCGACGATCTCCGTCATGAATTCGGGCACCCACACCTGCAGACCCTCGGCCTCGAGCGGCCGGGCCTCCTGGTCGATGATCGCGACCTCTAGGTCGGTCTCGAGTGGGTAGTGCGTCCGGATCTGCGCACCGAACCGATCCTTGAGCGGCGTGATGATGCGCCCGCGGTTCGTGTAGTCCTCCGGGTTGGCGGACGCCACGAGCATCACGTCGAGCGGCAGCCGGATCTTGTAGCCGCGGATCTGGACGTCGCGCTCCTCCAACACGTTGAGCAAGCCGACCTGAATGCGTTCGGCGAGGTCGGGCAGCTCGTTGATGGAGAAGATCCCGCGGTTCGTTCGCGGCACGAGGCCGTAGTGGATCGTCAGCTCGTCGGAGAGATATCGCCCTTCCGCCACCTTGATCGGGTCGACCTCGCCGATGAGGTCCGCGATCGAGGTATCGGGTGTCGCAAGCTTCTCTCCGAAGCGGCGGTCGCGGTGCACCCACTCGATCGGTGTCTCGTCACCGCGCTCGGCTACGAGGTGCCGGGCGTGCGACGACACCGGGTAGTACGGATCGTCGTTGATCTCGCTGCCGGCGACGATCGGCAACCACTCGTCGAGCAAGCAGACGAGGCTGCGGATGATGCGCGTCTTCGCCTGACCGCGCTCGCCGAGGAAGATGATGTCGTGACCCGCGAGCAGCGCGTTCGCGAGCTGCGGCAGGACGGTGTCGTCGTAGCCGATGACACCGTCGACGAGCGGTTTGTCGTCGGCGAGGGCACGGACGGCGTTGGCGCGCACCTCTTCCTTCACGGGGCGCGACTGCCATCCGCTCGCGCGGAGGTCTCCAAGGGTGGACGGGCGACTCATGGCGGCGAGCATACGTCCGGCCGCTCGGCATCGACACCCGCCCTAGTGTGACGTCGTGATCGACCTCTCCGGTCGGTGGCGTGCTCGCGTCAGCGACCGCGATCTCGCGAAGACGTTCGCGGCTCCCGACTTCGACGATCACGACTGGCCGCATGTATCGGTGCCGCACCACTGGCGGAACGAGCCCGAGTTCGCCACCTCGGACGGCCCGTTGCTATATCGACGGCACTTCACGTGCGAACCGCTCGCCCCCGGTCAGCGCCGCTTTCTGGAGCTTGACGGCATCTTCTACTACGGCGACGTGTGGCTCGACGGCGACTACCTCGGTGCGACCGAGGGTTACTTCTTCCGGCATGCGTTCGAGGTGACGAACGCGGTGCGGGACGGTGATGCCCACGTCCTCGGTATCGAAGTGGCCTGCCCGCCGCAGACCGATCGGACGGCCAAGCGCACGATCACGGGAGTTTTCGGCCAGTCGGTGATGCTCGATCCCGAGTTCAATCCCGGCGGCATCTGGAGACCTGTGCGCGTCGTCGACTGCGGCGAGGTACGCCTCGCGATCCTGCGGGTGTTGTGCACTGAAGCGTCGGGCGAACGCGGGCGACTCGCGTGTCGAATGCAGCTCGACGCCGGCGATTCGGCACGCGACGCGCAGCTGTACGCAGTCGTACGCGGTCCGGAAGGCGTCACGCTCCTCGACACGCGCCGCGATCTCACGCTCGCGGCGGGTGAGAATCGCTTGGAATGGACGCTCGTCGTCGATGAGCCGCCGCGCTGGTGGCCGCGCGCGCTCGGCGAACAACCGATGTGCACCTTGCAGCTCCGCGTCGAGGTCGACGGCGGCGTCAGCGACGAGCGAACGGTACGCGCTGCATTCCGCGATGTTCGCTTCGACGACTGGCGAATTTCCATCAACAGCGAGCGGCTCTTCCTCAAGGGCGCGAACCTCGAACCACAACGCATGGCGCTCGCCGACGTGGATGAGCCGCTCGTCCGGCGCGACATCGAACTTGCGCTCGCCGCCAATCTCGACTTCCTGCGCGTGCACGCGCACGTCGCACCCCCATCGCTGTACGACGCGGCCGACGAAGCGGGACTGCTGCTGTGGCAGGACCTGCCGATGGAATGGGGCTACGCGCGCGGAGTCCGGCGGCAGGCGGTGCGGCAGGCGGGGGCGATGGTCGACATGCTTGCGCATCATCCGAGCGTGTTCCTGTGGTGCGCGCACGACGGCCCGTACGCGTTCGACGCCGAACCCGGTGAGCTCCCGAAGCGCGGCAGGCTCCTCAAGTTGATGGCGACCGCCACAATGCCGACGTGGACGAAGGCGGTGCTCGACCGGTCCGTCGCCCGGGCGATGGTTCGGCGTGACGGCACGCGGCCCGTCTCCCGTCACTCGGGAGTACTTCCGGGCGCCGGCGACATGGGCACCGACGCGCACTCATGGTTCGGCTGGTACCACGGAACGATGGCGGGCATGGCGCGCGCGCTGCGAGTCGTTCCGAGGGCCGGCCGCTTCGTGTCGAAGTTCGGCGCGCAGTCAGTCCCTGACGGCGCCGAGTGGATGGATCCTGATCGCTGGCCGGACCTCGACTGGGACGAGCTCGCACGTCGTCACGGGATGCAGCGTGAGGTCTTAGCGGCGCGCGTCCCACCGAGCGATGCGAAGTCGTTCGACGAGTGGCGCGAGGAGACGCAGGCGTACCAAGCGGCGCTCGTGCAGCTCCACGTCGAGGATCTCCGGCGTTGCAAGTACGCACCGACTGGCGGCTTCGCGGTGTACGCATTCGCCGACTCGCACCCGGCGGTGAGCTGGTCGATCCTTGACCATGAGCGTGTGCCGAAACGTGCGTACGCCTCGCTGCGCGACGCGTGCCGTCCCGTGCTCCCGATGGTCGATCCGCGCTCGGGCAACGTGCACGTCGTCAACGACCTGCGCCATGACCTCCCGAACGCCGTGGTCGAGGTCACGGTCGACGGGCGCGTGCGTCGCTGGCAAGGAGATGTTCCGGCGGACGCGATCACGTTCGTCGGACGCGTCCAGCTCGGCGATGCGGTCGACGTCGAGGCGACGTTGGAACACGCCGCCGTCGGGCGAGTCGTGAATCGCTCCCCGCTGCTCGTGCTCGAAGCAGGCCGCGATGCCGGGAAGCGTGGTTAGAGACCCTGCGTCGGGAACGGCTTCGAACGGCCGGGAGCGTCGGGCGGCACGATTCCCAGATCGACGTAGACCGCGCTGCTGATCGCGTCGAGCCGCGCGTTGTGACGCTCGAGTCCGGGCATGCCGTTGCACACCACGGTGACGACCACGCCGTACTCGGGGTCGCAGAACGCGATCGACGACTGATGACCGCCGTGACCGAACGCGCGCCGCGAACTATGGCGGCCCATCGCGAACGTGTCGATCGCGAGCCCGAGTCCCCAGTCCATGACGACGCCGAAGGTCTCGTCGATGATGTCAGTGCGATGCCGAGCCGAGACCGCGGCGACCGTGACCGGCGACAACACCCCGACGCCATCGCGAGCACCGTGGCCGAGCAGCATCTCGTAGAAGCGGCCGAGCTGTCGGATCGGACCACGCCCGTTGGCGCCCGGCATGGGTGACGCGGTCGCGCGCGGCGAATCGATGCCCCGCAGCACGACAGGCGCCGCGCCCGTGGTGTCGTGCATGAGGCCGATTCGTTCGCCGTACGCCTCATAGCGCTCGGGCGGCATCCCGACCCAGCAGTCCTGCATGCCGAGGGGCACGAAGATCTCGTCGCGCACGTACTGCTCGAAGGGCGTTCCGCTTGCCCGCGCGACGACCTCACCGAGCACGCTCATTCCTGCCGCCGGGTGGTAGCCGGCGCGACTGCCCGGCTCGTACTGCAGCTCGGCCGCGTAGATGCGCGCCAGATTCTCGGCGCGCGACTCCCGCCACGGCGTTCCCGACAGGATGTCGTCCGCGAACGGGATGCCGGCCGTGTGCGTTAGCAGATGTCGGATCGTCACGCGGTCCTTGCCGTGCATGCCGAACTCCGGAATGAATCGCACGACCGGATCGTCGACGTCGAACGCACCACACTCCCATTGCTGGGCCACCGCGACTGCGGTAACGGCCTTCGTCATCGAGAACCAGATCATCAACGTGTCGGTCGTCATCGGCACGCCGTCACGCGACGCGCCGACGGCGACGTCGGCGACCGTCTCGCCGCCCCGCGACACGTAGAGCTGGGCACCGATGTGCGTGCCGTCCGCGATCCCCTTCTCCAGTACCTCGACGACGCGCATCTGGTCCTCTCTTGATTCGGCTCCCCGACGCGGGTGGAGCGTAGAGTCGATTCACAACGTCACGAGCCGGGCATGGGGAGGTCTGAGTGGCCACGACGACGCCGACACCAGCGGGAGCGCCGTCGGAATCGCCGTCCGGAACCGGTGTCGCGCCGCGCACGACGGCTCCCGTGCCGCCGGCCGGTCCGCGTCCGATCCGGAAGATGCCCCCGTCGGGGCCGCCGATCCTGCGCTTCTACCGCACGGCCATCGGCAAGAAGTGGGTGATGGGCGTCACGGGCGTGGCCCTCATGGCCTTCGTCCTCGTGCACCTCATCGGCAACATCAAGCTGTTCTTGTCGAAGGAAGAGATCAACCTCTACGGCGAGGCACTGCGCAACATGCCGGGCCATCTGCTGCCCCGCACGTGGCTCCTCTGGACGATCCGCACGGGTCTCATCGCGGCGTTCGTGTTCCACATTCACGCCGCCGCGGGTCTCACGATCATCAACCGTCAAGCGCGGCCCGACACGTACAAGTCGAAGCGCGACTACGTCGCGGCCGACTACGCGTCACGCACCATGCGGTGGACAGGAATCATCGTCGGGCTGTTCGTGCTGTTCCATCTCATGGATCTCACATGGGGCAACGCCAACCCCGAGTTCGTCCGGGGCGACCCCTACAACAACCTCGTCTACAGCCTGCAAAGGGTTCCCGTCGCGATCGTGTACATCGTGGCGAACATCGCGCTCGGCGTCCACCTGTATCACGGCGCCTGGTCGATGTTCCAGAGCATGGGCATCAACAACCCGCGCTACAACAAGCTGCGGCGAACCTTTGCCCAAGGGTTCGCCGCCGTCATCTTGATCGGCAACTGCAGCTTCCCGATCGCCATCCAGTTCCACGCCGTGACACTCAAGTGTCCGCACACGGAGCCGACGACGGCGCCGTGCAAGTCGTCCTGAGGGCCGCAGCCATGACGCTCGAGAGCAAGCTTCCCAAGGGTCCGCTCGAACAGAAGTGGGACAACCACAAGTTCGACGTGAAGCTCGTCAACCCGGCGAACAAGCGCCGGTTCGACGTCATCGTCGTCGGCACCGGCCTCGCCGGGGCGTCCGCGGCGGCCAGCCTCGGCGAACTCGGGTACAACGTGAAGGTCATCACGTTCCACGACTCGCCGCGTCGCGCCCACTCGATCGCGGCGCAGGGCGGCATCAACGCCGCGAAGAACTACCAGAACGACGGCGACAGCATCTACCGCCTGTTCTACGACACGATCAAGGGCGGCGACTACCGATCCCGAGAGGCAAACGTCTATCGCCTCGCGCAAGTATCGGTCGACATCATCGACCAGTGCGTCGCGCAGGGCGTCCCGTTCGCGCGCGAGTACGGCGGCCTTCTCGACAACCGTTCCTTCGGCGGCGCCCAGGTGTCACGCACGTTCTACGCGCGCGGCCAGACCGGCCAGCAGCTTCTGCTCGGCGCGTACCAGGCGCTGATGCAGCAAGTGCACGCCGGCTCCGTCCAGCTGTTCCCGCGTACCGAGATGCTCGATCTCGTCGTGAAAGATGGGAGCGCCGCGGGCATCGTGTGCCGGGACCTCGACACTGGTGACGTGTTCTCGATGGCTGGCCACGCAGTCGTCCTCGCGACGGGCGGGTACGGCAACGTCTTCTATCTGTCGACCAACGCCAAGAACTCGAACGTCACTGCAGTGTGGCGGGCGGCGAAGCGCGGGGCCTTCTTCGCGAACCCCTGCTACACACAGATCCACCCGACGTGCATCCCCGCGAGCGACGAGTTCCAATCGAAGCTCACGTTGATGTCCGAGTCGCTGCGGAACGACGGCCGCATCTGGGTGCCGAAGCAGATGGACGACCCGCGCCCTCCCAACGAGCTCCCCGAAGAAGACCGCGACTACTTCCTCGAGCGCCGGTACCCCGCCTTCGGCAACCTCGTCCCGCGCGACGTCGCGTCGCGGGCGCTGAAGCGCGAAGTGGACGCGGGCCGAGGTGTCGGACCGCTCAAGAACGGCGTCTATCTCGACTTCAAGGACGCGATCGCTCGTCTCGGGCGTCATGTCGTCGAAGAGCGCTACGGGAACCTCTTCGAGATCTACGAGCGCATCACCGACGAAGACCCGTACGTCGTGCCGATGCGGATCTACCCGGCGATCCACTACACGATGGGCGGCCTCTGGGTCGACTACAACCTGATGAGCAACCTGCCGGGCCTGTTCGTCCTCGGCGAGGCGAACTTCGCCGACCAGGGCGCCAACCGGCTGGGCGCGTCGGCGCTCATGCAGGGCCTGGCCGACGGCTATTTCATCCTGCCGTACACGATCGGCGACTATCTCGCACCGCTGCTCGGTCAGAAGCTGGTTCCGCTCGACGACGCCGCGTTCACGGAAGCCGAGGCGAACGTCGACGCCCACGTCCGCAAGATGCTCGCGATCAACGGCAACCGCACGGTCGACGACATCCACCGCGAGCTCGGCAAGGTCCTGTGGGACAACTGCGGCATGGCGCGCAGCGAGCAGAGCCTCACCAAAGCACTCTCCGAGATCCCCGCGATCCGCGAGGAGTTCTGGAAGAACGTGCGCGTCCTCGGCGAGAACGAGACTCGCAACCAGTCGCTCGAGAAGGCCGGCCGCGTCGCCGACTTCCTCGAGTTCGCGGAGCTGATGGTGCTCGACGCGCTGCACCGCAACGAATCATGCGGCGGACACTTCCGAGAGGAATACCAGACCGAGGACGGCGAAGCCCTCCGCGACGACGAGCACTACGCGTACGTCGCCGCGTGGGAGTTCACGGGCGTCGGCAAGGAGCCCGAACTCCACCAGGAGCCGCTCGAATTCGAGTACGCGCACCCATCGACTCGTTCGTACAAGTAGTCATCGGACAGCAGAAAGCGCAGGAATGTCCACGCAGACGTTTCGGATCACGTTGACCGCCTGGCGGCAAGCCGCGCCCGACGCGGCGGGCGCGTTCGAGACCTACGACGTGCCGGGCGTGAGCCCCGACATGTCGTTCCTCGAGATGCTGGACCTGGTCAACGAACGGCTCATTCTCGACGGCAAGGAGCCGATCGCCTTCGACCACGATTGTCG
>JBKPCL010000072.1:0-10527 GCA_046727335.1 Actinomycetota bacterium
CTGGTTGACCGCGGCGACGATGGGCACGGTCGCCTGGCCGCCGCAGGTGACCATGTTCAGGTTGGTGGCGTCGAGGTGCCGGTCGAGGTTGACGACCGGGACGCAGTAGGGGCCGATCGCGGCCGGGGTGAGGTCGAGGACACGAACGCCAGTTGGCGCGAGCGCAGCCCAGTTGGCGCGGTGCGCGACGGCCGACGTGGCGTCGAAGACGAGGTCGATGTCGGCGAACCCGTCGAGCGCGAGGAGACCCCCGATGCCGTCAGCGGTTGTCGGCACACCCATTCGCTGTGCGCGGCGGAGTCCGTCGGAGTCCGGATCGATGCCGACCATGGCGCCCATCTCGAGCTTCTCGGACCGACGGAGGACCTTGATCATGAGGTCGGTGCCGATGTTGCCGCTGCCGACGATGGCGACCTTCATGCCGGTGTCTCACGCAATGTGCGTACCGCGCCCACGCCTTGGATCGTCGCTTCGATGACGTCGCCGGGGTTCAGGTCGACCATCGGACCGAGCGCGCCGGTCATGACGACGTCACCCGGCTGCAGGGGGGTGCCTTCGGCGACCATCCGCCGAGCGAGCCACAACGCCGCGTTGTACGGGTGTCCGAGACACGCCGCGCCCGAACCGGTAGAAGCCACAGCACTGTTGACGGTGAGGGTCATCGCAGCGTCGCGGAGCTCGACCGTGTCGGGCCGGATCGGGGTCGTGCCGAGCACGAACATCCCGCTCGATGCGTTGTCGGCGATCGTGTCGAGGATGGTGATGTCCCACCCGACGATCCGGGACCCGACAACTTCGAGCGCAGGGAGCAGATGGTCGACGGCCGCAGCGAGCTGGTCGACAGTCAGGTCCTCGTCGTCCAGCGGGCGGTTCAACACGAGCGCGACTTCGGCCTCGATTCGGGGCTGGAGCACGGCGCGGTACGGCACCATGTCGCCGTCGTCGAGGCGCATGTCGTCGAACAGCGCGCCGAAGTCGGGCTGGTCCACACCCAGCTGGCGCTGCACGGCTTCCGAGGTGAGACCGATCTTGCGGCCCACGACTCGTCGACCCTGCCCCGTCCAGTGATCCGTGTTGCGCTGTTGCACGCGGTATGCCGCGTCGATGCCGCCGATCTCCAACCGGTCACGCACGGGCTTGATCGGCGCGTAGGCGTCGTAGGCGGCGCGCAGGTCGGCAGCAACCGCGTCGATCGTGGGCTGGTCGACGGCTCCGGTCATGACGGCATCGCCGCTTCTGCTTCGCGTCGGCCGCGCACGCCGATGCCGCCGTCGCAGTTGTGCACTGAACCGGTGACCGTCAGGGAGTTCTCGCGCGATGCCAGCAGCACGTAGTGCCCGGTGTAATCGGCTGGCGCGATGGCGCGCTCCAGCGGCGAGAACCGCTCCATGATCTGGTCGACCGGCATCGAGGACCACGAAGTGTCGGATAGCCCGAGGGCCCGTGGGCCGCGGAGGTCGGTGGGCATCCCACCGGGAGCGACACCGTTGACTCGGACGTCGGGGGCGAGCTCGTAGGCGAGTTGCTTGATCAGGCCCATGACGGCGTGCTTCGACGCGACGTAGAGCGGTCCGCCGCCGCCGGGCCAGAAGCCCGCGTTCGAGACCGTGAAGATCATGGCGCCGCTGGTCTTCTGGAGTTCCGGCACCGCGGCCTTGGCGCCGAGGAGGTAGCCCTTCACGTTGAGGGCAAAGATCTCGTCGAACGCATCGGTGATCTTGTCGTCGGGAAGCGCGAGCAGCGACGTGCCGTAGTCCCAGAGGCCGGCGTTGCCGACGAAGACGTCGAGCCGGCCGAAGGCGTGGACCGCGTCGGCGACCGCTCGCTGGTTGTCGGCTAGCCGTGTGGCGTCGCCGACGGTGACGATCACGTCGCCGAGGTCGTCGACCAACGCCGCGGCTTTGGCCTCGTTGATCTCGAGCACCGCGACCTGCGCGCCTTCGTCGACGAACCGTTCGACGACCGCCCGGCCGAGTCCCGACCCGGCGCCGGTCACGAGCACTGCGGTGTCTTTGAGCCATCCCATGGCACGAGCGTGCTCCTTCAGGCCTCCCGCTGGGAAGCGGCACGGCCCGCTGAGCGGGACAGCCCACCAGTTTCGCTACTCATCAGTTGCGTTACTCGGGGGGTTGTGTTACAACCGTCGAACACCGACCATTCGGGGGGAAGCGATGGTCCAAACCGTTACGAGGCCGGCGTCTCGGGGTGGACGGCCCCGCGACCCGCAAGTCGACGCCGCCATCGTCGACGCGGTGCTCGCCGTGCTCGCCGACGTGCCGTACAGCAAGATGCGCATGGACGACGTCGCGCAGCGCGCCGGTGTGGCCAAGACGACGCTCTACCGCCGCTATCCGTCCAAGGTTGCCCTTGTGCGAGCCACGTTGGAGCAGTACCTGACGCGGTTCACGTTCCTGGACTCATCCGATGTCGAGGCCGTGCTGTTCGACATCACCAGACAGCAGGTCGACGAGTTCGCGACCGGTGCACCCGGCGCGGCGCTGTCCAACGTGTGCGCGGAGGCCAACCACAACCCGGAGCTGGCGGCGGTCGTCCGCCAGGCGTTCCGCGCCAAGCGCACGGAGCTGGCCCGGGTCCTGCGTCGCGGCATCGCCGATGGACAGTTGCGCGCCGACCTCGACATCGAGTTGATGGTGGACCTCCTGCTCGCCGTGTTTCCCTACCGTCTGCTCGTATCGGGGGAGCCAGTGCCTCGGGATCTGGCGGCGCGCCTGCCTCGTGCGCTGCTCGACGGGGCCCGGCCATGACCGCCGTCGACCTTCCGCCGCCGACTCGACTCGACACGTCGATCGGCAAGGCGATGGCGTTGCTTGACGCGTTCACTGCCGACGTGCCTTCGCTCGGGGCCAGCGAGCTGGCCCGTCGCGCCGGTGTCCCGAAGTCGACCACCCACAGGCTGCTCGCGTTCTTGGAGGCGAATGGCTACGTCGAGCGGACCGGTACGAGCTACCGGCTCGGCCAACGCCTCTTCGAGCTCGGCAATCACATCGCGTTCTGCCGTCCCCGAGGCCTGCGCGATGTGGCATTGCCCTACTTGACCGACCTGTACGAGCGCTCACACCAGGTCGTCCACCTCGCGGTGCTCGACGGGACCGATGTCCTCTACCTCGAGAAGCTGTTCGGTCACCGTCACGTCCGCACCCCGTCCTACGTTGGCGGCCGCGTCCCCGCGACGTGCTGCGCGCTCGGCAAGGCCCTACTCGCCTTCGGCGATGACACCGCCGTCGCTGCCGCCATCGCGTCCGGACTCCGACCCCTCACCCCCTACACACTCGCCAACGAAACGTTGTTCCGCTCCGAGCTCGCGCGCGTCCACCACGAAGGCGTCGCCTATGACCGCGAAGAAGTCGCGGTCGGCCTCACCTGCGTCGCTGCGCCCATTCTCAAGCACGGTCACGCCGTCGCCGCGGTGTCGGTGGCGGGACCGACCGGCGCGTTCGACCCCACCCAGCACGCCGCGGGGGTGCGCCGTGCCGCCAACGGCATCGCCGCCGACTACCACCCATGAGCGCGACCGTCCCACTCAACGGGACCAGTCGCTTCCCTGCGACCGACGAAGGTTCGGATACTGCGAGGGTGAGCAACGAACTGACCGAAGCCGCCACCAGCCGCGACATCCAAACCAAGAAGTGGCGTTTCCATTTCAACGATGCCGGCGCCGGCCATCCCCTCGTGTTCCTGCATGGCAGCGGACCGGGCGCGACCGGCTGGACGAACTTCCGAACCAACCTCGGCCCGCTCTCGCAACGTCATCGTGTCCTCGCCGTCGACATGCCGGGCTGGGGACAGTCCGACACCGCCACGCCCGACGACCGTGACCATCTCGAGGCCCTCGAGCTGTTCCTCGACGCGCTCGAACTCGACCGGGTCGCGCTGATCGGCAACTCGATGGGCGGCATGACCGCCCTGCGCTACACGGCGGCCCATCCCGAACGAGTCAGCCACCTGATCTGCATGGGAGCCCCCGCTCCCAGCGTGAGCGTCTTCTCGCCCGGCGGCGGCCCCAGCGAGGGCCTCAAGGTCCTCATCGGGACCTACCACGACCCGTCCCCGGCGAGCTTCAAACGTCTGGTGCAGATCATGGCGTTCGACCAAGCCTTCGCCACCGATGAGCTCGCCGAGCAACGCTCCGCCGCCGCCCTCGGCCGCCGGGACCACCTCGAGAACTTCCTCGCCGCGATCCCGCGGGGCACGGTGATGGGCGCGTCCCTCGCGGCGTTCACCGCGTTGGACCGCGAGCTTCCACTGCTCCCGACACCGACGCTCGTGATCCACGGGCGCGATGACCGGGTCGTGCATTACGAGAACGGCCTCCGCCTGGTGTCGATGATCCCGAACGCGCGGCTCGTGCTGCTGAACCGCTGCGGTCACTGGGCCCAGATCGAACACACCGACGAGTTCAACCGGCTCGTCGCCCAGTTCGTCGACAACCACTGAGTTCGAACACGAGAAAGGGGGGATGTCATGCGTGTCGATGCCACCAACGCCGACGACGTCGTCTCCGTGGAACGAGGCGAGATCGACCGTCGCATCTACAGCGACGAAGAGATCTTCGAGCAGGAGATGGAGCTCATCTTCGGACGAGCGTGGTTGTTCCTGTGCCACGAGACCCAGATCCGCAACCCCGGCGACTTCTTCGAAGCGCCGATGGGACGCGACAACGTGCTCGTCGTCCGCCAGAAGGACGGCTCCATCAAGGCGCTGCTCAACACGTGCGCCCATCGGGGCAACGCCGTGTGCCGCGCCGACGAAGGCAACGCCAAGAGCTTCCTATGCACGTACCACGGCTGGAGCTACGGCATCGACGGCCGCCTCAAAGGTGTGCCCGGCATGAAGAACTTCTACAACGGCGACCTCGACAAGGCGGCCCACGGGCTCCGCGAGATCGCTCAGCTCGCCAGCTACCGCGGCTTCGTCTTCGGCACCCACGACCCCACGGCACCACCGCTCGACGACTACCTCGGCGCCACCGGCCGCCTGGGGATCGACCTCCTCGCCGCCAAGGGGGCCATCGAGGTCGTGCCCGGCATCCAGAAGTTCGTCATCAACTGCAACTGGAAGTTCGCGGTCGACAATCTCTTCGACTGGTACCACCCGCAAGTCACCCACGCGTCCGCGTTCACGCCGGGCGTGTTCCCCGGCGCTCCCTCCGTGGAGGTGGTCGGCAACCCGAGCGTGATCGACACCGGTGACGTCCAGATGGAGGGCGGTGGCGACCTCGACATCCCCGTCACCACAATCACTGGCACCACGTTCGATCAGGTCGTCGTCATCGGAGAGTACGGCCACGGCATCGGCGGACCGACTGCATCGTCGAAGGCCAGCTCGTCGAACTTCGATTCCGAGTGGCGCAAGACCCCCGAGGCTCGCGAAGCCCTCGGACCCGTCGGCGTGCAGGTCGCCGGCCACCCGAACATCTTTCCCACGCTGTGGGTAACCACCACCAACCAGGTGTCGCTGCGCATCCCGCGGGACCCGCAGCACACTGAGATCTGGTGGTTCACGTTCGCGCCGGTCGACGCTCCGCCCGAAGTCCGCCAGCTCCTCATCGGATTCGCCAATCACGTCTTCGGGCCGGCCGGGCTCCTCGAACAAGACGACGGCGAGAACTGGGCCCAAGCGACCATGCAAACGGTCGGCATCGCCAGCCGCCGCGTCCCACACATCCTCAAGATGGGTGCTGGGCGCGGCAAGGTCATCAAGGAGCACGGGCTCGCTCGCATCGAGACCACCACCAACGAGCACGGTCAGCTGTGGACCTACCACGCGTGGGCGCAATGGATGAAGGGACTCGACTGGAACTCCCTCCGGACCAGCACGACGCCCCCGGACATCCTCTGAGCGCGGAGCAACAACAATGACCATCGACACCGAACCCCACAGGACCGACCCGCTCGCCGCCATGCTGCGCCAGTACGAGGTCGAACGCTTCTACTACGACGAAGCCGCGCTCCTCGACGCCCACCGCTACGAGGAATGGGTCGCGTTGTTCACCGACGACACGCACTACTTCCTGCCGATCCGCCGCACCAAGAGCCGCCGCGAGCTAGCCGACGAGTTCACCAAGCCCGGTGAAATGGCCTTCTTCGACGACACCAAGATCATCCTCGAAGGACGCGTCAAGAAGCTCATGACAGGACGGTCATGGTCAGAGGACCCGCCATCTCGCACCCGGCGACTCATCACCAACGTGCGCGTCACCGGCGACGAAGGCAACGAACTCACCGTCGAATCCAACTTCCACCTCTACCGCACACGCCTCAAGAGCGAAGAAGACTCCTGGATCGGCTCCCGGCACGACACGCTGCGACGCAGCGGCGACAACTTCCAGATCGCCAAACGCTGGGTGTACCTCGAACAGACCGTGCTCCTGTCGAGGAACCTGTCCAACTTCTTCTGAGCGGATCGTGTCAGCCGACCGCCTCGTTGAGACGTCGGTCGAGTTCATCGGCGACATCGACATCATCGAGCGGAGTCGCATGCGCATAGTGGCGCAACCGTCGTACCCGCGTCGCGGTGGACGAGCTGCGACGAGGCTATGAGGATGTTGCCGTCCTCAACCAACGATGTCGCCAACGCGCGTGACGGAAGCGGTGCAGAGACGCTTCAGGGAGTCCGGCCGACGGCCTCGAGTCCGGCCGAAGGCCTCGAGTCCCGTCGACGGCCTCGAGTCCGGCGAGCCTGTCCCCTCACCGACGCCCGGGGCACGACCAGCCCACGCCGCGGCTCGCCCCGGGTCGGCGATCTCGTCGGTGTCGATGGTTGATGGCGGAGGTGGCGTTGACCGCAGTGGAACGGCTCGACCCGCCACCGATTCCGACGGTCATCGTGTTGGACTGTCAGATGCCGGGCTTGTCGGGTCTCGAGGTCGCCGAGCGCGTGCCCGCGCCCAACGCAAGACAGAATCACTGTTCAAGGACCTTCCGGCGTGGTCACCCAACTCGCTGCCGGCTGACCTGGGAGCGCGCCACATTCGGCGATCTCCTCGCCGAGCGTCGGAACGAACGGTGTCCCAGAAAGCGCGGCAACCTGATTCGGCGTAGCTGCCACGTAACGCCGGCTCGAGGACGGTTGCCAACCGCCCGATAATTCCAGTGGCCGCGAGAGCCGGGGTGCGCGGTAACCGGCGAAGTGCAGCGTCAGACAGCTCGATAAGACGCGCCCGGTAGTCCACCGCTGGGCTTCCACCAACGACGACCTCCACCTCGCTATGTCGAGCTCGACTCAGTTGGTGGGATCTCGGATGAGTTCCCGCGGCCCGTTCCGGGCGGCGCGCGTGGAACTGCTACCCAGCGCGCCCTGGTCACGGCGCGGTGATCAGCACAGAGATGAACTGGGCGGCGTCGCGGTCAGCGCCGGGGATGCAGTGTCCGTAGACGTTGAGGGTGGTGGAGGCTCGGGCGTGTCCAAGTCGTTGGGCGACGGTGACGACGGAGACGCCGTGGCCGAGCATCTGGGTGGCCATGAAGTGCCGCAGGTCGTGCAGACTGAAACGTCCGACGCCGGAGCGACGGAGGTGACGGATGAACTGCTTGGTCACATGGTTCGGCGACCACGGCGTCGACCCGTCGCACTCCGCGGAGAACACAAACGCCGTGTCGGCAACGGTGACACCGCTCGATCGGGCACGGGCCTCGGCCCGGCGCCGATGCTCGATCAGTCGTCGCATGGTGGCCTCGTCGATCGCCACGCGATAGGTGCGATGGGTCTTGGTGGCCCGCAGCACCGGGCCGGTGGGTCCCTCCACGTAGGCACGGGTGAAGCCGATGGCGGCATGGCGGACATCAACCTCGGCCCAGCGCAACCCGAGCAGCTGGCTGCGCCGGGCCCCGGTCGACGCCGCCAACCACAGGTAGGTGGCGAAGTCCGGATCGCGTTCCTCGACGTGAGCGAGCAGCCGCTGCACCTGATCGGGTGACGGTGGGCGCACCTCGGCGGGGGGCACCCGTGGCGGCGACGCCGCGCTGGCCGGATTGAGCCACAGCCATTCCCAGCGGACCGCTTGGGTCAACGCCCGATGCAACACCACGTGGACGCGATGCACCGTGCCCGCCGCCAACGGCCGTCCCTCGGCGCCACCGGCGCGCAGCATGTGTCGGTACATGTCATCGATGTCGACGGTGGTCAGCTTGTTCACCGCCAAGTGGCCTAGGAGCGGTTTGAGGTGGCATTCGATGATGCTGCGGTTCTGACGCAGGGTCGACGTCGACCAGCCCGGCGAGGCGTGCGCCAGCCAACGGTCGAGGAGGTCGGCCACCGTGCCTGCCCGCAGCCGGGCATAGCCGGCCTCCTCGACGAACTCGCGCAGCACTGCGGTGGCGTGGCGTCGGGAACCGTGCACCGTCTTGGTGGCCCACCGCTCCTTGCCGGTGTCGGCGTCGACACCCAGGTAAACCCGGAGCTGCCAGCTGCCCGGTCCGCGTTGACGAAGAGATCCTGGCATTGGTAGTCAGGGGCGCGGTGCTCGCATGGCGAGTCCGGTTCCCCATCCTCCTTTCAATCCGTGCGTGCGGTTCTCCCGCACACGGCTTACCGACGGTCGTCTGGTCATGGTTACGCCGCCTTCGGGTAGCGGATGGTGCCCATGAGCTTGTACAGGCCCTGGTCGTGGAACCAGGCCTCAGTCCAGCGGTCCGCCTGGCCGGCGTGCAGGTGACGGCCGCGCTTCTTGATGAGAAGACGCTTGAGCCGCCACGCCACATGCCGATCCAGGGTTCGGAACTTCTGGTGGGCGTTGCCGGTGCGGAAGTAGTTACCCCATCCCCGCAGGAACAGGTTGAGGTCGCCGATCACGTCCTTCATGTCCATCCACACCCGGTGACGACTGGTGAGGTCCCGGATTCTTGCTCGGGCCCGTTTCATGGACCGCTGCGACGGCCACCGGTGCAAGTAGTAGCGGATGATCCGCTTCTGCTCCCACAAGCGACCGGACATGCGGGCATGAAAGTGGCAACCGAGAAAGTCGAAACCCTCGGCGCCTTCCCGGAGATCAACCACGCGGGTCTTGTCCAGGTGCAACACCAAGCCGAGATCGGCCAGGATGGCCGTGGCTCGACGAGCAGCCTGCTCGGCCTGGTTGCGGGTCGAGCACAGCACCACGAAGTCGTCCGCGTAGCGGACCAGCTCCCCGGTGCCGGACTCGGCCCAGGCACAGTCGAAGGCGTGCAGGAAGACGTTGGCCAACAGCGGGGAGATCACCCCGCCCTGGGGTGTGCCCGTGACCGTCTCGGACACCTTCCCGTCGACCAGCACCCCGGCACGCAGCCAGGCTCGCAGCAGCCGGAGCACCCGCCCGTCCGACACTCGGGCCTCGATGAAACCCATGAGCCGGTCGTGATCGATCGAGCCGAAGAAGTCACGGATGTCAGCCTCGAAGACGAACCGGCCGCCCTCGATGAACCCGACCCGCAGCTTCTCCATGGCCTGGGTGGCCGACCGCTTCGGACGGAACCCGAAACTCGAAGGCAGAAAGTCGGCCTCGAAGATCGGTTCGAGGACGATCTTGGCTGCCTGCTGGCACACCCGATCGCGCACGGTGGGGATGCCCAACGGCCGCTTGGAGCCGTCTGGCTTGGGGATCTCCACCCGGCGCACCGGCGCCGGACGGTAGCTGCCTGCACGGAGGTCGACGGCCAGCTCATCGAGCATGCGCTGCACGCCGTAGTCCTCCACCACCGCCAACGTCACCGCATCGACGCCGGCGGCGCCACGATTGGCTCGCACCCGCTCCCACGCCTCCATCAGCACGTCAGGCCGATAGATGCGGTCATACAGGGCGTGGAAACGGCGACCCGAAGACGGCTTGGCCGCAGCCCATAGCCGGTTCTGGAGTCGTCGCACTTTGACGGCGGGCTGATGCCCGTCGGGGTAGTTGGACGGGGCGGTCCCCGTCATGCCCTCGCGCTTACCTCCATTGCCGACGTGACCGAAGTCGGAGCCCTTCCCTGGTGCACGGGACGGCTCGACGCCCCTCCCAGGTACTACGACCCCGTCGGACTCCCGCTGCCCTCCGCTCGACTTCACCATCGGCTTATACGAGCGGTCTTCGCTGACGAGGCTGGACAGACGGGCCTCTCCTGTTCCGACCCATCCCGTGCACACGTGCCGCTCCCCCTACCCCGGGAGGACCCGACCAAAGGCATGTCCGGAACGCCAGTCGGTCGGATATTGCCTTCGCCGTGACATGAGCGGCTCGGCTCCCCCATTGTCAGTTTGACGAGGCTGCAGGACTCGCGCCGAGTGGCGCTACGGCCCACGTGCTTGCTCCCTCCAAAGAGGCTCTCGACACCCCGCTCAGCCCGCCGCCTCTCAACGACGAACCGGGGTCTGCTACCGGGCTCTCCGGCGACTACCCGGACGGGACTCTCACCCGCTGGGATGGTCCAGCTTTCAGGACGCACCACGGGCTGCACGGTACGCAGTTCGGCCAATCGCCGGGGGCTGCCGGCGTGGTTGACGAGCCGGCCGGGAACGGCGAGGAGCTGCTGGCGGATGGTGCGGGCGACGGTC
>JBKPCL010000073.1:0-23769 GCA_046727335.1 Actinomycetota bacterium
GTCCAACGGCGCTGCCGGCCCGATTCCCACGGGTCGGCGTACCAACCCTCGGGCCACCGATCGCCGGCCGACCACGGTTCCGGGCCCGCGGCGCGGGTCTGAGCGCGGCCGGCGCTGCCCGGCGCGGGCCACGTCGGCACCGCCGGCGACGTGGGTACGGTCGGCTCGGGCGCGTCGGGCGTCCCCGGCCCGCCCTGCGTCACGTCATCGTCACCTGGCACGGTGGTTCCTCCGCCGTACGAGCACGCACTCCCTCATCCACGCGAGCCGCCCCCATCCTGCGGGGCGACCATGAGAACGCGCTGGCAATGAGCGGACTTGCACAGTACTTGTCGGGACCCGCACCGTTTTCTCAGGGTTGGTTGCAAGCATCCTCACTCGACGTCGGATTTCGTGATCAAGGAGCCCGCCGATGACCGGCACTCGTCCTCAACCCGCAACCGACGACACGAGCCAGCACGCCGGGCAGCTGGAAAACGCGCTCTTCGAGGTCAAGCGGGTCATCGTCGGCCAGGACCGCATGGTCGAACGCGCCATGATCTGCCTCCTCGCGCGCGGCCACTGCCTCATCGAAGGCGTCCCCGGACTGGCGAAGACACTCATGGTCTCGACGCTGGCAGACGTCATCGGCGGAAGCTTCGTGCGCCTCCAGTTCACCCCCGATCTCGTACCCGCGGACATCGTCGGCACGCGGGTGTGGCGGCCGTCGCGTGAAGAGTTCGAGATCGAGTGGGGGCCGGTCTTCGCGAACCTGGTCCTTGCCGACGAGATCAACCGGGCGCCCGCCAAGGTCCAATCGGCGCTGCTCGAAGTCATGGCCGAACGGCACGTGTCGATCGCGGGCCAGACGCGCCAGCTGCCCGTGCCGTTCCTCGTTCTCGCGACGCAGAACCCGATCGAATCGGAAGGCGTGTACGCGTTGCCGGAAGCGCAGCGCGACAGGTTCTTGATGCAGATCGCGGTGCAGCAACCGTCGTACGTGGAAGAGATCGAGATCGCGCGCCGCATGGGCGTGAAGCCCCCGCGGGCAGGTCAGATCTTGACGCTCGAGCAACTGCGAACGCTGCAACAGGCGACCGACGAGATCTTCGTCCACCATGCGGTGCAGGACTACGCGGTCCGCTTGGTGATGGCGACGCGTGACCCGGCCGGTTGGGGTGTTCCTGCTCTCGCGCCGCACATCGGCCTCGGCGCGAGCCCGCGCGCGACGCTGGGCCTGCTCGCGGCGGGCAGAGCGCTCGCGCTGTTGCGCGGCCGGCGCTTTCTCGTGCCGCAGGACGTCCACGACGTCGCGCCGGAGATCCTGCGTCATCGGTTGATCCTCACGTACGACGCGCTCGCCGACGGCATCCTCGCCGACGACGTGATCACGCAACTGCTGGCGACGATGCCGCAGCCGCAAGTGACCGCGCGCCAGCACGACCATTGGCAGGACACCGCGTGACGAGCACGACCGACGGCCCGACGACCGAACGCGTTGCGAGCGTCGCGCGCAAAGCCGCCGAGCTCCGCCGGCTCGAGCTGCTCATCACTCGGCGGCTCGACGGGATGCTGCGCGGCGAGTTCCTCGGCATCCGGCCGGGACCGGGATCCGACTATGCGGGAACGCGCCAGTACGAGCCCGGCGACGACGCGCGCCGCATCGACTGGAACCTCACGGCGCGCTCGCTGAGTCCACAACTACGCACGACCGACGCCGACCGGGAGCTGCGAACGTGGGTCGTCGTCGATCGTTCGGCGAGCATGAACTTCGGCACGGCGGAGCGTGAGAAGGCTGATGTCGCGTTCGCGACCGTCGCGGCGTTCGGATTCCTCACCGGACGGCACGGCAACCAATTCGGCGTCATCGCCGCGGGCGGCGATCGAGTCATGCGCATCGGACCTTCGTCGACGCGGCCCGCGCTGCTCGCGACGTTGTCACGCCTCTACGACCTGCCCCGCCGCGAAGTGCCGCCGGCCCCCGGCGCCGACCTCGCCGCCGCGCTGCACACCCTCGAACGCTCGCGGCCCCGTCGCGGTCAGGTCGTGGTGATCTCCGACTTCCTCGACGGCAGCAACTGGGCCGTGCACCTGCGCCGACTCGCCTTTGCGCACGACGTCGTGGCGGTGCACGTGATCGACCACCGCGAACTCGAGCTCCCCGCGATGGGAATGCTGACGCTGGTGGACGCCGAAAGCGGACGCGAACTCAATGTGCAATCGAACTCGAAAGCGCTACGAGACGGTTACGCACGCGCCGCCCAGGCTCGCCACGACGCGATCAAGACGAAGATCCGCGAGGCGCGAAGCGATCACCTCGTCCTCACCACCGATCGCGACTGGTTGCTCGACATCGTCCGGTTCGTCGCGGGCAGCCGTACCTTTCGGCGCGTCGCTGATCCCGCCCGCGAGCCGGTCCTGCGGGCGACGCGACTCAGGACAGTGCCGTGACCCTCGAAGCGCCGGCGCGCCTTGCCCTCATCATCGCTCCGCTCGCGCTGGCCGCGATCTATATCGCACTGCAGTTCGCCCGTCGCAAGCACATCTTGCGCTTCACGAGCGTCGACCTGCTCGAATCCGTCGCGCCCCGCCGCCCCGGCTGGCAGCGGCACGTCTCGGCCGCGCTCATGCTGCTCGCGCTCGGCGCACTCGTCATCGGGTTGGCACGGCCGGCGACAACGTCACGGGTTCCGAAGCAGCGAGGCACGATCCTGCTCGCAATCGACACGTCCGGGTCCATGGCTGCCAACGACGTCGCGCCGAACCGCCTGCAAGCGGCGATCACGGCCGCGCGCAACTTCGTGAAGGGCGTGCCGAAAGGATTGAAAGTCGGACTCCTCGATTTCGACGCCGCCGCGCGCGTGCTCGTCGCGCCGACCTCCGAACACACGACCGTCACCGCCGCGATTCCAACCCTCACCGTCGGAGGCGGAACCGCGACCGCGTCGGCCATCACCGAGTCGCTCAACGCGATCAGCGCGCTGCCGCCGGACGCGCACGGCCGCAAGGCTCCTGCCGCGATCGTGTTGATGAGCGACGGCTCTCCAACGATCGGGGAGAACGGGTTGAGTCCGACCGACGCGGTGGTCGCGGCGACGAACGCGGCCAAGACCGCGGGCGTGCCGATCGACACGATTGCGTTCGGCACGAGCGACGGCACGCTCGAACGGAACGGCGCGCAGGTTCCCGTGCCCGCCGATCCGAAGGCGATGGCGAGAATCGCGTCGGGGAGCGGTGGGAAGTCATTCACTGCGAAGTCCGGCAGCGAGCTCAACTCGGTGTATCGCCAGATCCGCAACAGCGTCGGGTTCGACACCGTCCCGCACGACATCACCGAATGGTTCCTCGCGCTGGGACTGCTGCTCGCGCTGGCCACCAGCGCCGCCGGTCTCTACTGGATGCAGCGCGTACCTTGACCGAGCGCAGCGACGCGCCTCCGACGGACCATCGCCAAGGCCGCGCCTACTGCTAGGAGGACGACGCCCACCGTCGCGGGCTTGCCGACCGGCGCTCCGGTTCGCGCCAGCGTGCGAACCACCGTCAAGGTGCCCGACGCGGCCAGACCGCCCCCACAGCGAAGGCTGACGGAGTAGGCACCGGGGCTCACGGATGGGTCGATGGTGAGACCGATCCCGAAGGTGCCAGTACTGCTGGTGGTGATGGCCAGCGCCGGTACGCCTGCGAACTCGCTCACTGACGGCTGGCCCGCGAAGGCATGGGAGATGACGAGCCCGCTCGTGTTGGCTTCGCAGCTGCCGTTGATGAAGAGCTTGCCGCCTCCGGCGACGACGGTGGACGGATCGAACGTGAGCGAGCCGGTCTGCGCCCCGGCGGCCGGCGAGAGCACCAGGCTGGCGGCGCCCATGCACACCAGCGCGAGCGAGAACACCGATCGGCGCATGGCTCCCCCTCCCCATATCGGGTCAAAGGGAACGTAGCACTCTGCGATCCCGCCGGATCGCGCGTCGCCAGCGCGTGTTCAGATGATGTTCACGCAGTCGAGGATCCGCGCCGCGTACTCGTCGTCGCCTTCGACCTTGACGAAGCCGCGCCACGGGCGCCGTTGCGTGCCCCAGACCACGAAGTCGTGATCCGTGGAGCGCGCCGTCGCGGCAGCATCGCTCGCGGCGCCGTCGCGCACGCGTACCCGACCCTCGGTGCTGTCGTCGCCGGGCGTGATCGTCCAAGTTCCGCCGCCCGGACCGTCGAGCTCGAGCGTGAATGGACGGTCGACGACGTCGACGAGCGCGTCGCGACACATCCACGGCAATCCGGCGAGCATCCACTCGACGGTCGGCCGGAGGCGCGCCTCGTCACGCGGCGGCTCGGGCCGGTCGATCGGGCCGTTGGGCGCGAGGATGTCGTTGCGGAGATGGCAGTAGACGTCGAACAGGAACAGGTTCGGCATCATCGCCATCGGATGCGTGCCGAGATCGCCCATCGGCAGCATCGTCTCCGCGAGCGGTGGTTCCTGAGCGCTGGCAGCGAGCGCAGCCACCTGTTCGCCGAAGGAGGTGTATTCGTCGAGTAGTTGCGCGATCGTCCACCTGCGCCGGTCGGCGACCGGCCCTTCCATCGACGGTTCCGTGCCACCACTCAGGTCCGGCATGAACGCCGGATCGATCACACCGTGCAGAGTGCTGCCCATGTGCGCGACGACGTCCCGGACCGCCCACCCCGCGCAGTCGGATGGCAGATTCCACTCCGTATCACTCAAGTTCTCGAAGATGGCGAGTGCATCCGCGCGTTCTGCCTGCAGTCCTTCGACTCCCAGCCTGCTCATCGGTCCTCCACCTCGTCGATCTGCACGTACGCTCGCACGCGTTCGAGGTTCGTGTCGAGCGAGTCGACCGCATCGACGACGAGCTTCTCGCAGTCGAGCGGGACGTAGGTCGACGTCGTCCTCAGGACCCACTCCCATTGCAGCTCTTCCCACCCCGGGATGCCGCGGACCCGACCTTCGATGCGGCTCCTCTGCACCGCCACGTCAGAGCAACAACACTCGACCACAAACATGGGAGCGTCGTAACGAGCGGCGAGGTCGAACCATCGCTCGTGCACTGGCGGCCGCGCCACGCAATCGAGCACGGCCGGATGGCCACTTCGCAATTGCTTCTCCACCGCCTGGGTCAGCAGCGCGTACCCGACCGCGCGGAAGGTGTCGCGGTCGCGTTGGATCACGTGCTGAACCTCTTCGAACGGCGTGAGCGCGCCCATCATCCAGTCGAACGCGAAGACCGGCGCACGCAGGTCGTCCGAGATCGCTTCGGCGAGCGTCGACTTGCCCGTCCCCGGCGGACCAGTGAAGAGGACGAGAGGAAAGCTCAGCTGCGCGGCACCTGCGACCAGGGAAGGTCTCGGTCGACGCGCGGCTCGCCGGGCAAGCCGAGCATGCGCTCACCGAGAATGTTGCGCATGATCTCGGACGTGCCACCTTCGATCGAGTTGGCGCGCGCTCGCAGGAACATCTTGCGGGACGATCCCAGCGGCGCGTCGAGCCCCGCTTCGTCGGGCCGGCGGAACGTGTAGTCGTAGCCGACGAGGCCATCGGCGCCCAGCAAGTCGATGCAGAAGTCGTACGTGTCCTTGTTGATGTTGGCGAGCGCGAGCTTGGCGATCGAGCCTTCCGGCCCCGGGTTGCCCGCGCGGGCGGCCGCGGCCGCCCGCATGTTCGTCAAGCGCAGGATCTCGTTCTCGATCCAGAGTTGGGCGAGACGGTCGCGATGCACGCGGTCGTGGTCGACCCGCTTGCGCCACAGGTCGAGCGCTTCTTGGATCGCCGACACCCTCCGGCTGCTCGAGGCACCACCGCCGGCTCCGCCGATCGTCGTGCGCTCGTTCATCAACGTCGTCATCGACACGCGCCAACCGTCACCAGTGTCTCCGATGCGATCCGCGTCGGAGATCCGCACGTCGGTGAGGTACACCTCGTTGAACTCGGCCTCGCCGGTGATCTGCCGCAGCGGACGGACTTCGACGCCCGGCGCGTGCATGTCCACCATGAAGTACGTGAGACCCTTGTGCTTCGGGACGTCCGCGTCGGTGCGCGCCACGAGCATGCCGCGGTCGGCGACATGCGCGAGCGTGTTCCACACCTTCTGCCCGCTGACGATCCACTCGTCGCCGTCACGAATCGCGCGCGTCGAAAGACCGGCGAGATCAGAGCCCGCGCCGGGCTCCGAGAAGAGCTGACACCAGATCTCCTCGCCCGTGAACATGGGCCGCAGCGCGCGCTTGCGCAGCTCGTCACTGCCGTGCGTCACGACCGTCGGGCCCGCGAGCGACAGGCCGAAGAACAACGTGCCGTGCGGCGCCGGCGCGCCGGCTTCGCGCAGCCGGCGATCGATGTGCCGCTGCAGTTGCGGCGCGAGCCCGAGACCGCCGAAGGGTTCGGGAAACTGCACCCACGCGAGACCGCGGTCGTACTGCGCGCCTCTGAACACGAACTGTTCCGTGGTTCGCGGGTCGTGCTCGCGAAGCAACTCGTCGATCAGCGCATCGACTCGAGACGTGTCGTCTGCCATTCCCGGATCGTAACCCTCTGCCCGTTGCTACTTCGTCGTGGCGATTCCACCGTCGACGGGGATCACCGCGCCCGTCACATAGGCGCCGGCGCGGCTGGCGAGGTAGATCGCGACGCCCGCCATGTCGTCGGGACGGCCGATGCGGCCGAGCGGCGACGACCGCGCGATCGCATCGCCGAAATTGCGCAACGTCTCTGCCATCATCTTCGACTCGAACGGCCCGGGCGCGATCGCGTTGACGGTGATGTTTTTCGGGCCGAGCGTCCGTGCGAGGTGGCGGGTGAGTTGGTGCACGGCGGCTTTGCTCGACGAGTACGCGTACGTCTCCAGCATCGGCACCTGGATCGCGTCGATGGAACCGACGTTGATGACGCGAGCCGGATCGTCCGCGCTTCCCGCGGCCTCGAGCTGCGGCAGCAGCGCGCGGGTGAGGAAGAACGGCGCCTTGACGTTGAGGTCGAGCACCTTGTCCCACGCGTCGGCGGGATACTCGGCGATCGGCGCGCCCCATGTTGCACCCGCGTTGTTGACGAGCACGTGGAGGCGATCCTCGCAGCGCGCGACCTCGTCGGCGAGCCGGCGGCACTCGGCCTCGGTGGCCAGATTGGCGGGCAGGCTGACGCAGCTGCCGATCTTCGACAGTTCGGCGGCCACCTCGTCGCCGACGTCCGCCTTGCGTGAGGAGATGTAGACGGTCGCGCCGGCCTCGACGAAGCCGCGGGCGATCATCAGCCCGATGCCGCGGCTTCCTCCCGTGACGAGGGCCGTTTTCCCGGCGATATCGAACAAATCGGACACATTTGCCTCCCTGATCCCGGCCGGCGGGATCGTACGAGCGTCCACAGCCTGTGGAGAAAGTGCTTCACATATTTCCTGTCCGCCATCGCTCAAGGTCGTCCCCGCGCGGGCCGATAGGGAGACGGGATGTTGCTGTCTACTGGGAGGACGCCACCGCCGCGGCATCGCGCGACCGATGCCTGGCGGGAATTGCGCCGAGGCTGGCGCGACCTCGATCCGCGCCTGCTCGGACCGACGATCGCCGCCGCAGTGTTCCTCGTGGGTGGCCTGCTGGCCCTTGCCGTCGCGGCGCTCGGACCGCGCGTCGCCAGCGATCAGCTCAGCCTGACCGCGCCCATCTTCGCGACCGCGATCGGAGTCGTCGGCCTGTTTCTACCGTGGGATCGCTGGGACGAACGCGCGCAACTGGTGTACCCCGCTGCCGGGCTCGTGTTGCTTGCGTGGGGAGGCGTTCCCCCGGCGGCGCTTGCCGCGTTCCTCGCCGTGTTGCCGTTGCCATTCGTGTTCGTCGGCTTCACGCAGCGGCCCGGCATGTCGCTGGCGATCGCGCCCGTCGGCGCCATTGCGCTCGTCGTCGCGAACGGATTCGCGTTCGACGCAACGCTGCTTGCTCCCCTGATGTTTGCCCTGCCGCTCTCGGTGCTCGTGGGCGAGGCGATCGCGCAGGCCCAGCTCCGGCGCGGTCACGCCGAGGAGCATGTGGAACGGCTGCTCCACGCGGTACGCGTGCTCGCGCATGTAAACGACGAGCGCACGGGTGCCGACGTCGTCGCCGCGCTGGCGACCGAGTTGTTGAACGCCGACGCGGTTGCCGTGCTGCTGGCCGACCGTCCCCGCTCCGCGCGCTTCTTGAACCGGGCCTGGTTCGGGCATCCCGCGCTCGCGGACGCGGCGCCATTGCTCGTCGACGCGCTCGTTCCCGCGCTGACGCTGCGGCCGGGAACGATTCGCTTCGTCACCGACCCCTCGCGCCATCCTGTGCTTGCCGCGGCCCATGGGCGCGTGCGGGCCGCCGCCCTCATGCCCATGCCGGGCGATGGCGAGAACGCGCTTGGCATCGTGATCGCGATGTGGGCGACTCCCCGGCGCTACCTCTCCGCACCCGCGCGCCAAGCCGGCGAGCTGCTCTCCCAAGAGGCCGGTCGCATGTTCCAGCGCGTGCAAGACACTGCCGCGCTGGCACGCGCCGCGGGCACGGATCCGCTCACCGAACTCGCGAATCGGCGGACCTTCGCCCGAGCGTTGGGAACGTTGCAGCCGGGCGACGCGCTCGTGATCGTCGACCTCGACCACTTCAAGTCGGTGAACGACACCTTCGGCCACCAGGTCGGGGACGAGACGCTTCGGACGCTCGCGCGTTGCCTCCAGGGAGTGACCCGTCAGGTCGACTGCGTCGCCCGTTATGGCGGTGAGGAATTCGCACTCGTCCTTCCCGAGGCCGAGCTTGGCGGAGCGCAATCGGTACTGACTCGCGCGCGCAAGACTTGGCAGGCACTCGAGCCCATCACGTCGTTCTCCTCCGGCATCGCCATGCGCGAAGAGAACGAGTCGCCGCGCGAGACACTTCGCCGCGCCGACGCCGCGCTCTACGAAGCCAAGCAGTCGGGCCGGGACCGCGACGTCGTCGCTCGCGTCCCCGAGATCGTCCTGCCCTGAGCTAGGCCCTCCGACGCCCGCTCGGGCTCAGGAGCGCAGGGTGAGGCCCTTGTAGCCGTCGGCGAAGCCCGCCGCGCGCAGCGCGGGCGCGTACGGCGACGTGCGGGCGGGGACGTCGTCGATGCGCTCGAGCTGCAACGCCGGCAGCCGTCCCTCCTTGTGGGCCTCGACGAGCGCCGGTGCCCACTCGTCGACGTCCTCGCGACCGAACGTCAACATGCTCCGGCCGCCACGCTCGACGTATGCGACGCAGGCGCCGTCGACGAGCACCACGTAGGCGCCGGCCGCGCGCGCCGGCCGGCTCGACTGTCCGGCTCGTTCCGGCCACCCGACTGCGGCGCCGTACGGCTGGCCGGGGTCGGTCGCCGCGAGGACCAGGACGCGGGAGGCGTCCTCCTCGTCGACGGTGCGATGGGCGCGCAGCCGGTCGACGGCGCCCGGGAGTGCGAACTGCGCGGCGCCCAACCCGGCGACGAACCATCCACGACGCGCTCGTCCCGACTCCTCCAGCGCGCGCAGCACTGGATAGACGGCGGAGAATCCGCCGGGGATTCCTTCCGCGCGCACTCCTTCGCGCGTCACGACACCGTGGCGCTCGAGCAGCTGCAACGCCGTCGCATGCGCCGTCTCGGTCGCCGGCGACGCCGGTTCGAGCAGCGGCGCGACCAGGGACCAGCGACCCGCGCCCGCAGGCGGTCCGAGGCGGGTCAGGCGACCAGGCTGGGGACGGCGCCGCAACGACGTCGAGCGCGCACCGACGCGCCGCGGCACGCGCAACGGCCCGAACGTGTCGTTGGTGACCTCACCCGCCCACACCAGGTCCCACAACGCCGTGAGCACGATCTGTTCGTTGGCCGTGCCGGCCGCGGCTACTAGTTCGGGCCAGAACGACGCTCCGTACGCCTGCAGCCGCGCCCGGATCGCGTCGTGCACCTCACCCTCCGGCGGCTCGGCGGCGGGCGTCGGCGCAAGCAGCCGCACGCGATCGCGGAAGTAGCAGCGCACGCGACCGTCATCGGCGCCGAGGGGGCCGGCGCCGATCCAGACCAGCTCGCCTGCGGCGCACAGCTCGTCGAGCATTGCGGGTCGGTACCCATCGACGCGCGCGGGCAGCACGTCGCGTTCGAGGACCGACGCCGGAATGGCAACGCCCTGCAACTGCTCGATCGTCTCGACGAGGGCGTCGAGGCCGCGGCGGTGGCGCCCCACTCCCTGCCACGCGGGCAGGAAGCGCGCGAACGTCGTCGCGTCGACCGGTTCGATCTCGTGTCGCAACGCCGCGAGCGACCGCCGGCGCAGCACGCGCAGCACGCCGGCGTCACACCACTCGCGCTCGACGCCCCCCGGTCGGAACTCGCCGAAGACCACGCGGCCTTCGGCTTCCAGACGCGCGAGCACTTCACGAACGCGCTCGATCGGAACGCGCAGCCGTGCGCTGACGTCGTCGGCCATGAACGGCGCATGAGTCCGCGCGTACCGGGCGACGAGATCGTCGAGCGGCCAGGGGACAGGATCCGTGAACGCGTTGGGAAGACCGGACGGGATCGCGAGGCCAAGCGCGTCCCGCATCCGCGCGGCATCCTCGGCCGCGGCGAACCGGTCGCCGACCGCGATGGCGCGTCGTTCCGCAAGCAGCGCATCGAGCCACGGCTGTGGTTCGCCGGCGGCGCGAGCGCGCATCTCGTCGAGGTCGAGCGGACCGAGATCGGCAAGCAGGTCGTGCAGGTCGTCGGCATGGCGCGCCTGGCGTGACGGCACCAGCCTCTGCAGCTCGAGTTCCAGCTCCGCGATCACTTCCGCGTCGAGCAGCTCGCGGAGCTCCTCGGCGCCCATGAGATCGCGCAGCAGGTCCCGGTCCAGCGCGAGCGCGGCGGCCCGCCGTTCGGCCAGCGGGGCGTCGCCTTCGTACATATAGACGGCGATCCAGCCGAAGAGCAGCGACTGCGCGAACGGGGAGGCGCGCCGGGTCTCCACGGGAACGATCCGCAATTTTCGGGAGCGGATGTCGTTGAGGACCTCGCGCAGTGCCGGCACGTCGAACACGTCGCGCAGGCACTCACGGGTCGTCTCCAAGAGAATCGGAAACGACGGGTAGCCGGAGGCGACCTCGAGCAAGTCGGCGGCCCGCTGCCGCTGTTGCCACAACGGCGTGCGCTCTCCAGGGCGCCGGCGCGGGAGCAACAGTGCGCGCGCGGCGTTCTCCCGGAACCGTGACGCGAACAGCGAGGTGCTCGGCAGCCGCGACACCACGAGGTCGTCGAGCTCGTCGGCATCGATCACCAGCAGGTCGAGCGCGACGTCATCGAGCGATTCGGGCAGGCGGAGAATGATGCCGTCGTCGCTCCAGAGCACTTGGACGGGAAGGTCGGCACGGGCGAGTCGTTCCTCGATCGCGAGGGCCCACGGCGCGTGTACTCGCGAACCGAACGGAGTCAGGATGCACACGCGCCAGTCGCCGATCTCGTCCGGGAAGCGCTCGACAACGATCGTTCGGTCATCCGGGATGGCGCCGGTCGCTTCACCCTGCTCGTCGAGATATTGCCGAAGATTGCGCGCCGCGCGTTCGTCGAGCCCGTCGGCCCGCAGGCGCGCTTCGGCATCGCCGGCAGGAAGCCCGTGCAGGCTGCGCACCATCGCGCCCAACGCCCGGCCGAGCTCGAGCGGACGGCCGGGCCGGTCGCCGCGCCAAAACGGCGTCTTCGCCGGTTCGCCGGGCGCGGGCGTCACGACGACGCGATCAAAGGTGATCTCCTCGATCCGCCACGTCGACGCGCCGAGCACAAAACATTCGCCCGGGCGGCTCTCGTACACCATCTCCTCGTCGAGTTCGCCCACGCGCGCGCCGTCGGGAAGGAACACGCCGAACAAGCCGCGATCGGGGATCGTCCCGCCGCTTCCGACTGCGACGCGCTGCGCGCCTTCGCGAGCCCGCACGCGCCCCTGCACGCGATCCCACACGACGCGAGGGCGAAGGCCGGCGAACCGATCGCTCGGGTAACGGCCGGCGAGCAGATCGAGCGTCTCGCGGAACGCGTCCTCGGAGAGATCCGCGAAGTTCGCACACCGCCGTACCGATGCATACAGCTCGTCGACGTCCCATTCGTCGATGGCGGTCGCCGCGACGATCTGTTGCGCGAGCACGTCGAGCGGGTTGCGCGGGTACCGCATCTCCTCGACCAGCCCCTCACGCATGCGCCGTACGACGATCGCCGATTCGAGGAGGTCGCCTCGGTACTTCGGGAAGATCTTGCCCGTGCTCGGCTCGCCGACCTGATGGCCGGCCCGGCCGATGCGTTGCAGGCCCCGAGACACCGAGCCGGGCGACTCGACGAGGACGACGAGATCGACCGTCCCCATGTCGATGCCGAGCTCGAGGCTCGACGTCGCGACGATGGCCTTCAACCGGCCCGCCTTGAGCTCCGACTCCACCTGGACGCGTTGCTCGCGCGACAGCGAACCGTGGTGCGCGCGCACCAACTCTTCGCCGGCCAGGTCGTTCAGGTGAGCGGCGAGCCGTTCGGCGGAGCGGCGCGCGTTGCAGAACACGATCGTCGTGCGGTGCTCTCGGATCAGCTCGAGCACGCGCGGATGTACGTGGGGCCAGATGCTCGTGCGCGGCTCGGCTTCGAGCGGGAATGCCTCGGCACCCGCCACGGGGTGCGCGAGCGGCACGCTGATCGTCTGCGCGCTCGGGTCGGCCATGTCGTCGACGGGCACGAGGACTTCGACGTCGAGCGCCTTGCGTGATCCGGCGTCGACGATGGTGACCGGACGCGGCCCGGCGTCGGTCTGACCGCCGAGGAAGCGTGCCATCTCGTCGAGCGGCCGCTGGGTCGCCGAGAGGCCGATGCGCTGGGGCGGCGACTCGGTGACGGCTTCGAGCCGTTCGAGGCTCAGCATCAGATGCGCGCCGCGCTTGGTGGGCGCGAGCGCGTGGATCTCGTCGATGATGACGGTCTGGACGCCTCGCAGCGTTTCCCGCGCCCGCGACGTCAGCATGAGGTAGAGCGATTCCGGCGTCGTGATCAGGATGTCGGGCGGGCGACGGACGAGTTGCTGGCGCTCCTTGCCGGGCGTGTCACCGGTTCGCATCGCGACCGTCGGCGGGTTGAAGGCGACGTCGAGGCGTTCGGCGGCGAGGCTGATGCCGGCGAGCGGCGCGCGCAGGTTCTTCTCGACGTCGACGGCGAGCGCCCGCAGCGGCGACACATAGAGGACACGGCACCGGCGGTCATCCGCGGCGGACGGAGTCTCCGGGCTTCCGAGTTTGTCGATCGCCGAGAGGAATGCGGCGAGCGTCTTGCCCGAACCGGTGGGCGCCAGGAGGAGTGTGTGCTCCCCGGCGGCAATCGGCGGCCAACCCTGACGCTGCGCATCGGTGGGCGCGGCGAAGCTCGTCTCGAACCACGCCCGTACGGGCGCGGAGAACGATTCGAGGGCGGACGCGGTCACCCCGAGCACGGTACCGCCGTTTTCGGACACCTCCTGTCCTGTTCAGCTCCGAGCCGGGCGCGCACTTGACCTGTGCGTCGGGAACGCGGACATGTTGTCCGCGGGTGGGCGCTCGACGACGCCGTGCTGACGAGGGCCACCCATGCGCCAGGATGCAGGCGAGGGTTCACCTCTTGCGCCACTTGCATCCTCGCGTCGCGCTGACGGTCGACTTCCTCGTTGGCGCCGTGATCGTGGCTGCGTCGTTCGTTGCTGCCCGAGCCGTCGCCGGCTGAGCGCGGGCGTTACTCGCCGAGGAGGGCGGCTTCGAGTCGCGCTCGCTCGCGGTCGAGGACGGCGCGGTGCACCCGCAGCCGCTCGACATGCTGCGCGATCTGTCGGGTGCCTTCCGGCACCGGATGCGACTCCAGGAAGCGCGGGACGTCATGCACCGACGCGTCGTCGATCAGCCAGCTCACGCCTTCGATCATCCGCGTGACCAACGCGCCACTGAAGCGGTCGCGAATGTCGTCCCAGTGGTCGCGGACGAACGCCCAGGCGATCGGTCCCTGACGACGGTTGCGGAGCGCACGGGCGAGCACGAACGGACCATTCTGCGGGCGCACCGCGTCCGACATCACGAGCCCGGCCGCTCGGAGCACGAGATCTTCGGAGGGAAAGTTACCGAGCGCGTAGACGTAGCGCAGCTGTTCCTGCGGCGAGCGGTCGCTGGCGGAGGATTGGGCGACGAAGCGCTCGAACTCGTCGGCGGTGCCGGTTGTCGCCACGACCGTCACGCACGCGGCGGCCACGTCGGCGTCGGCACCACCGGCCTGCTCGATCTCGCGGGCGCGGGCGACGGTCTCGGGGTCCTCGACGAAGGCGCCGAGCGTTTCGACGAACATGCCCCGCAGTTGACGGGTGCGCGCGTCGTCGTGCGCTCGTGCCTCCCATCCAAGTTCCCCGAATGTCGGGGAGAGGAGCGCGGCGACCCGCGCTCGGAGACGATCGAGCGCGTCGCCGTCGACGATCCGGCCCGCCTCGCGCAACCGCGACAGCAGCGCCCGCCACACAACCAGCTCGCGCTCGCGCTCGAACCGCTCCGCGAGCGCGACGAAGTCGTCGACGTGTGCCTGCCCGGCCAGCGTCGCCGCCCACGCGTCGTCGACGAGCGAGAACCGTTCGACGGTCGTCAATACATCGCGGTCGATCAACTGAGCACGCCACTCCGGCGGATACGCGACCCGGTAGAAGCCCTCGCCTCCCGCGTTGAGCACGACCAGCGCGTCGTCCGGGACCTCGAGCGCGATCGATTCGTTGTCGAGCAGCAACGACTGCGTCTCTGCTCCGCTCGCGGTATGCACTCGTGCCAGGACCGGCACCGACCATCGCTCGTCACCACTCGCGCCGGCGAAGCTGAATCGCCGTTGCGACACACGAAGGTCGCGATCGGGCCGGATCGCGGGGTAGCCCGGCTGGAAGATCCACGAATCCATGATCCGACGGACGGGCCGGTCGGTCGCATCTTCGAGCGCGTCCCAGAGATCGGTCGTTTCCGTGTTGCCGAGCCGGTACCGATCCAAGTAGTGACGCACGCCCGAACGGAACGCGTCAGGACCGAGCCACCGCTCGAGCATGCGCAATACCGACCCGCCCTTCTGGTACGTGAGCACATCGAACATGCCGTCCGCGTCTTGTGGCGTGCGGACCTCGTATTCGACGGTGCGCGTGGTCGAAAGCGCGTCGATCTCCAGCGCGGCGGCGCGGTCGAGGGCGAAGTCCTCCCAGGTGCGCCAGTCGGGGCGATAGTTGTCGACGGCGAGGTGCTCCATGAACGTCGCAAACGCTTCGTTCAGCCAGATTCCGTTCCACCACTTCATCGTCACGAGATCGCCGAACCACATGTGCGCGATCTCGTGCGCGATCGTGAGCGCCGACGCGGTGAGCTCGTCGCGCGTGACCGCATCGGGATCGAGCAAGAGGCGCACCTCTCGGAACGTCACACAACCCAGGTTTTCCATCGCGCCGAACGAGAAGTCGGGAAGGGCAACGAGATCACATTTCTCGCCCGGGTATGGAATGCCGTAGTAGTCGGCGAAGAACTTGATCGAGAACGATCCGATGTCCAGCGCGAATCGAGTCAGGTGGTCCCGTCCGGCGACGTGGATGACTCGCACCGCGACGCCGCCCGCGTCGACCGCTTCGGTGGCCTCCAACGGTCCGACGACCCACGCAACCAAGTACGTCGACATCGGGATCGTGTCGCCGAACCGCACTCGCACCCGGCCGGCCTCGATGCGCTCACGCGCGACCTCCGGTGCGTTCGAGACGGCGAGCAGGTCGTCGCGTACATCAAGCGTGACAGCGAACACCGCTTTGAAGTCGGGCTCGTCGAAGCACGGAAACGCGCGGCGCGCGTAGGTCGGCTCGAACTGGGTCGTCGCGAGGACACGCTCGGCACCGTCGTCGTCGGTGAACGTGCTTCGGTAGAAGCCGAGCAGGCCGTGGCTGATCTTGCCGTGGAACGACAACCGCAGCGCTGCCGGACCGACATCCAGCCCAGCCGGCACGCGCACGACGACCCGTTCGTCGTCGGGGATCATGGACAGCGACGCGTCGACCGCGTGTCCGTCGATCACCAACGATTCGAGCTCCACCTCGATCTCACGCGCGTGCAGCACGATCTCGTTGGTCGCTTCGACGACGTCGAGCGCGATGACAACCTTGCCGTCGAACGTCGACGCGTCCACGTCGGGCGCGATGTCGAGCTCGTATCGCCGGGGGAGAACGGCGCGCGGGAGTCGTCCTTCGGCAGTCATGAACGAGGCAGCGTAGAGCGGTCGACGCCCGATCGCTCCAGCATCTCGTCGGCCCACCCGACGTCCGGCCGCGGTCGGTGCCGATGCGCCATCGACTCGGGCACCTCGATCTCGAGCCGCACGAGCGCGCCGCCGAGCGTCTTCCCGAGACTGTCGGCGCGCAACGACTGCGGCCCGCCGCCGCCGAGTGCTCCCTGCATCACGAAGTTGAGGGCGCGGACGTTCGCAGCTTCGTAGCGGTCGACACGCCCCCGGACCATCGTCCCGAAGTGTGCCTTCACCCGCTCGGCCGTCACCTCGCGCACGATCAACGAGTACGTGTCGTCGTCGTCGGCGAAGAGGGCCACGTTCGCGACGTCTCCCTTGTCGCCGGCGCGATAGCCGCAGAGCTCACGCAATTGCAAGCGAGCCATCTCAAGTCTTCTCCAAGACGATTCTCACGTGGTCGTCCACCAGTCGTTTGTCGACGAGTGTCGGCCAGATGCCCAGCAGCTCGGTGGCGCCGCCGCCGGCGCGGCCCGCGCCGGTCATCCCCGCGGGTGGTGCAGACAGTGTCAACGGCACGAGCTCGCGTCCGACGGCGCCGGCGGTGCGTTGGTCGGAGCATCGCCACGCGACCCGCAGCACGCACTCGGGAGCCTCGCATTGCGCCGCGAGTACGTCGTGCGGCACGGTCGGCCCGCCCAGGGCGTTGACACCCCAGTATTCGACATGCCATTCGTCGACTTCGTACCCCGCCATCTCGACCCGCCGAACGAAGATGGCGGCCGTCGCCTTGGCCTTCTCGTAGGCATCGGGCCATGAGAACGCGACACGCGCCTCACCGCTCCAGCCCGCGTGATACGCGAGCAGCAGTTTGTATGTCTCAGTGGCGGGCGCGCCGCGCACATCGCGAATGCGCACGCGGTCTTCCGGGAGATCCTCGAAGTGCGCCGACGTGAAATCGGCGACGACGTCGGGCGACACGTACCGCGCCGGGTCGTGCACTTCGTACAGGAGTTGGTGGCGGAGTGTGTCCGTGCTCACCCGTCCTCCTGAGTGCGCCGGTTTGGAGATCACCGCGGTGCCGTCACGATCGACGGTCGCGATCGGATACGGCAGATCCCACGGGTGCGGCAGTGCCCACCAGTCGCCTGAATAGTTGCCGCCGAGACTCTGTCCCGAACACTCCAACAGATGACCCACGAGGATGCCCGCCGCGAGCCGGTCCCAGTCGTCCCAACCCCACTCGTGCGCATGAGCGAGCGGACCGAGGAACAACGACGCGTCGGCGACGCGACCCGTGATCACGATGTCGGCGCCCTGCGCGAGCGCGTCGGCGATCGGTCGCGCACCCAGATATGCCGACGCGAACAGTGGCTCCGACGGCAACGTCTCGAACGCCTCGCCTGAGTCGAGGTGGACGAGCGCCAGCGCGTCGCGCGTGTGCAGGTCGTCGAGCCGTCCGAGGACGTCGTCACCGAGGACTGTCGCAACGGTGAGGCCGCTGATGCCCATCTCGTGCGCGGTCTCGATGGCCGCGTGTGCGGCCGCCGCGGGGTTGATGCCGCCCGCGTTCGTCACGATCTTCGTCTTGCCGGCGGCGACTGCAGGAAGCGCGCGGGCGAGATACGCCGGGAGGTCCCGCGTGTAGCCGCGCCGCTCGTCGCGTTGGCGATCCTTCTGGAGAATGGCGAGCGTCAGCTCGGCGAGCGCCTCGAGACAGAGATAGTCGACGCCTGCTTCGAGCAACGCGTCGACGGCAGTCGGCGTATCGCCGTAGAACCCCTGTCCTCCGGCGACTCGAACGGCGCGGTCCGCCATACGCTCACGCGTGCACCGGCGGACGCCGGTCGACCCACGGTTGCGCCTGCTCGAGTTGCGCCGCGAACCGCACGAGCATGTCTTCGCGTCCGAAGGGCGCCTGCAGCTGCACGCCGATGGGCAGACCTTCGCTGTTCCAATGCAATGGCAGCGAGATCGCGGGCTCGCCGGCGATGTTCGCGAGCGGCGTGTACGGAACGAACGCGGCCGCGCGCAGGAAGCCGAGGATCGGCTCGTCACCGCCGTCGAACGTGCCGAGCGGCACCGGCGGCTCACCGAGCGTCGGCGTCAACAAGAGATCGAAGCCTGACGCGAACCACTCCTCGAACGCGCGACCGACACCGAGCATCGCATGTTGTGCCTCGATGTAGGTCGGGGCGTCGACACTGCGGCCCATCTGGGCGAGCGTCCAGGTGAGCGGCTCGACGTCGTCGCGCGTGATCTCCCGGCCGAGCTTTCCTTCCCATGAGCGCAGGATGTACGCGGTGTTGCCAGACCAGAGATGAGTGAAGAGGCCCACCACTGCCGGGTCTGCAATGTGGGAAGGGAACGACGTCTCCTCGACCGAGTGCCCCAACGATTCGAGCAGACGGCCGGCCGCGCGCGCGGCTTCGACACAGTCAGGATGGATCTCGGAGTCGGTCGTCGGGTTCTGCGTGATCAGCTTGATGCGAAGACGTCCCGGATCGGCTCCCACCTCGTCCGCGTACGGACGCGCCGGCGCGGGTGCACTCACGGTGTCTCCGACCGCGGGACCCTGCACCGCGTCGAGCACCGCCGCGGTGTCGCGCACGGTGCGTGACACGCAGAGTTCGGCGACGAGCAGGTTCTCGATGATGTTCGACTCGGGCAGCAGCGACGTACGACCACGTGAGGGCTTGAGGCCGACCAGGCCGCAGCAACTCGCGGGGATGCGGATCGAACCACCGCCATCGTTCGCATGGCCGACCGCGACCATCCCACTCGCGACCGCGGCTGCCGATCCGCCACTCGAACCGCCGGTCGTACGCGTGGTGTCCCACGGGTTGCGGCTCGGTCCGTACGCGACCGGCTCGGCCGTGGGGACAAGGCCGATCTCGGGCGTGTTCGTGCGGCCGACGCACACGAAGCCGGCGTCGAGAAATCGTTGCGCGAGGACGTCGGTGTGGTTGGCGCGGTAGCCCGCCGCCTTCGCGGCACGTATACCTTCGTGGTACGGATCGCCTTCGACGGCGGCGAACAAGTCCTTGAAGACGATCGGCACGCCGCGGAACGGGCCGTCGGGAAGATTGCCGCGAGCGCGGTCGCGCGCTTGGTCGAACAGCGGGTGGATGACGGCGTTGAGCTCGCCGTTCAACTTCTCGATGCGGTTGATCGCGGCGTCGACGAGCTCGAGCGGCGAGGCATCGCCGTCGCGCACGAGTTGCGCCTGCGCGGTGGCGTCGAGCTGTGAAAGGTCAGTCATGGCTGCACGGTAGCTTCACCAGCCGCGGAGGTCGACAGGCCAGGAGTCGATCACCTCGGCGTCGAGGGCGGCCCCGTCGGCAACGTGCATGACCTCGTGGTACGCGACGGTGGGATCGACGTGCGCGGGAAGCACGAGGATTCGTTCGCCGACTTGCGGCGGCGTGTCGAGCGCGAACGTCATGTGCTCGTCCGAGCAGAACCACACGTTGCCACCGTCGATCGACGGATTGCCGTGGTCCATGCCGAAGGTCTTGAGACCACAGTCGGCGACGGCGTATTTGTCGTTTGCGTGCACGACGGTCGCGACGACGTTGAGCGCGTAGCGGAACGGCAGGCCGAGGTCCGCATAGGCCGTGTCCATCAGCGTGTACGAGCCGGCCTGGATCTCGGTTGCGACGTCGTTGATGTCGAACGTGCCGGTACCGCCAGCGGAGATCACGTCGCCTCCGACGAGGCCGTGCGCAAACGCGAGTTGTTTCATCGATTCGTCGGTCTTGGTCGTGCGCTCACGGCGATCGGCCAGGCCCACGACATGGCCCTCGTAGCCCATGACGCCTCGAACATCCAAGCCCGCGGCGCGTGCGGTCTCCGCGATCCGACCCGCGGCTTCGGGTTGGCACCCGCAGCGCGGCAGTCCGACGTTGACGTCGACGAGCACTTCGCGGATGCCATTGCGCGCGGCGGCCGCGACGGTTGCATCGGAGTCGACGGCCACGGTGACGCGCGCGTCGCAGTCCGCCATGCCGCGCAGGCGTTCGTCGTCGACGGTCTCGTTGGCGAGGAGGAGGTCGTCGACGAAGCCGGCACGCGCCATGCCGATGACCTCGCGCGGTGTCGCACATGTGTACGTGCGGTGGCCCCGTGCCAGCTGCTCTCGAGCCAGGCTCGTGCACTTGTGGGCCTTGACGTGGGGCCGCAATCGCGGTCCGGGGAGCGCGGCCGACATGGTGTCCAGATTGTGTGCGAGTGCGATCGCGTCGACGACAAGTGCGGGCGTGGGTAAGTCGGCGACGCGCGGCATTGCGCGAGCATGGCACGGTGAGCCCGACGCCGGCCGAACAACGGACCCCTTCGACACGAACCTGGCACACCGAGGATCTGCCGCCCACACCGCAGCGCGACTTTCTCATCCCCGCGTCGCAATGGGTGGAGGCGCCCGAGGAATTACGCGCGCTCGGCGTCGACTTCGGGGTCGATTTGGTGATGTACATCCGCCGGATCGGCCGCTATGTGCTGTGGCGGGCCGGCCCGGCGGTCGACGCCGACGCGCGCTACATGGCCATTGCGGCCGACGACCTCGCCGAACGCTGGACGTTCCGCCTCTTCCCCGACGGCACCGGTCGAGGAGTCGCGCCTGGGGACGCCGTGCACTCGCGGTTCCGGACGTGGAAAGAGGCGTTGCGTGACGCGAGCGCGGGAGCAGGATCGTGACTGGGCCCGACAACCCGTTCGCAGCAACCGACGTCGGCCTGCTCTACGCGCGCGGCCGTCCGTACCACCACCCGCGCTCGCTCGCGCGGGTGCGTGCGCTCGTCGGCGCCGTCGACGTCCAGCGTGCGCTCGACGTCGCCTGCGGCACCGGGATGTCGACGATCGCGCTCGCCGCGCACGCCGGCCGAGTGGTAGGTCTCGACGCTTCCGTCGAGATGCTGCGAGCCGCGCCACGAATCGACGGTGTCGACTACGCGCTCGCGAATGCCGAACGATTGCCGTTCCCCGACGGTGCGTTCGACGCGGTCACGTGCTGCTCAGGGATCCACTGGTTCGATCAGACGCGCTTCTTCGCCGAGCTTCGACGCGTCTTGCGGCCCGGCGGTTGGGTCGGGCTCTACGACCACTACTTCATCGGCATGGACGACACGCCCGAGTTCCGGTCCTGGGCGAAGAGGCTGTTCGAGCGCTACCCGCTGCCGCCACGCAACCCGCAAGTCGGCGACCCGCGCGCGGAGACGCCCGCGGGCTTCGACCAGGTCGCGACCGAGACGTTCGACGACCCCATCGAGATGACGCGCGACGAGTTCGCCGACTACCAGATGTCGGTGAGCCACATCGTCGCCGCCGCCGAGCGGGGCACGCCGCTCGCCGAGTTGCGAGCCTGGCTGCTCGAGTCCACCGCGCCCTTGTTCGACGGCGCGGTGCCGCGCACCGTCCGCTTCCTCGGCTCCGTGACCTGCCTGCGCCGTTCCCAACCGGCGTGAGCAGCACGCCTGTGAGGGCCGTCAGCCACGCCGGTTCGCCGGCGGTGCGGCCTCCCCCTCGAACTGGCGTGAGCAGCGCTCCTGTGAGGGCCGTCAGCCACGCCGGTTCGTTGGCGGCCGCGATGGGCCGCTCGCTACCCTGACTGTAGGAGTGAATGCTCCCAGAATCGGCGCTCGAACGAAGGCCTGCCATGCCTGACTTGGTCATCCGGCCCGGGGCAGAGTGGAAGCCGCACACGCCCGACGGCTTCACCGACGTCGCCTACGAGACGGCCGACGGGATCGCGAAGATCACGATCTGCCGTCCCGAAGTCCGCAACGCCTTCCGGCCGCGGACCCTGTTCGAGCTGCGGGACGCGTTCGAACTCGCACGTGACGACCCTGGTGTGGGCGTCATCATCCTCACCGGAGAGGGTCCCGACGCGTTCTGCTCGGGCGGCGACCAACGCGTGCGCGGCGACGACGGCTACCGCGACGAGCAAGGCATCGGCCGCCTCAACGTGCTCGATCTCCAAGTGCAGATCCGGCGGCTTCCCAAGCCGGTCATCGCGATGGTCGCCGGGTACGCGATCGGTGGCGGCCACGTGCTGCACATCGTCTGCGACCTGACGATCGCAGCGGACAACGCGCGGTTCGGTCAAACCGGTCCGAAGGTCGGCAGCTTCGACGGCGGCTACGGCTCGGGCCTCCTCGCGCGCATCGTCGGACAGAAAAAGGCGCGCGAGATCTGGTACCTGTGCGAGCAGTACGACGCGGAGACCGCGCACGACATGGGGCTCGTCAACAAGGTCGTGCCGCTCGCCGATCTCGAGGTCGAGACGGTGGCTTGGGCGCGCAAGATGCTGCAGCACTCGCCGCTCGCGCTGCGCATGCTGAAGGCGTCGATGAACGCCGCCGATGACGGATTGGCCGGCATCCAGCAGCTCGCGGGCGACGCGACGCTCCTCTACTACATGAGCGAGGAAGCGCAGGAGGGCAAGAACGCCTACCTCGAGAAGCGGCGCCCCGAGTTCGACCGCTTCCCCAAGCGCCCCTGAGCACCTGATGAAGAAGTGGGTAGCCGGTGCCCGGCCGAAGACGCTGGGCGCAGCCGTCGCTCCTGTGCTCGTCGGGACTGCGGCGGGGTCGATCGACGGTCCGACGATCTGGTGGCGCGCGGTGGCCGCGCTCGTCGTCGCGCTCGCATTGCAGGTCGGCGTCAACTACGCGAACGACTACTCCGACGGCGTGCGCGGCACCGACCGGGAGCGGCGCGGGCCGGTGCGCCTCGTCGCGACCGGACTGGCAACACCTCGAGCCGTGCGCAACGCGGCGCTGCTCTCGTTCGCGATCGGCGCTTGCGCCGGCGCCGTGCTCGCCCTCGCTGTCAATCCGTGGCTGCTGCTCGTGGGCGCGGCCGCGATCGTCGCCGCGGTCACGTACACGGGTGGTCCGCGTCCGTACGGCTATCTCGGCCTGGGCGAGGTCATGGTGCTCGTGTTCTTCGGCTTCGTCGCGACGCTCGGCAGCGCCTACGTGCAACACCAGGGCCTGAACGCGGCCGCGTGGTGCGGCGCGTTCGCGACCGGATTGCCGGCATGTGCGGTCTTGCTCGCAAACAACATTCGCGATGTCGACACCGACCGTGTCGCAGGGAAACGCACGCTCGCGGTACGGCTCGGTACCGCACGGGCGCGAACGCTCTACGCTGCGTGCCTCGTCGGGTCGCTAATCGCGGCCGCGGCCTGCGGCGTGTTCTTTCCGCTCGCACTGGTCGCGTTAGTCGCGGCGCCGCTCGCGCTCCGACCGATCCGCATCGTGCGAACACGGAACGACGCTCCTTCGCTGGTAGCCGCGCTCGTCGGGACGGTGCGCTTCCAGCTCGTGCTCGCGGTGTTGCTCGCCGCCGGGTTGTGGGCGTCCTAGCGGTGTGCGGCGGCGCGCACTTCGGCGGCGAGCCGGCTCGGCTGCTCGAGCGGGACGGCATGACCCCCCGGCAACTTCACGTGGCGCGCTCCTGGGGGAAGCGCGTGCAGCATCTCCCGAGCGATCGCACCGAATTTGATGTCGCCGGCTCCCGTCACGAGCGTGACCGGCATGCTCAGTTCGCCGAGCCGGTGCCAGAGCGGCTCCATC
>JBKPCL010000074.1:0-6479 GCA_046727335.1 Actinomycetota bacterium
TGGTCGAGGTCGTGCGGCGGATGCGCGCGGTGGAATTGCCGGACGGCATCGAGACCGAGATCATCGTGGTCGACGACGGCAGCACCGACGGCACGCGCGACGTGCTCAAGCAACTCGGCGACAGCACCGTGCGGGTCGTGATGCATTCCGACAATCGTGGCAAGGGTGCAGCCGTCCGCACTGGCTTCGAACACGTCACCGGCGAGTACGTGCTCATCCAGGACGCGGACCTCGAGTACGACCCCGAGGATTGGCCGCGTCTCGTCAATCCGGTCCTCCGCGGCAAGGCGCGTGTCGTCTACGGCTCGCGCTTCACCGGTGAACGCCGCAACATGCTGTTCCTGCACTGGGTCGGCAACCGCTTCTTGTCGTTCGCCACCAACGTGCTCTACAACACGACGCTCTCGGACATGGAGACGTGCTACAAGCTCATCGATCGGGAGCTGCTGAGCGACATGCGCCTGCGTTCCGAGCGCTTCGATATCGAGCCGGAGATCACGGCGAAGATCCTCAAGCGCGGTGTGCGCATCTACGAGGTGCCGATCTCCTACACGGGCCGCGAATTCGAGGAAGGCAAGAAGATCACGTGGCGAGACGGTGTCACCGCGCTCTTGACGCTGGTGAAGTACCGCTTTCGCGACTAGCCGTCGCTCATGAGTGCGCGCTGGGCCGCGGTCGTCGTCAACTACGAGGCCGGCCCGCTCCTCGTCGACTGTGTTCGCGCGCTGTTCTCGGATACAAGCGCGGGTGAAGTCGACGTCGTCGTCGTCGACAACGGGTCGCGTGACGGCTCCATCGATGATCTCGCACGAGCCGTGCCGCGTGCACGCGTCGTTCGCTCGCCCGGGAACGTCGGGTATGCCCGAGCCGCCAATCTCGGCACGGCCGCGACACGCGCGCCGATCGTCGCCGTGCTCAACGTCGATACACGCGTCGAGGCCGGCACTGCCCGCGCGCTCGTGGAACGGCTCGCGTCCGAACCACGCCTCGGCGCGGTCGGACCGCGCATCCTGAACCTCGACGGGACGGTGTATCCGTCGGCGAGGGTCGTTCCGTCGGTGCCCCTCGCGGTGGCGCATGGCCTCCTCGGTCTCTGGTGGCCGCGCAATCCGTTCACGGCGAAGTACCGCGCCCTCGATGCCGATCCGAAGCAACCGCGCCTCGTCGACTGGCTCTCCGGCTCCGCCATCTGGTTGCGCCGCGACGCGCTCGACGAAATCGGAGGCTGGGACGAGCGCTACTTCATGTACATGGAGGACGTCGATCTCTGCTGGCGCTTGCGCCGCTCCGGCTGGGAGATCGGCTATGAGCCGTCCGGCTCGGTCGTCCACGTCCAGGGTGCGATCACGCGGCGACATCCGTACCGCATGCTCGTCGAGCATCACCGGTCGGCGTGGCGGTTCGCGCGCCGCCGCTTCGTCGGACGCCGGGCCGTTCTCCTGCCCTTCGCCGCGATTTTTCTAGGTTTTCGCTGTTCCCTCGCGATCGCCGCCCATGCGTTGCGCGCTCCCGTGAATCTGCGCACGCGCGGGTAGCCTGGTGCTCTTATGAGCAAGGCCTCTCGAGCGAAGCGCCGTCGCGCGGCAGTGCGCGCCGCGCATCGCTCGAACAACAACCGCTTCTGGTACGCGATCACCGCATTGGTCGTCGTAGTCGGCATTGCAGTGGTTTGGATCGCGCGTGCGAACCAGCCGCCCGTGCTCGGCCCGAAGCTCGCCTCGAGCTCGCACGCGGCCGACCACTGGCACGCCGCGCTCGGTGTGTACGACGGCGACCACTGGGTCGGGGACCCGAGCGTCGGCAACGGCTTGTGGTTGTGGCCGGCACAGACGAGCCAGGGCGTGCCCGGACGCGTCGGCACCGACGCCTACGCCGGCCTGCACAGCCACGGCGACGGCATCATCCACATGGAGCCGGCCACGAGCGACGAGGCGGGGAAGAACGCCACCGTCGGCAAGTACTTCCAGTTCGGGGGCTGGAAGCTGTCGAGCACCGGATACACGTTCCTGACCACCACGGTGAAGAACGGCGACAAGTTGAAGAACGGCAAGCCCGGCGTCCTCAAATGGGCCGTGGGCAAGTGGACCGGCGGCAACAAGGTCGCCTACAAGGTCCACACCGGCAACCCGGGGTCGTACAAGCTCTACAACGACGACGTCATCATCATTGCGTTCGTCCCGGCCAACGTCGACATCACGAAGCTCGGCAACCCGCCCTCACTTCCGAACCTCGCAAGTGCGACCGGCAACACGGGTCAGACGATCGCACCGTCGACGCCGTCGACTGCTCCGTCGGCGACGCCGACAACCCGGGCGGCAACCTCCACATCGAAACCGTGACGCCATGAAGGCGATCGTGCTCGTGGGGGGAGAAGGCACGCGCCTGCGGCCCCTGACCTTCACGACCCCGAAGCCGCTGCTGCCGATCGCGAACCAGCCCCATCTCGACCGGCAGCTGTCGTGGTTGGCAGCGCACGGTGTCGACGACGTCGTGTTGTCGATGGGCTACCTGCCCGACGCGTTCCACCGGCATTTCGCGCACGACGAATCGGGTGAGGACCGCTTCGGCGCGATGCGCGTGCGCTACGCGGTCGAGGACGAACCGCTCGGAACCGCCGGGGCAATCCGATTCGCGGCCGAGGGCGTCGACGATCGCTTCATCGTGTGCAACGGCGACGTGCTCACCGACCTCGACCTGCGTGAGATGGTGGCGTTCCACGACGCGCGTGGTGCCGAGGCGACGATCTCCCTCACCCAGGTCGAGGACCCGAGCGCGTTCGGTGTCGTGCCGACCGAAGCCGACGGAGGCGTCATCGCATTCGTCGAGAAGCCGCCCCGTGGAAAAGCGCCGAGCAACTGGATCAATGCCGGGACGTATGTGCTCGAGCCCGCCTTCCTCGCGCGCATCCCGCCGCGGCTCAACGTGTCGATCGAGCGCGAGACCTTCCCCCGACTGCTCGAACAGCCGGGCCGCCTCTTCGGGTTCCGGACCGACGTGTACTGGCTCGACATCGGCACGCCCGAGAAGTACCTGCAGGCACATCGCGATGTCCTGGCCGGGCGCGGTGGTGGTCCTCCTCCGAACGCGCGTGAGATCGACACGCGAGTGTGGGCGGAACCGGGGGCGATCCTGGAGAACGATGCTCGTCTCGAAGCGCCGGTACTGCTCGGTGCCGAGGCGCGGGTCGAATCCGGTGCCGCCGTGCGGCGATCGGTGATCGGCGCGAGCGCGGTCGTGGAACACGGCGCCGAGCTCGACGGCGCGGTGTTGCACGCCGGGGCGCATGTGGGGCCGGGCAGTGTGGTGCGCGACTCGGTGCTCGGACAGGATGCGGTTTGCAAACCGGACGTCGTGTTGACGGATCTCACGCTGGTCGGCGCCGGTGCGACGATCCCCGCCGGGACGAGCATGTCGGCCGGGCGCGTCCCACCGGCCAACGAGTAGCGTCCCTTTCTCGATGAGGGCTCTGGTCACGGGCGGCGCCGGGTTCATCGGCTCGACGCTCGTCGATCGGCTCCTCGCGGAAGGCTGGCGGGTCGATGTGGTCGACGACCTCTCGACCGGGTCGCTCACGCATCTCACCGACGCCAGGTCGCTCACCGATCGTCGCTTCTCGTTCCACCGGCTTGACGTCTCCTCGCCGGCGCTCGTCGACTTGATCGTGCATCGCGAGCCCGAGGTCATCTTCCATTTGGCCGCGCAAGCCGACGTGCGCGTGTCGGTGGCGAAGCCGGTGTTCGACGCGACCGTCAACATCCTCGGTTCGTTGCACGTGTGTGAGGGCGCGGTCGCGGCGGGCGTCAAGAAGGTCGTGTTCGCGGCGTCAGGTGGCACGCTCTACGGGAATCCGGCGGAGATCCCGACGCGGGAGAGCGCGCCGCAACATCCCGAGTCGCCGTACGGCGTCGCCAAGAAGTCGACGATCGACTATCTGCACTACTACCGCGAGATTCGCGGCCTCGAGTCGACGTCGTTGGCGCTCGCCAACATCTACGGCCCGCGCCAAGACCCGCACGGCGAGGCGGGGGTCGTCGCGATCTTCGCGGGCAAGCTGCTTGCGCGGGAGCGTCCGGTGATCTACGGCGACGGATCGGCCACCCGCGATTACGTGTACGTCGACGACGTCGTCGACGCGTTCGTGCGCGCGGTCGAGCGCGGCGGTGGCCTGACGCTGAACATCGGCACCGGCGTCGAGACGTCCACGCAGCACCTCTTCGATCTGATGGCGAAGATGGTCGGCTTCAAAGAGCCGGCGCGCTACGACCCGCCCCGTACCGGCGAGCTCCAGCGCAGTGCCCTCGATGCCAGCCGCGCCGAGATCCACCTCGGGTGGAAGCCGTGGACGGCGCTCGAAGAAGGTGTCGCCCGCACGCTCGAACATTTCAAGGGCGTGCGGGCCGCATCGCGCTAACCCCACCTCGAACTTGCGTCACTTGCGCACACGTCGTGTGCACAATCGACGCCGGTTGGTCGGGGACTGGCTTCGATGTCTCACCGTTTCGCGAAGCTGCGGCATGTTCACCGACGCTGACCACCGCCTTTGGTCGTTTGCCGCGAAGCGCGACGGCGTGTTCACCTTCGCCGATGCGATCGAGTGTGGCCTGAGTCGTCGCCAGGTCTCGTACCGAGCGACGCACGTATGGACACGCCTTTATCGCGGCGTCTATCTCGCGCCTGGTGTCGAGCTCAGCACACGCGGCGCCATGCGTGCCGCTGCGGCGTCGGGTGCGCCTCATGCTGCAGTGTCGCACCGTGCCGCGGCGGCGCTGTATCGGCTCCCGGGAGGCCGCTCCGATCTGGCCGAGATCACCTGCCCGCGGTGGCTTCGATCTCATCATCCGGGCCTGGTCGTGCACGAGAGCAGTCGCATCGATCCTGTGGACACTCAGGTGATCGACGCGCTCCCAGTCTTTCGTCCGGAGACAGTGCTCATGCAACTTGCCGGGATCTACCGTTCACCAGATTTCATCGAGCTGATCCTGCATGCCATGCGCCGTCAACGCTTGGTGACCTACGAATCTGTCGCCTCCGCGTTCGGGCGGAAAGCGAGGCGCGGCCGGCCTGGTGTTCGAGTCCTCCGAGAGGTGCTCGCGCGGTGGGATCCCGCGCTCGCGCACACCGACAGTGAGATGGAGACGTTGGTCATGCAGTTGCTACATCGTGCCGGCTATGAGGATGCGCGCCCGCAATACGAGCTCTTCGATGCCGACGGTCGGTTTGTCGCCCGATTCGACATCGGCCTCCTGCGCTCCAAGGTCGGGATCGAATACGACAGCGATCAAGAGCACAGCGACGAGATGTCACGCGCACGGGACAATCGGCGAAACCTCCGGATCATGAGTCTGGGTTGGGTCGTCGTCCCGGCGCGCAAGGGTGACGTCCAGAGCGGTGGCCACGAGTTCCTTGCGGCGCTCCGAGCGCAAATTCGACGGCAATCTGCGTCACTTATCGCCACCTGATGTGCACAAGTAACGCAGGTTCGAAGGTGGCTAGCGGGAGTCGCGGAGCTCGTCGAGGGGGACGGGAGGGCGCTCCCGTCCTCGATACTCGGGGTCCGGCGCGCCGACCATCACGAGTGCGTGCGGAAGCCAGTCGGTTGGGAGTGAGAGCGCGTCGCGCGCCTCTTCGGGACAGAAGATCGGCGCCGCCACCCAGCACGACGCGAGGCCGGCGTCGGCCGCCGCCAGCATCAAGTTCTCGACGGCGGCACCGAGCGACAGCAGCGCCATGCCCCACTCGGCCCGTTGCCTGCGTTCGTCGGGATAGCGGTCGAGGCCATTCCAGGTGAGACAGCCGACGATGAGCGCGGGCGCCTCCGTCAACTTGCGCCAGGACGCCGCGATCAGTTCGTCCACGCGTTCGACGTCGACACGGTCGGTCAGCAGATCGGTTCGCCAGCGGGTGCCCATGCCGTCGGCGAGGGCACGCTTGCCCGCATCGGTGTCGACGACGACGAATCGCCACGGTCGCGAGTGGTGCGGTGCCGGCGCCAGGCATGCAGCCGTGACCAGCGCGTCGAGCTGCTCGCGAGCGACGGACCGGTCGGTGAAGGCCCGAATCGAACGGCGCGCCGCGACGAACGCGGGCACCCCGTCGCTCATCGGAACAGGTCCTCGTCCGGCGGTCGGATCAGCTCCCGCACTGATCCGTCCCGCAGCCACGCATGGTCGAGCCCGCGCACGATCGCAGCCGGCACGCCGCTGGCCTTGCCCATGACGAGCTCGGCCGCGGACGCAACTTCGTCGGCGAGCGCGACTTCCGTGACCTTCAACGGACGTCCGAGCGCGTCCGGCGTGTCGCGGAGATCCAGGACCGCGCCCAGGCCGCTCACGCCGATAGCGACGTCGACCAGCCCTTGGCGCCATGCCCGCCCGAAGGTGTCGGAGACGACCACGGCGACCTCGACGCCGAACCGGGCGCGCAACGCGTCACGCACGTGCTTCGCCGATCGATCCGAGTCGATGGGCAAGAGCGCGGCC
>JBKPCL010000075.1:0-6055 GCA_046727335.1 Actinomycetota bacterium
GATCGCGACCATCGGCCCCGGTCAGGCGTTTGGCGAGCTGGCGCTGCTCGACCGAGCGCCGAGAAACGCGTCCGTGGTCGCCGACACCGACATGGAGCTCGTCGTGCTCGGCCAGCGCGAGTTCGCCGGCATCATCGACGACGTGCCCGGCTTTGCCCGCAAGCTCCTCGCGGGCATGGCGCACCGCCTCCGCGAAGCCGACGCGCGCAGCGTGCAATAACGGCCGTCGCGAGCGTTCGCGTCGGCGGCCACGCGCCACCGTTTTGCCATCAGAGTCGATTTCAGGGCCAATTCCGTGGGTGTTTTCGACTTTGATGACGAAACGCAGTCGTCGATGGCGGGCATGCGCGGGCTCGGTTAGCCGGTCATTCTCCGCACCGGCGTAGATTTCGGCGCGATGCGGCGTCCCAGAACTGATCAAGTCGTCTTTGGTGCCGGCGTATTGCTATTCGTGTTCGTGATCGCGAGTGGCATCGTGCCCGCGCTCACGCACTGGGGCGACACGTCGCCCGTCCAACGCGAGGTGTTCATCGACGTCCCGACACCGGTGAAGGTCGCGTTCTACGGAGCGGTGGCGACGATGCTGCTCATCGTCGGGTGGCTCTCGGCGCTGCGAGTCCGCAACTACCAGCGCGGGCAGCCCGACGACCGCCGGACGACACGTAAGAACGTCGAGCGACGACTACGCGACTTCCGCGCCGGCGTGTGGATGCAGACGCTGTTGCGCGATCCCGCCGCCGGGGTCATGCATTCCTTCCTCTACTTCGGCTTCGTGTTCCTGTTCATCGCGACGGTGATCAGCGAGGTCGACCACCAGATGCCGGACGCGCTGAAGTTCCTCCACGGGCGCACGTACGAGGCCTACTCCGCGGGCGCCGATCTTGCCGGCGTCATCTTCCTCATCGGCATCGGCTGGGCGATCGGACGCCGTTACATCCAGCGCCCGTATCGCATCCGCATCAAGACGAAGCCGGAAGACGCCGTCATCCTCGGCACGTTCGCCGTCATCGGGCTGACGGGATTCTTCGTCGAGGGCGCGCGGATCGCGTACGAGGGCAAGCCGGTCTTCGAGAAGTGGTCCTTCGTCGGCTATCCGCTCGCCACGACGATCGACACCTGGTCGGCCGGGACGCTCCAAGACCTGCATCGGTGGATGTGGGTCGTGCACGTCTTCGCGTTCCTGGTGTTCCTCGCGATCCTGCCGACGACCAAGCTCCGCCACATGTTCACGTCGCCGATGAACATGTACTTCCGCGACCGCGAACGCCCGAAGGGTGCGATGCGGCCGATGCCGAACCTCATGGAGACCGACCTCGAGTCGTTCGGTGCCGTGCGGATCGAGGACTTCACGTGGAAGCAGCTCTTCGACACCGACGCGTGCACGATCTGCGGCCGGTGTACGTCGGTGTGCCCGGCGCACGCCACCGGCAAGCCGCTCGATCCGCGCGAGATCGTGTTGAAGGTCGGCGAGGTCATGACCGCGACCGGCTCGCCTCAGGTCTCGCCGCCGGTCGGCACGGATCCCGAGATCGTCGTCGACGCGGACACCGTCTTCGAGCGCATCACACCCGAAGAGTTGTGGGCGTGCACCAGCTGCAAGGCGTGTGACGAGATCTGCCCGGTCAACATCGAGATCCTCGACAAGATCCTCGACATGCGCCGCTACCTCACGCTCATGGAGAGTGATTTCCCCACCGAGCTGGGCAACACGTTCCGCTCGATGGAGAACTCGGCCAACGCCTACGGCTTGAACCAAGGTGACCGCGGCGACTGGGCGGCCTCGATCGAAGGCGTCGAGATCGTCGAGGCCGGCTCGCCGCTCGCCCACGAGTACCTCCACTTCGTCGGCTGCGCGGGCAGCTTCGACGACCGCAACAAGAAGACGAGCCGCGCACTTGCCAAGTTGCTCCAGCGGGCCGGCATCGACTTCGCCATCCTCGGCCCCGGCGAGGTGTGCAACGGCGATCAGGCTCGCCGCGCGGGGAACGAGTACATCTTCCAGATGCTCGCGATGCAGAACATCGAGACGTTCGAATCGATGGGCGTGAAGAAGATCATCACGCAGTGCCCGCATTGCTTCAACGTGCTGAAGAACGAGTACCCGCAACTCGGCGGCAACTACGAAGTCATTCATCACTCCCAGCTGCTCGACGAGTTGGTGCGAGACGGACGGCTGTCGTTGGCCGGCGCGTCGCTGGAAGAACGAGTCACGTATCACGACTCGTGCTATCTCGGCCGTCACAACGACATCTATCTCGCGCCTCGACGAGTCGTCGGCTCCCTCGCCGGCATCGACCTCGTCGAGATGCCGCGCAACGGCACACGCGGCATGTGCTGCGGCGCCGGCGGCGCGCGCATGTGGATGGAGGAGAACGTCGGCAAGAACGTGAACACCGAGCGCAGCCAGGAGGCGATCGCGACCGGCGCCTCGCGCGTCGCGGTCGCGTGCCCGTTCTGTTACGTCATGCTCGACGACGGCGTGAAGGGCGAAGGCAAGGACGAGGAAGTCCGCGTCCAGGACATCGCCGAGATCCTCTGGGAAGCCATCGAGCACGAGGCGGACGTCGACACGACGCGCGTGCCGTAACGGGCCTGCCGGGCGCCCGCTACTGCTGGTTCTCGTCGTCGTCTTCGTTGCTGCGCAGCGCCTTGTCCCACCAGGCCTCGCCCGACGTCGAGGGCGACGGCTCGGTCCGCGGCGCCTCCTGCGGCGGCGCGGGTGCAGGCGGCGGCGGCGGCGGCGGTGGTGCCTGTGGTGCGGGTGGAGGCGGCGGCGCGCCCCACTGCGGTGTCGGCTGTTGTTCGTACGGCGGCGGCTGTTGGTACTGGCCCGGCTGCTGTTGATATGGCGCCGGCTGCTGGTACTGACCGGGCTGCTGTTGATACTGAGCCGGCTGCTGATACGGGCCCGGCTGCTGTTGGTACGGCGTGGGCGGCGGCGCGCCCCACTGCGGTTGTGGTGGTGCGCCCCACTGTGGTTGACCCTGCTGGGGCGGCGCCCAGCCTCCGGGTACCGCGCCGGCGTACGCCGGGGCCGCGGCGTACGACGCTTGAATCGGCCGGCCGACGTCCGCCGTCCCGATCACGTAGGTGCCGCCGGCCATATCGCCGACGCGGCGGTGCGGGTGCGTCACGAGCGAAGTGACGAGGCCCACCACTCCGAAACAGAACAGGTCGACGATCAACAGCAGCCAGCGGACGAGCATGCGGCCGAAGCCGGCCTTCTGACCGCTGCTGCCGACCACACGAAGCCCCAAGAGCAGCTTGCCGATGCTCGCGCCGGTGATGGACTGCAGCACGACCGCGTTGAGAATGTTGACGACCGCGCTCGCGCCGTAGACGGCTGCCGCTTCACTGCTCTTCAGTTCGTACACCGTGCTTCCCGACTGCACGCAGAACGACACGCTCTCGCGCGACCGGAGCACGTCACACGCGTTCGTCGGGGAGTCGGTGTACCGATGCCCGCTGACGGAGAACAAGGCGACGAACACCGCGCCGACGATGACGGCGTCGATGATGAACGCGAAGATGCGTCGCCCCATCACCTCGGTCGGGTCGCGTGGTGGCGCGTAGTAGGCCATGACCGCGATTGTCCCCCATGGTCGGCACCTCGCGGGCGGATTCCCGGGCGGTTTGGTACCCTCGCTCCCCTTCCGCGGGCGTAGTTCAGCGGCAGAACATCAGCTTCCCAAGCTGAGAACGCGGGTTCGATTCCCGTCGCCCGCTCTCCACTTCGATCCAGCGGCTCATGCCTGTTGGTCGCCGCTCTCGAGGAAGGTGCGGTCGAGCTCGGCAATGGTCGACGTGCCGAGCAGCGTCATGGTACGGCGGACGTCGTCGCGGAAGCCCGCGAGGACGCGGTCGACTCCGCGCTCGCCGCCAGCCGCAAGGGCGTAGAGGTAGGCGCGCCCGGCCATGCACGCCGTGGCGCCCGCGGCGACCGCTTTCACGATGTCGCTGCCTCGTCGCACGCCGCCGTCGCAAATGATGTCGACGCGGCCACCGACCGCGTCAGCGACGGGCGCGACGAGCGTGAACGTCGCGGGTGCTCCGTCGAGCTGACGGCCACCGTGGTTCGACAGCGCGATGGCGTCGACGCCGGCTTCTGCCGCGAGAAGCGCGTCTGCGACCGTCTGCACGCCCTTGATCACGATTGGTCCGCCCCAGACCGAGCGCAGCCAGTCGACGTCGTGCCACGACAGCGAGGGGTCGAACTGCGAGTTGATGTAGTCGGCCAGGTTCACGGGCGACGCGCCATCGCCGACGCCGCGCCCGACGACGTTGGCAAAACGGATCGGCTCGCTGCGCACAAACGACCATGTCCACTGAGGATGCAACGCGCCGTCGACAATCGTTCCGAGCCCGATCGTCGGAGGCAACGAGAACCCGCGGCGCACGTCGCGTTCGCGTCGTCCCAAGACTGCGGTGTCGACGGTCAGCACGAGCGCCTCGTATCGAGCCGCGGCGGCGCGCGTGATCATCTCCTTCACCAAACCGCGGTCGCGCCACGCGTACACCTGAAACCAGAGCCGTCCGTCGCTCACCGCCCGCACTTCCTCGATCGAACGCGTGCTCAGCGTGGAAAGGGTGTACGGGATGCCGGCGTGATCAGCGGCGCGAGCGACGGCCAACTCTCCTTGCGGATCGGCAATCCGCGCGAAACCTGTCGGCGCGAGTACGAGCGGATACGTCAGCGGCTTCCCGAGGAGCGTCGAACTGACATCCACATCGCCGATGCCGCGCAGCACCCGTGGCCGGAACGTCGCGGAAGCGAACGCCTGCTCGTTGGCGCGTAGCGTGCGTTCGTCCTCGGCGCCCCCGTCGATGTAGTCGAACACGCCTCTCGGCAACCGCCGCCGCGCGATACGGCGCAGGTCAGACACTGACGCGGCGCGGGCGAGACGCCGCTCGACTGGGTCGAGGTCGGGTCGGCCGAAGCGGATCACCGACCGCAGGGTGCGGTAGACGCTCATCGACGCGCCCCGCGCCCGCACTGCACTGTGAGCGCGGGCCTGCACGAGCTGTCGATCTCGAAGTGGCTGCTCGAGACGACCGAACGCGACGGGGACCTACAGGTCGGCGGCGACATCGTGTACATCGTCTCGAAGACACGAGATCATGGGCAAGGACGGCCTCCTTGCGTCGCGTCGTTTGCGTCGGGCAACGTCGGATGGTCGGTCGGGTACAGACCGGCGACGAAGCCATAGACGGTGTGGCCGGAACGCGGGAGTTGTGCGAACTCGAGACCGAGCGCTTCGACGCGTTCCCAGAACTCGGCCGCGCGTTCTCGTGGGATTCGGACGTGGCGATGGATCGTGCGCAGGTCGTCTGCGTCGTGCGCCGGCGCGGATTCCGCCGCAGCCACGGAGAGCACGTTCTCGAAGACCGGTTCTTTGGCGTCGTCCAACGCGCTGACCGTGCCGACGACGAACGAGCGCGCGGTTCGCCCGTAGTACCGCTCGTCGATCGCGCGCACGCGCCTGGTACGCACGACGCGCAGCATCCCCGCCTGCAGGAGCACGTTCACATGGTGGGCGACGGTGCTCTTCGGCCGATCGACGGCCGTCGCGAGCTCGCCCACGGTTGCGGCGCGCTCGAGCAGCAGGTCGAGGATCGTGATGCGGAGCGGGTCGGCGATCGCTCGAATCTCGGCGGGCGTCGACACGACGATGGCGTCCGCAAGGTCGTAATCCGGGATCGGGCTATTGCTCGGCACTGATCGATCGTTCTAGGATCTTGGATCGTTCGACTTTCACGGTTCGATCGTAGTCGACCTCCCTCGGAAGGAGGCCCGCATGGCTGAGGTGTTGTTGTTCCACCACGCGATGGGCCAGACGCCGGGCTTCTTCGCGTTCGCCGACGAGGTCCGTCGAGCCGGGCACACAGTGCACACGCCCGACCTCTTCGACGGCAGGACCTTCGACAGCATCGAGGACGGGATGGCGTTCGCCGAGCAGCTCGGCTTCCCCGACGAGGTGCTGGCGCGTGGCGAGCGTGCAGCCGACGCGCTCCCCGACGGGCTCGTCTACGCGGGCTTCTCGCTCGGCGTGCTTCC
>JBKPCL010000076.1:0-7665 GCA_046727335.1 Actinomycetota bacterium
ATAAGAGACAGGTTCGGAGCCGCCGTAGCCGACGAAGTCGAAGGTCACGACGCGATAGTCGCTCAACTGCGGTGCGAGCCGGTCGTAGATGCGCGAATCGTCAGGGAAGCCGTGCATCATCACGATCGCGGGTGCATCGCCGGCGCGGTCGGAGACTTCGAGGACGCCAAGGAGCGTGGGGAGCGTGCTCATCGACACGCCTCCTCGGCCGAGCGGCGGATCTTGTCGTCGGGCTGCACCGCCTCGACATCGCGCGGCGCCCCCAGTACGGCGCGGGCGCGGGCGATGACCTCGTGCAGCACGCGGGAGGCCGCGGCGACGTCGTCCGCAGGGAGGCCGTCCCAGATCGGTGCGGTCTCGCCGGTGATCCTCGCCTGTACGTCCGAAATCAGGTCGCGGCCGGCTGCTGTGACCCGGCCGTTGTGGAGAAGACCGCGATCGCTGAGCCCACGGACGAGGCCCACGGCGTCGGGGAAGTCCGCACGATCGCCGACCGCAGCAGCCAAGCCGTCGGTGTCGACGGTGCCATCGAGCGCGACGGCCAGGCGCAAGGTCACCCACTGAGGCTCGGTGATCCCTGTCCCGTCGAGGAACTCGCGCAGCACGGCGTTGAGCGTCTTCTCGGTCTCGCCGATGAGCTGAGGGCCGAACGCAGTGGACATGGGTACCTCCTTGCGATCGGCGTACGCTGACCGGACGGCTCACGTCGATTGCCGATTTTCCCGACGTGTTGATGCATTCAGCGCGCAACGCTTTGCCGTTCGAAGCATGCTTGGCGCAGCGCGTGCTGTCTTGAATGCAACGACTGGCGGCGTGTCCTGTAGCTCACGCCAGCCGGCGTGCCGCAGTTCGAGAGATCGCAGCGACAGCTCGGCGGGCGTACGGCCCAAGAATCGACGCGCCGTGCGGGTGAAGTGTGATTGATCGGCGAACCCCGTCGCCGCGGCCGCATCTGCCGCTGGACCGTACGGCAGGACGGCAATGGCCCGAGCTAACCGGGACCACAGCCGCAACTGCGTCAGCGGCACACCGATCGAGTCGAGCGCGAGCGCACGTAGCCGCGACGGCGACACCCCGATCTCGGCCGCGAGAACATCGAGACGATATGCGTCAGGCAAGGCATCGATCGCGAATGCCAACCGCGAATCGATCGACCCCATCCGGCCGAGCAGCGAGTTGAGCTGTGCGATCGCAGCCTCGACGTCGACGCCGCCGTCGACTGCGAGCGCGTCGAGCATGCGTCGCGCGACCGCCGCGCGAATGAGGCATGGCCGCCGTCGTTCCGCGCGTGCTGCCATCCACGCGTTGACGTACACCGCAACGTGCGGGCCGTCTGTGGCGGCGCAGTAGGTCTGCTGCGGCGCAACGAGCACACCATCATTACGAACTCGCACCGTCTCACCTGCGCTTACCGTGACACTTCCGCCGTCGACCGGCAGGAGCAACGTCCACGCCGGATGCGCGTGCGGCGCCGACAGCGAAGCTGACGTTGTCTCCGAGAACACGTTCAGCTCGCGACACGACGCGAAGGTCACCTGGCGATGGTTGCGCTCCAAACGCCACGACACCGGGCCATTTCCGTACGGAACCCCGCCCCCAACCGAACATCGGTCCATCGGGACTCTCCACGCACCCGCAATCAAATGCGGGTCAAACCGCGACCACCGTTGGATCGCCGCTCTCCACGCGGCCTCTTAGGGGTTCTTGCCACTGGCGACCCAGCGCGCAATGACGTCGATGCGTTCGTTGGGCCATGCGCCGTCACAGGGCATGGATCCCTGTCGAAGGCGCTCGAGGATCGGCTCCGCGTTTGTCGCGACGTCGTCGTATGACCGCAAGTCGAACGCGAATCGCATCGACTGCCGGTCCTTGTCTCGGAACAGTGGTCTGATGTGGCGCTCGAAACTCACGATCTCGTCAGCTGTCGGCAACGTGACCGCCTCGTCGTGCGAACCCTCGTCGACGTGCTCGGCTGGCCAGGGCGGCGCACCTCCCGGACCCCAGTCCCAGCGCGTCGTTCCCGATGGGCTCGTCGAACCCGCAGCGCCGGCGTGGAACTGCAGGTAGGAGATGAGCGCCGACCGGAACTGCGGCTCCGAGGGCAGACGGGCGTCGGTGGCGGCTCGCACGAACAGTTCGGCCCACCGTGCCCGTTCCGCGTCGCTGAAGGTCGGGTCGAGGAGTTGCGGCGGTTCACCGCCGCGGACGTCGCTTTCTCGGGCTCCGAACGCTGCGGCGATGGTGCGTGCGATGTGCTGAGGATGTTCGACGTCCACCTGCGAGTAGCGATGGGCGAGCAGCGCGTCGGCGGGAATGTATTTCTCGTAGAGGAGGCGCGTTGTTCGTGTCAGCGCGGGTAGTCCGCCCGCCCATTCGAACAGCGTCGGTTCGCGGGTCCGGTCTGGGAGCGGGTCGCGGAACTCGACGTACCAGTGCATGCCGCTGCAGAACGGCTTGTTCTGAGAGTGGCCGCAGCGACAGAGCGCGTAGTGTTCGCGCGAGGCGCCGACGTTGCGTTCGATGTCATCGCCGTGCGAGTCGATCAGTGGGAGACCGCCCGTGATGCGGTACGGACCATCCTTCGTGACCTCGATGACAGCGTCGCGCCGGTGGCTCCAGTCGACGTGGTCCCGAGCTTCCCTGCCCTCGATCGCGTAGCTCAACGCACCGGACGGGCAGTCGCGCACAGCGCGGATGATCTCGTCCATACGGCCGCCGCTGGGCGCGACGAAGGGTTCCTCGTCGACGCGGAACACTGCCGCGAGTCGGTCGCTGCAAAGACCTGAGTGCTGACAGATGCCGCGATTATCGAGGACGGTGATCTGCACGCCGTCATAGGTGTCGCGACGGTCGGGAACTCGCTTGGGATCCTTGTCGTCACGGAAGCCGACGTCAGCGTGCGTGCCGTCGCAGAGCGGCTTTCTCGCGGACTGGCCGCAGCGGCACAGCGCCATTTGCGGTCGCGTCGGAATGGGCTGTCCGAGCCAATCGGTCAGCCGGTCGACGTTGGTGACCAGATAGGGGCCGTTCGGTGCAGGCTCGATCGCAGCGCTCAATGCCGCCTGGGAGGCGCGCAGTTCGTCGAGGTGCGACCTGCGCGCGTGGCTCGGCGCGAGCTCACAGGCAAGGTCCTGCAGTGCCGCCGTCGCCTCCATGAGCGCCGTCGCATCCGGACGGTCACCAACGTCGGCTCGCACACGCGACGACGTCGTCGCTTGCGTCAGCTGCCACAGGGCGTCGCCGAACCCGTCTGACATCGAGCCGACGCTGTCGTCGGCGCCGGCGACGTCGACGGACGCTTCTGCCACAGGCCGCAGCACGCTGTCGACGAGCCGGCGCGCGGCTCGCTGCGCGAAGTCAGCCGTCGTATCGGTGTCACCGTCCAACGCACGCAGCGCGAGCCGGTACGCAGCGTCGAACAAAGCACCGTGCTGAGCTATCGCCGCATACTGATCGGCGCGTTCTCGCAAAGCTGCGCGAGTGTCGTCGTCCATGGCGACTGCGCCGGCAGGCGGCGGGCCGAGCGACCGCGCGACGCGCGTCAGAGCCGCACTGACGGGCGAGAGTGACTCGCCCACCTCATCGCCCCATTTCGAGCGGATGCGTTCGCAAAACGCGGCCGCCTCGTCGAGCCGCTCCGCCAGGAGCGCCCACGCTGCCTGTCGGTGGGGCATCAGATAGTCGTTCTCGTAGAACAGCTCGAAGCTGGGTCCGGCCGTCCGCTTGCCGAACCGCCCTCCGACAGGGAGTGTCGTGAGTACGTCTCCGAGCGGTTCGATCACTTCGAACATGAGCGCGAGTGTCATGTCGGCAAGCGTCGCAAGTTGGGCGTCGCTCTCACTCGTGTGTGCGAAGTAGCGCTCGAAGAGTTGCAGAAGAATCTCGTACGCGACATTGAACAGATCCGCGCACCGCGCGGTGACGGTGTGCTCGATCATCGGGACCTCGACGCCCCGCTCGTTGGGGCGCACGTTCGCCGCCAACACCGGCCTTGTCGGATCGAATCGTGGATTTGATGCGCGCAGCTGCTCGTACTCGTCGAGGATGTCGACGAACTGACCAAAATGTGCGTGGCGCCAGTCGCCACGGGGTCCCTCGCCTTGATCGAGGATGCAGTCGATCGCGCGTTGCGCCGAGGCGAGGTCGGTGACGGCGACCAGTTCGGGCCACCGGAAGTTCGCAGCTGTCGCTTGTGCGCGCGACGGTCCGACGAAGAGTCGTCGCTCGCCGAGCACGTCGCTCAGATGCGCGAGTCCGGCTTCGATGGACCGATATAAGTGGCCGATCGTCGCGAAGTCTTGTGAGCGCGGAACGATGTCTGCTGCCGCCATCTGGGGTTGCGCCCGGCCCATGGCGGCCAGGCCGTCGGCGTCCTCGAGCGCCATGCCTTCGGGCCGCTCGAGAAACATGAAATGCCGTAGTGCTTCTTCTCCAAAGGGCAGCAGGACGAGTTGCACGCCGGCCGGATAGTGATTTGCGGGATGGGGCAGATTCGGCCGCGCCAAGTGAGGTGCAGCCCCGATCGCGGAGAGAAGGTTGTGGACCAGCGCGAGGTGCAACATCTCCTGAGTCGCAATGTGCGTCACGGCTCGGCGCCAACGTTGCGTTGCGTCGAGCTCGGGACCCGACAATCCCTCGTCGGCGCGTTGTTTGAGCGAGAACGCGGCGAACAAGTACTGGCACATGATCCCGTGTTCGAGTTCGGCGGCTTCGCACAACATGTAGATGAGGGCTTCACGGTGCTCGATCCGAAACGGCGCCTCTGGACTCGCGGTGCCACCTCGTGTCGCAATCACTTGAGCGAGCCGACCGGCCCCCGCAGCCGGCGTCGCGCCACTGGCCTGTTCATTGACCTCTGTCACAGGCCCTCCTCGAAATCCGGTGATTCGAACCAGTACTCGAGATGAGCCTGGGCGCTCTCGCCGAGCATGGCTCGGAACCCGCCGGTCCCACGGAGTCCGGCCAGCCCCCCGGTCCCTGAGCCCCGGATCACGAACCATTCGCCGCTCACGATCTTGGTTGCGACGGTGCCCGCGTCCTGCAGCAGGAAGGTTCCGGCGCGGCCACCTACGGTGCCGATGACCCGTTCGATCCCGACGAACGTCGCCGACCCGTCCGCGCGAGCGGCCTGAAGGAACTCGGCGACGCCCTCCCCTTCGATGTCGCCACTGAAGCTTTCCTCGACGTGGATCTTCGACAGGACGGGGCCGTCGGCGCGTTCGTCGTATGCGACGGGCTCATATGTATGGACGCTGATGACTGCGTTCGCGCGGTTTTGCCCACGGGCGCTGCCGCGGTCAGACACCGAGTGCCTCTATCAACATGTCGGCCACCTTTCGCGCGGAGTATTGCTGCTGTCCAGTGATGAGCCGGCCGTCGCGCACGGCGAATGCCTTGAAGAGTCCGCCCTGCACATAGTTGGCGCCGCGCTGTCGGAGCTCGTCCTCGATCCGAAACGGCATCACTTGTTGGCCGACGAATGAGTCGCTGAAGTCCTCCTCGACGTTGGCAAACCCAGTGACGGTTTTGCCGTCGACGAGATACGTACCGTCCGACAGCTTGAGATCGACGAGCGCGGCCGTGCCGTGGCAGTAGACGCAGGTCGGCTTCTCGGCCTCGTAGAAATGCCGGAGTGCGTCGTGGACGGGTGCATTGTCACGGAAGCTGAACATCGGCGCCTGGCCACCCGCGACCATGATCGCGTCGTACTCTTCGAGATCGAGGTCCGCGAGCTTCGCGGTGTCCTCCAGCATCGACACGAGCTCGGGCGTATTCAGGAAGCCCATCGTGATCAGATCGTCCGCGGACCACTTCGAGTCGTCGCGAGGGTCGCTCAGCGAATCCAGCTCGACCTTGCCGCCATCGGGACTCGCGACGGTGACGTCGACGCCTCGCTGCGTCAACTCGTAGTACGGGTGCGTGACCTCCGCGCCCCAGAAGCCCACCGGCCAGCCGAGCGTTGTCGACGTCGTTGGGTTCGCAACGACGATCAGCACCCGCTTCGGCCGTGACGACACGCGATCGACGCGCATGTGGTGGTTCGCGACCGCGGCGCTCGTCTCAGTAGTCACTGCGGTTCTCCCGACTCGATGTGATAGTCGGGACGGTATGGCCGAACACCTTGCACACCAAGCGTGGTTTGTTGTTCGGTGACAAGCGCTCCTTGTCGCTCGAGGGCACCAACCGTAGAGTCCGCGCCGTGACGGTGGACTCGGATCTCGAGCTCCGACACTTGCGCACGTTCGCCGTGGTTGCCGAGCGACAGAGCTTCACGCGCGCCGCGGAGGACCTTCATCTCGCTCAGCAGGCCGTCAGCCAGCACATCAAGGCCCTCGAGCGTTCGCTCGGTGTCACGCTGCTTCGACGAACGACGCGGCATGTAGAGCTCACCGCAGAGGGCACCGTGTTCCTCGCGGACTGTCGTCGAGTGCTTGCAGCTGCCGATCGGGCCGCCCGGCGGGTCAAGGCAGCAGCACGCGGCGAAGCCGGGACACTGCGCCTCGCCTACACACTCACGACAGCATGGGAGACGACGCCCACGCTGCTCGCACGCCTGAATGATGCCTATCCGCAGATCAAGGTCGAAGCGCGAGAGGTCTTCGGTGCGGACATTGCAGGACTTCTGCTGGATGACCGTTACGACCTGGCGCTTGCGCCGATGACGTCGTATCCGAGGGCGCTGCGCTGCCAGCCACTGCGACGCGAGCGACTTCGCGTTGCGCTCAGCACGAATGACCCACTCGCGCGGCGCCGGCACGTCAAGCTGTCCACCCTCGCCGACCGGTCCTTCGAGGTGTGGCCGCGCGACATGGCTCCGGGCTTCTACGACGCGGTCGTGGGCACCTGCCGGGTGGCCGGGTTCGAGCCGAAACTCGACGAGCGCGCGACTGGCAACACGGTGTGGGGAAACCTGGCGCGCGGCCGCGGTGTCGCCCTGATCAATGCGTCGCTCGCAGAACAGCTGCCGCGGGGCGTCACGCTCGTGGAGCTCGTCGAGCCGGCGGCAACACTGACATACGAGGCGGTCTGGCACCACGACCCGCTTCCCGTTGTCGAGCGCTCCCTCGCGGTCGCGGCACAACTCGCCAAGCAGGTTGACTGGCTCTAACAGGTTGAGAGTTCTCGTCACGAACTGCTCACTTCGGAACGTGGTCGCCGACGCGAGTACCGCTGCTCGACGGTGCGGCACGTCGGCATCAAGCCACGCCCCGATCCGAGGCCGGGCCGTCGGTTTCGAGTTGTGGGTTCCACATGATCTCCCACAAGTGTCCGTCGAGGTCTTGGAAGTAGCCGGAGTAGATCCCCCACGGGCGATCATGGGCCTTGGCGGTCAGCACCGCGCCGGCGCGCTCGGCTTGCGTGAGCAGTGCGTCGACGTCGGCCTTCGATGGGACGGCGTGCCCGATACTGAAGTTGCCGGACGCTGGCGATGCCGGCGGAACGTTCGCGTCCTTCGCGAGTTCCGAGCGCGGGTACAAGGCGAGGGTGACGCCCCCGTGAAGCTGGAACATCGCAATCGCGCCGGCGGGGTGCACGTCGTCACCCTCGAACTCGGTGCCGATGACGCCTGGCGTGTCCAGCCCGAGGCCGTCGCGGTAGAAGGTGAGTGCGGCCTCGAGGTCGCGCACGGCAAGGACGATCACGTGGATCCGCGGTTGCATTTCC
>JBKPCL010000077.1:0-7374 GCA_046727335.1 Actinomycetota bacterium
GCCGTGATGGCTTTGAGAGCCAGGGTCGGTGCGGCACACGACGAAGCACCAGTCGGCGCGGTGCGCGAGCGTCGTCCACACCTTCTGACCGGTGATGACCCACTCGTCGCCGTCGAGCGTGGCGCGGGTCTGGATGTTGGCAAGGTCGCTGCCCGCGTTCGGCTCCGAGAAGCCCTGGCACCACAGTTCCTCGACTGCCTGGATCTTCGGCAGGAACCGTCGCTTCTGCTCGTCGGTGCCGAACTGGATCAGCGTCGGTGCGAACAGTCCCTCGCCGAAGAACGAGATGCGTGCCGGCGCGTTCGCCCGCGCGTACTCCTCGTTGAAGATGATCTGCTGCGCGAGGTCGGCCTGCCGTCCGCCGTACTCGCGGGGCCACGAGAGACCGACCCAGCGGTCGCGGCCGAGCACCTTCTCCCACTCGAGGCGGACGTCCCAGCCCGCCTCGTCCGCGGGGCCGCCGATCGAGCCGAGCGCCGCGAATTCGCCGGTCAGGTGCTCCGAGAGCCAGGCGCGCACCTCGGCCCGAAACGCCGCCTCGGCCGGGGAATCGCGGAAGTCCATGACGCGCCGACGCTACTTGACCGACCAGTCAGCTTTCCAACGCCGAACCGGCGTCAGTTGTGCACACGTCATGTGGCGATCTGACGCAAGTTGGGGCGTTGGTACCCTCGGCTCATGGCGAGGCCTGCGCATTACGACGCCTCGGACGTGCGGATCGACAAGATCGTCGTCGGGCCGTACGAGAACAATGTGTTCGTGCTGCGCTGCAAGTCGACCGGTGAGGCCGTCATCGTCGACGCCGCCAACGAGCACGACCTGCTCCTCGACGTCAGTCGGGCCACCGGCGTCCGGCGTGTGCTGACCACGCACGGCCACTTCGATCACATCCAAGCCGTCACCCAGATGCGGGACGCCGGCATCGATGTCGGCATCGCTGCCGAGGACGCCGCGATGCTCCCCGCATACGACTTTGTCATCCCCGACGAGGACGTGATCCAAGTCGGCGACCTCCGCCTCCAGACGATCCACACGCCCGGCCACACGCGGGGCTCGACGTGCTTCCTGCTCGAAGGGCATCCGGTGCTGTTCAGCGGCGACACGCTGTTCCCGGGCGGCGTCGGCAACACGAGTTTCCCCGGCGGCGACTTCGACACGATCATCCAGTCGGTCGACCGCCGCCTGTTCCCGCTACCGGGCGACACGCTCGTGCTTCCGGGCCACGGCCTCGACACGACGATCGGCACCGAGCGTCCGCACCTCGACGAGTGGATCGAGCGCGGCTGGTAGCCGCGCTCGGCTCACTCGAATCTCGGATCAGCTGCTCTTCGTGAGATCTGAGATGTTGACGAGGTTGTACTTGTCGGCCGTCTTCTTCGTCACGTAGAAGCCGTTGACGTCGACTGCCGTCGCCGGCGTCGTCGCTTGGATGCCCGTCCCTTGCAGCTTCTGCTGCAACATCTGGTACGTCGTCTGGCGATCCGAAGTCGGCGTTCCCTTCAAGTACGTCAGGAACGTCCCCTGGTATTCGCCGTACAAGTCGATCTCGCCGCTCTTGAGCAGCGGGTACACGACTTCGGTCGTCCCGATGTTGTCCTTGTAGCTGATGTTGAATCCGTTCGCGGCCAGCGCCTGACCGTACGCCTGACTCAACAGCTGCGCGCCCGCGAAGTCCTTCGACCCGACGGTGAGCTTGGTGCCGTTCCCACTCGTGCCCTTGGTGTCGAGGCCGTTGTCCTTGAGGAACTTCGCCGCGACGTCCTTCGGGTCGAGCTTGTCGTTGAACACGGCCAGCGCCATCTTGTTGTACTCGTCCGTCGTCAGCTTGGCGTTGACGTCGTCGATGACCTTCGTGACGGCGGGCGTCGCCTTCGCGCTCTTGATGACGGCAGTCGGATTGTCGGCCGGCTGCAGACCCTTGTCATCCTTGAGCAAGACGAAGTCGGGCTTGATGACACTGCTCCCCGTGAAGAGCAGGCCGACTTGGATGGTCCCGTCCTCGAGCGCCTTCGTCGTGATGGGACCACCGGGATCGAGCTTCTTGACCTCTTTGAACTTCAGGCCATAGAGCTTCTGCTCCGTGGTGCCGAGGCACAGCGGGCGCTCGAGACACTCCGGCGGTCCTCCGAAGGCGAACAGCGAATCGGGTCGGGCACCACTACTGCCTTGTGGCGTTGATTTCTTGCTGCTGCTGCCGCACCCGGCCGCGATCAGCACGATCGCGAGCATCAGCAGCCCCACTGCGCGCCCGGTCGGGCGCCGTCTGACGTTCTTCATGGTTCGATCCTTCCGTCGGCTGGCTTACCTGCGATCCTTCAGCGCGTCACGCGGCCATACGCACGCGCTCGTCCGGCACGACAGGCGCTGCGCGCCGAAGCGCGCGCGGCACGAGGAGGCGTTCGAGTCCACCGAGCACGAGCTCGAAGACGATAGCCAGAAGCGCGACGAACAACGCGCCGGCAAACACTCGGGGATCGGTGTAACTGATCGCGTAGCCGTCGATGATGAAGCGCCCGAGTCCACCACCGCCCGGGTACGCGAGCAGTGTCGCCGTCGCGATCACTGCGACGGCACTCGTCTGGATGCCCGCCATGATGACCGGTCCCGCGAGCGGGAGCTCCACTCGTGCCAACACTTGTCGGTTGTTCATACCCATGCCGCGTGCCGCGTCGCGAACGTCCGCGTCGATCTCGGCCACGCCCACATACGTGTTCGTGAGGACGGGTGGAATGGCGAGCGCGACCAATGCAAGGAATGCGGGGTATGACACCACACCGATCGTCGTGAGTACTCGCGGCGGAGATCCGATACCGAAGATCAGCACGGCGATGAGCAGGATCGACAGTGCTGGGATCGCCCGGCCCAGGTTCGCGACGTTGACTGCCACGAAGCCGCCGCGGCGGAAATGCCCGAGGACCAGACCGATCGGCACCGCAATGAGCACGGCGACCACCAGGCACACCACTGAAATCTGGATGTGCTGCAGCATGCGATGCGGCACACCATCCTGGCCCTGCCAGTTCGCCGGATCCGTCAGCCAGCTCCAGACGTTCCCGAAGTAGTTCACGTACCGATACCTCGACGCGTCCATGGGGTCAGCAGCTTTTGCACGCCGAGGAGGGCGGCGTCACACGCGACCGCGAACGCAACGACCAACACGACTGCGACTGTCAACGGCGTGTAGAAGTCCCGCTGGAAACCGTCGATCATCAACTGGCCGAGACCGCCCTGCCCGATCAGCGCGGCGACGGGAATGAGCCCGATGACCGTCACCAGTGCGATGCGAAAGCCGGCGAAGATCGTCGGGATCGCCAGCGGCAGGTCGACTCGAAAGAGCTTCGCTGCCGGTGAATAGCCGAGACCTACCGCGGCGTCCTGCACCTCCTCAGGCACTTGCTGCAAACCGGTCACGACGTTGCGGACGAGGATCAGCAAGCTGTACGTCGCGAGCGGAATGATCGCTGTCCATTGGGAGAGCTTCGTGAACGGCAACAAGAACGAGAACGCCGCGAGAGACGGGATCGTGTACAGCACTCCGGTCGTGATGAGCACGGTGCCGTAGAAGCGGCGATGGGCAACCGATGCGAACGCCAACGGCATTGCGATCAACAGGCCCAACAAGATCGCCCAGCCGGTCAACACTGCGTGCTGCTGCAGACGCGACAGGATCTCCGCACGGTGATCCGCGACCCAACTCCAGTCGACCCACGCGTGACCGTCATAGGCTGCGAGCACGTCTCGCCTCCCGACCCCGAAGTCGGAGGATTGTACGGCCGTCCGCCGGAAGGTGCCGGTTGATCCGCCTCGAATCCGTGCGCAAGCAATACCCGAACGGCACCATCGCGGTCCGGGACCTCACGCTCGACGTGTCTGACGGCGAGGTCACGATCCTCGTCGGGCCTTCGGGATGCGGCAAGACGACGATCCTCCGCATGATCAATCGCCTCATCGAGCCGACGAGCGGAAGGATCTTGCTCGACGGCGCCGATATCGCTCACACCGACCCGGTGCAACTGCGACGGGGCATCGGCTATGTCATTCAGCAAGTCGGGTTGTTCCCGCACCTGACGATCGCGCACAACATCGGAACGGTCCCGCGTTTGCTGGGCTGGGACCGCGCGCGAGTGAGCACGCGCGTCGACGAGTTGATGGATCTCGTCGGCCTCGACCCGAACCAGTACCGGGACGAGTACCCGAGTGAGTTGTCCGGCGGCCAACGGCAACGCGTCGGCGTGGCACGTGCGCTTGCCGCCGATCCGCCCGTGCTGTTGATGGACGAGCCGTTCGGCGCCATCGATCCGGTGACGCGCTCGCGATTGCAGGACGAGTTCCATCGCCTGCAATCCGAGCTGCGGAAGACTGTGGTGTTCGTCACACACGACATCGACGAAGCAGTGAAGCTCGGTGATCGCATCGCCCTGTTGAACGTCGGCGGCGTCCTCGAGCAGTACGACTCGCCCGCCGAGCTCCTCGGCCATCCCGCGACCGATTTCGTCACATCGTTCGTCGGCGGAGATCGCGCGCTCAAACGGCTGAAGGTCACGGCGATCGACGCCGGCCAACTCGAACATCCGGCGATGCTTGCGCCCGATGATTCGTTGGCGAAGGCCCGGGAGGTATTTGCGAAGGTCGACGCGCCGTCACTGCCCGTTGTCGATGACGGCGGGACGCTTTGTGGTCGTCTGCGCGCTGAGGATGCGGTCGACAGTCAGCCGCCGGGCATCGACGTCGGCGCCAAGACGGTACGAGTCGAGGCCTGGGTCGACGTCCATGACTCGCTGGAAACAGCGATGGACCGAGCGCTGCTCACGAGCGAAGGATGGGTGGCGGTGCTCGACGGCGAACGGCTGGTCGGGACACTGACACCCGATGCGATCCACCGAGCCCTCCACTCGTCGATCGACGCGAATCGGAACTCATAGCAGGGGCTCGAAAAGTTCACGTGTACGGGATGGGTGAACCGGGGCACGACGTTGCCCGTACCCTGGGGGAACACCAGCGAAAGGGGCTGCGATGCTGTCCGTTGTCGAGTGGATCGCTCCTGTCCGCAACCACGCCTGGGTGGCGGCCTGCTTCGGGTTGTTGGACCTGTGACCGCGCTCGCTGCCGTCGTCGACCGCGAGACGCTGCACGAGCGCTACCGCGAGGTGCGCGCTCACACTGAAGCTCTCGCCGCTCCCCTGTCCGCCGAGGACCAAGTCGTCCAGTCGATGCCCGACGTGAGCCCGACAAAGTGGCACCGGGCACACACCACCTGGTTCTTCGAGACCTTTCTTCTCACACCGTCGTTGCCGGAGTACGACCTGTTCGATCCGGCGTACGCGTACCTCTTCAACTCGTACTACGAAGCCGTCGGTCCGCGGTATCCGCGTCCGCAGCGCGGCCTCTTGTCACGGCCGTCGGTGGCCGAAATCGCCCGCTACCGCCAACACGTCGACGATGCGATGCACCGGCTCATCGACCGAGTCGGCGACGTCGAGGTCGACCTCATCGAGCTCGGCTTGCACCATGAGCAGCAGCATCAAGAGCTGCTGTTGATGGACATCAAGCATGTCCTGTCATGCAACTCGATCGATCCCGTCTACGTGTCGGATTCGACTCCCGTGTGGTTGCCGGGACAACTCACGATGGTGCACGTCGACGGAGGCCTCGTCGAGATCGGACACAACGGCGACGGCTTCAGCTTCGACAACGAGACTCCTCGCCATGTCGAGAACGTCGAAGGGTTCCGCATCGGGGATCGCTTGGTAACCGCGCGCGAATGGCTCGACTTCATCCACGACGACGGCTACCAGCGCGCCGAGCTGTGGCTGTCCGACGGCTGGTACGCGGTGCAAGAACAGGGATGGACGGCCCCGCTGTACTGGCGCGACGACTGCAGCGATGGCTGGACGGTGTTCACGCTGCAAGGGCGCCGTCCCCTCGACCCGGACGAACCCGTTGTGCACGTCAGCCACTACGAGGCAGACGCGTACGCGCGCTGGGCCGGCAGACGGCTGCCGACAGAATTCGAGTGGGAATGTGCGATGACGTCGAGCGTCGCGCCGCGATTGCGTCAGGTCGACGACGTCGCGTGGCAGTGGACGGCGAGCGCGTACCTGCCGTATCCGCGCTTCCATCCACCGGTGGGTGCCGTCGGTGAATACAACGGCAAGTTCATGTCCGGTCAGATGGTGTTGCGCGGCGGCGCCGCGGTGACCCCGCCGGGCCACACGCGCGTGACGTACCGGAACTTCTTCCCACCGGCGAGCCGTTGGATGTACGGCGGTGTCCGGCTGGCGGAGGATGACGCGTGAGCTCGCTGGAAGAGGATGCCCGGCGAGGGCTCACATCCACACCGAAGGACATTCCGCCGAAGTGGTTCTACGACGATCGCGGCTCACAGCTGTTCGACGAAATCACGCGCCTTCCGGAGTACTACCCGACCCGCGCCGAACGAGCGATCTTGGCGGCCCATGCCGGCGACATCGCCCGGCTGACGCGCGCCGAGACGCTGGTGGAGCTCGGATCGGGATCCAGCGAGAAGACGCGCGCGCTACTCGACGCGCTTCGCAGCGAAGGAACGCTGCGGCGCTTCGCGCCGTTCGACGTCAGCAAACAGACGCTCCATGACGCCGCGGGTGCGATCCAAGCCGACTATCCGGGGGTGGAGGTCGAACCCGTCGTCGGCGACTTCGACACCGACCTGGACCTGTTACCGCACGACGGCCGACGGTTGGTCGTCTTCCTCGGTGGCACGATCGGCAATCTCCTCCCGGAGGCACGCCGGCGGTTCCTCGCCGCCATCGCGCGCAGCCTCGAGGCGGGCGACCACTTCCTGCTCGGTACCGATCTCGTGAAGGACACTGCGCGGTTGAAGGCCGCGTACAACGACGCGCAGGGCGTGACGGAGGCGTTCAACAAGAACGTCCTGCGCGTGATGAACCGCGAGCTCGGCGCCGACTTCGACGTCGACGCGTTCGATCACGTCGCGATCTACGACGTCGCCAACGATTGGATCGAGATGCGCCTGCGGTCGCGCGCCGACCAGGTCGTCCATGTGGACGCGCTCGGTCTCGACGTGGGTTTCGCCGACGGCGAGGAGATGCGCACCGAGGTCAGCGCCAAGTTCCGTCGCGAAGGCGTCGAGGCCGAGCTCGGCGCGGCCGGTCTGCACCTCGAACAGTGGTGGACCGACCCCGCCGGCGACTTCGCCCTGTCCCTCTCGTGTTTGGCGCGACCGCGGTCGTAAACGACCGTGTTCGCGCCAGACCAAAGTCAGCGGGTGGCCAGGCGCGGGTCGGACACGATCGTGAGGCCTTCGGGGACCTGCAGCGTGCGCACGACCTCGCCGCTCACTTCCACGTCCAGATGCCCACCCATCAGCGGGATCTG
>JBKPCL010000078.1:0-12236 GCA_046727335.1 Actinomycetota bacterium
CGTCGATCGCGGCGAGGCGCGCTGACACCATCGCGCCCCAGTCGCCGCCCTGCGCGCCGTAGCGGTCGTAGCCGAGCCGCGCCATGAGTGTCTTCCAGGCGTCGGCGACGCGTTGGGCGTCCCAGCCCGGTGCGGTCGTCGGGCCCGACCAGCCGTAGCCGGGCAGCGACGGCGCGACGACATGGAACGCGTCGGCGGGATCGCCGCCGTGGGCGCGCGGATCGCGTAACGGTTCGATGATGTCGAGGAACTCCGAAACCGAGCCCGGCCATCCGTGCGTGATGATGAGTGGCAGCGCGTCCGGCTCAGGTGAGCGCGCGTGGATGAAGTGGATGTTCTGACCGTCGATCTCGGTGAGGAAATGCGGCCAGCGGTTGAAGCGGTCCTCTTGTGCGCGCCAGTCGAACTTCACGCGCCAGTGATCGCAGAGTTCCTGTAGGTAACCGAGGTCGGTGCCGTAGTCCCAGCCGGATTCGGGAATCTGGTCAGGCCACCGGGTGCGTGCGAGCCGCTCGCGTAGGTCGTCGAGGACTGTGTCGGGAACTTCGACGCGGAACGGGCGCAGCTCGTCGGTTGTCATGGCGAGACGCTACTGCGATGACGGTGGCGCGGGCGGAGGTGACTCCGGCGGAGGCGGAGGCGGAGGTGGTGGAGGAGGCGGCGGCGCTTGCGACGGCATCGGCGGTGGCGTCCACCCGGGTGGGGCAACGGGTGGTCCACCGTATGGCTGTCCGTATCCGTAGCCGAGGTTGGCCGCGGCAGCTTCGACTGCCTGCTTCTTCGACGTCAGCCACACGAGTCCCATGATGAACGCGCCAATGCCGCAGAAGAACACGAGCAGGATCGGCACGACTTGCCACGTCGTCTTCGAGCTCCCGGTACGGCGGAATGCCTCGTCGGGATACTTGCTCGCATCGACGACGGTGTAGATGCCGAGCACGATGCTCGCGAGCCCCAGAGCGACGAACGTGAAGCCAAAGAGCATGCGCCGACGATATCGGTAGATTCGACGGCCGTGCTCGACCCGATCGCCTCCTTTCGCCTCGATGACAACGTCGCGTTGGTGACCGGCGCGAGCGCGGGTCTCGGCGCGCGCTTCGCACGCGTGCTCGACGCCGCAGGCGCTCGGGTGGTGCTCGCAGCCCGGCGCCGGCAACGGCTCGAGGAGCTGGCGTCCGGCTTGCGCGACGCCTTGCCCGTGGCGTGTGACCTGTCCGAGGACGGCGCGCCAGAAGCGCTCGTCGCGGCCACGCTCGCGCACTACGGACGGGTCGACGTCCTCGTGAACAATGCGGGCGTCAGCAATCCGACGCCGGCGTTCGACGAGACGACCGACAAATTCGCCGGCACGGTACGCGTCAATCTCGTGGCGCCGTTCGTGGTTGCCCGCGAATGCGCGCGCGCAATGGTCGCGGGTGAACACGGCGGCACGATCGTGAACGTTGCGTCGATCTGGGGCACGGTCGGTGTCGGTCAGATTCCGGAAGCGGGCTATGCGGCGTCCAAGGGCGGCTTGGTCAACTTGACGCGCGAGCTCGCGGCCCAATGGGCCCGGCAAGGCGTGCGCGTCAACTGTCTGGCGCCCGGCTGGTTCCGGAGCGAGATGACCGAAGGCCTGCTGTTCGGCGACGAGCGAGCCGAACGATGGATGCGGCAACGGACGCCGATGGGGCGCGGCGGTGAAGAAGGCGAGCTGGACGGCGCGCTGCTGTTCTTGGCCAGTCCGGCGAGCAGCTTCATGACCGGCCAAGTGCTCTGTGTCGACGGCGGGTGGACCGCGATCTGAGCGCGCTCACAAGATACGTCCGTGGATGCTGATGCCGGCGAGCGTCACCGCGATTTCGGCAAGGCTGCGAATGGTCGCACGTGGGAGTTGCTCGGCACGCCGAGTCGCACGCCCGCGGAGGACAGAGAGATGGTCGCGGCCGCGTATGCGTCGCTGTGGCATTGGTTGCATGGCGGCGACGCCGTCAACGAGCAGCGCGGCGAATGGCTCATCTCGCACGTGTACGCGGTGCTGCGTGATGGCCCGAACGCGCTCGCGCACGCGCGGCGGTGCTGGGAGATCTCTGAACACGAGGGCCTCGACGACTTCGACCTCGCCTACGCATGCGAGGCGATGGCTCGGGCGCTCGCGCTCGAAGGCGACGACAGCGCAGCAGACTGGCGCCGACGCGGTGAGGCAGCCGGCAGCGAGATCAAGGACCTCGAAGATCGCGAGATCTTCGAAGACGACCTCGCCGCGGGCCCTTGGTAGAGCTCGCGATGCCGGTCAGGAACTCCGCGTATCGGTCGATCAGCTGCGGCCACGCGAAGTTGCGGCGCACGTAGTCCTGCCCGCGCTGGCCGAGCTCCTTGCGCAACGCTTCGTCGGCGGCGACGCGGTCGAGCTGTTGCGCGAACGACGCGCCGTCATCGAACCACACTCCCCCACCGGATCGCTGGCAGTGCTCTCGAAGCGGACCGCAATGGCCGTTGACGATTGCCGGCGCGCCCTCCATCCACGCTTCGACAAGCACGAGCGAGAAGGCCTCGTGCATGGACGGCTGGACGAAGGCGAGACAGTGCGCCATCAATGAGCGCTTCGCCTTATCGGAGACCACGCCGGGCACGATGATGTCGGAGTGCGGCGGCGGCGCCTGCGTCACCGGGCCGGCGAGCACGAGCTTCAACGGTCCCGGGTGGTCGCGCTTGTAGGCCGCGAACATGTCGGCGAGCGCCGTCGTGCCTTTGCCGTCCTCGAGCCGTCCGACGTAGAGGACCAACGGTTCGTCGCCGAGGCCGATCTCCGCGCGACCAACGTCCTCCCTCGGACGCTCATGCTCGTCGACGCCCAGGCCGAGCACGATCTTCGGCGTGCGACGAAGGTCGAAGAGCTGCTCGGCGAGCGCGCGTTCGGCGGTCGTGTGGAAGACGAGCCCACGGACGCGCGCGAAGACATCGCGGAACATCGGAAGCCGCACCGCCGGCTCGTCGTGCGCGGCCGGATGCATCACCGCGCGTGCACCGGCTCGGGGCACTCCGCGCGCGGTCGGGTAGTACAGGTACGGGTAGAAGATCAGGAGGTCGGCGTCCGAATCGACGGCCGCGTCGACGGCGTCCGGACACACGGGGCCTTGGAGCTCGATGAACATCTCACACTCCGCAGGTGTCGCGGCCTGAGGACGCGACAGCAGCTCCGACGCGAACTCGTGGAAGTCCGACGACCGCCCCGCAATCGACGAGTAGCGATGCACGCTGACGCCGTTGAGCTCCTCGTCGCCCGCGGCATCGTGATTCGCCCAGCTCTGCGCATCCACGGCGCAGGTCGTGAAGACGTGCACCTCCAAACCGGCGAGCGCGACGAGGCGCTCCGCCAGCATCCGGCACGCGTATTCGGCGCCGCCGAGGACCTCGAGTCCGTACCGCGGCACCACATAGGCGACCTTCACGCGTTAGACGGCAGCCTTCTCGAGCACATGCACCGCGCACGCCGAGCCGAGACCGATGACGTGCGTCAGGCCCACCTTGGCGTCCTCGATCTGCCGATCGCCGGCTTCACCGCGTAGGTGCGTCGCGACCTCGAACACGTTGGCGATACCCGTCGCACCGATGGGATGGCCTTTCGAGATCAACCCGCCGGAGACGTTGACCGGCGTCGTGCCGTCACGCCAGGGACCGCGCTCGTCGATGAACTTGCCCGCCTCACCCGGTGCGCACAACATCAAGTTGTCGTAGTGGACGAGCTCCGCGGTCGCGAAGCAATCGTGCAATTCCACGAGGTCGAGATCTTGCGGGTCCACGCCTGAGTTCTCGTACGCCTGCTTGGCAGCGTTGCGCGTCAGCGTGTTGACGTCCGGCTGAACTTGCGCGCGCTCGGTCCAAGGGTCGGTCGTCAACACCGAGGCCGAGACCTTGATGGCGCGGTCCTGCTGCTCCTTCGATAACGTGCGGAGCTTCTCCTCGGAGACGAGCACGACTGCTGCGCTGCCATCGGTGTTCGGGCAGCACATCAGCAGCGTGTTCGGGTACGACATCATCTCGGCCGACATGACTTCGTCGAGCGTGAACTGCTTCTGATAGTGCGCGAGCGGGTTGAGCGTCGAGTGCGCGTGATTCTTCTCGGCGACCTTGGCGAACTGTTCGAAGTCGACGCCGCCGTGCTCGTACGCGTACTCCATGCCGGCCTGCGCGAACACGCCCGGCATGAGACCGGTGCCGATCAGGCCTTCGACCTGCATGACCGACCCGTAGCGTCCGCTCGGCTCGTACACCTTGCGACCGCGCTCGCCCTTGCCGCCCGCGCCCAGCAGGCCGCCCTTGCCCATCTGCTCGACGCCGACCGCGAGGCCCATGTCGGCTTCGCCGGCCTTGATCGAGAGCAGGACGGTGCGGAGCGCGGTCGCGCCGGTCGCGCACGCGTTCGCGACGTTGTAGACGGGAATGCCGGTCTGGCCGATCTGCTTCTGGAGTTGCTGACCGACGCCGGCCTGCGCGTTGAACAAGGAACCGGCGGCGAGCACGTCCATGTCCTGGATCGTCACGCCACCGTCACGCAGCGCGCCCATCGCGGCTTCGCTCGCGAGGTCGATCAAGTCCTTGTCGGTGTGACGACCGAACTTGGTCATATAGGTGCCGAGGATCCACACGTTGTCGCCGCTCATCGGTCGTCCTTTCACGTGCTCTGCGGCTCGAAGGCGAACGCGATCGCCTCGGTGCCGTCGTCGTCGGTGCCGGCCGCGAACGTCGTCAACCGCACGGGCATGCCGAGCCGGACGTGTTCGGGATCGGGTGGAACATTCACGAGATTCGCCTTCACCGCGCCGCCGCCGTCGAGATCCACGAGCGCAGAGACGTAGGGCGCCGGGACGCCGGGAACCGTGCGATGCACGATGGTGAACGAGCGCACCTGGCCGGTCGTTCCGAGCTGGCGGCGGCGGAATTCGGTCCCACCGCCCTTCGCATCAGCGTTGCGGCGGTCGAAATACAGCGCGCCCGAATCGACCGACTCCCACGCGACGAGGTGTGGCGCGCCGTCGTCGAGCACGAGGTAATCGACGATCGGAATCTGCTTACCCATCAAAACCTCCTCCGATCGGCGCAGCGTAGCGCCCGGCAGTCTGAGATCGTCAGGGCGCGGCGCCGGCGCCGAGCACGTGCTCGAAGTCGACGTGGCGAGCGGGCTGGTACACGACGAAGTTGCCGGCTCGGTAGCGGCGGAACGCCACGCCGAGGCGAACAAGACCGAGCCGGTATGTCTCTCCGAGTCGCGACGTCGCGACGAACACCGCGGTCGTCGTCGGGTCGGCCGCGACCGCTCGGTCGTAGGGAGGCCAGCGCTTGAAACTCCGAGGCGAGCCGGTGATGCGCTCGTGCGTCTCGAACGCGACGCGGTACACGATCCAGTAGTCACCGTCGAAATGCCGCACGTGGTGGCGATCCAGCGCCGAGATCAACGGCTTCGTGTCATTCGGCATGGACACGTCGGGCGCGAGCGAAGCAGTGCAGCATGCGATGCGGTGTACGCCGTCGACCGACACCGCGAACGCGCCAAGGAGCAGCAGCACCTGCACGACGGCAGAACGTGCCGCGAACATCAGCAACAGCGCGAGCGCCGGCAGGATGAACATGACGTACCGACCCTCGCCGATGACGCCCGAGACGGGAAACGCGCCCCACAACAATGGGAAGAGGACGACGACCAAGATGAGTAACCAGGGGCGGTCGCGGCGCAGCGCGACACCTATCGCGCCGAGCACGAGGAGCGCGACGTACAGGATCGGAAACAGCACGGGCACGATCCATCCGACGGAGTTCAGGCCGAGCGCGACCGGCAAGCCCTCACGGAACAGAAGCCAGATGTTGCCGAAGTAGCCCTTGTCGAATTGATGCGAGCGCGGGACGAGCGCGTTCCAGTGGTTGTTGAGGTTCCACGCGAACCACGGGAACGAGCCGATCAGCGCCGCGGGTAGCGCGACAACGAGCCGCCACGCCTCCGTTCGGATTTTGATGACGAGCCAGAGCAGACCGGGCACGACGAAGTACAGGATCTGCGGACTCGTCCACCAGCCGAGGCCGCCGACGAAGCCGAGCGCGATCCAGCCGGCCCACGAGCGCGGTCGGTCGATGACGCGCAGGACGGCGAGAAGGAAGGCGAGGCCGAGAATTAGGCACGACCAGTAGAAGCCCTTCTCCCTGATCGAGAGCCACACGTAGGTCGTGGGCCACATCCAGAATGCGAGCGCGGCGATCGTCGCTCCCGGTTCGCCGATCGTGCGCCGACCGAGACGCCACACCAAGAGTGACGCGACCGCGCTCATCACGAGCGGGACCGAATAGAGCGTTGCCGTCGAGTCTCCGAAGACGGCGAAGACACCGGCCATGACGATTGCGGTCAGTGAGCCGCCGTAGTTCTGGCCCCAGTAGAACGCAGTGAAGTCGTGGTGATGCAGGATGTTGCGAGCCATCAAGCCGACAACGGCAGCGTCGGAGTCCAACACACCCGTTCGTCCTCGCAGCAGTGCAATGCGGAGACCGACGCCGGCGAGAATGCCTCCGACCACGACGACTCGATACCAGGCACCGCGGGTTGGCGGCGTCGTCTTCGCGTCGGACGGCTGCACACGATCGTGGGTCGCTGGGCGGAGCTGCGTCACGACCGAGCCTCGAGCGCGAGACGGAGGTGTTCAATCGCGCGTTGTGCCGCACCCGTCGTCTCGCCGGACATGACGGCCGACCACGACGGGAACGAGGGGTCGTGCTGACGAACGTCGTCATACCGCAGTCGCACGTGAGCGAGCGAGGCTGGTTGTCCGATGCGATCGGCCTCGATCGCCTCGGCTGCGCTCAACAGGCCGAGCGCATCCACCGCACGCAGCGCCGTCCGTGTCGCGACCCCGCTCGTACGAACCTCGTCACGGATGCGCCCCGTCAACTTGGGTTCGGCGTCGAGGAGCTGTGTCGACAAATCTCGCAGACGACTGACGTCGGCACGAGCGATCACGGGAAGCCGATTCCTCGCCTCACTGCTGTCGAAACGCATGGAATCGACGGTGCCGTCGCGCGAGATCGCCGCGAGCACGGCAGCGCGCGCGTCGTGACGAGCATGGTCGCGCCAGAGCACGCCAACGATGCTCAGCGTGACGAGCAGACCCGCACACGCGCCGAGCACGAGCAGCAACCGGGCGGGCCGCAGTGCTGGGTTGGTGACGGACACGAGGGTTCGCCGCTCCAGGAGCCAAGCGATCGCGACGCCACAGCCGATCGCCGCCGCGGCGTCGAGCGGCGCTCGCAGCCGCGGCGCGGCAACGCTGACGAGACTGGCGACCGTGAAGTAGCCCGCGACGATCAGCAGCAATTGCGCCGGCGCGGAGCGACGCGCGAACACGAGCGCGCCGAGGCCGACCGCCGTGACGAGATAGAACAAGGGCAACGTCCATCGACGCACCGTGAGATTGCGTCCGTCGAGACGTTCCGGCCCGGTGTTCCGACCGGGTGACAGTTCCCACCACGACAGCGAGTTCCGTCCGACGACACTTGCAAGAGTCGTGGGGTGAGCGCGCAGCGATCGTGTCGCGCGCGCCCGCAACGCATTGTCGAGGTCGACCTCGTTGGCCGCGCCGACCACGAGCTTGGTGAGGCGGGGATCGTTGTACGCGTCAACGAAGTCATGGTCGGCGCGCGCCTCGGGACCGTACTGGGCGTTCAGGTTGAAGCCGTTGGTCGTGACGAGCACCGGCCCGCCGACCTGGACCCAATTCCGAACGACCCAAGGTGCGACGACGACCAAGGCGACGGCACCGAAACGCAGCGCGTGATGCCATCCGAACCGCCACCACACCCACGCCAAGAGCGCGACAACGAGCAACTGTGCGCTTGCCCGGTCGAGCAGCAAGAGGCCTGTGGTCCCCGCGGCAAGCAGCGTCCGGCCCCGAACCAGCAGCCAACATGTAACGAGCGTGAGCAAGACCGACAGCGAGTCGCTGAGCACCGTGACATCGTTCGCGATCAGTGGCGGGTAGAGCGCGACGACGACACCTGCCGCGACTCCGGCTCTCGGTCCGGCAATGTCGTCCGCGAGGAGAGCGGCGATCAGGGCGACACCGGCGCCGATGATGACGTTCGTTCCCTGCGCCACGCCGACGTGGGCTCCGAACACGGCGAAGGGCATGTTCAACAGCGCCGGAAAGAGCGGCGGCCGTTCGGCCGTTGAGTGCACGAGGCCGAACGGAATGGTGTCGGCGAAGCCGTGACCGTGTGCGAGCCGGCGGGCGAGGGCGAAGTAATTGAGCGCGTCGCTGTTCGGCGCGTAGTGGCGCATCGCCACGACGATGTAGACAACGCGCACGCCGAGCGCGAGCGCGAAGATCGCCAGGAGCTGCCAGCGCCTCACCGGCGGGACGATAACGTCGCGATCGTCGCGAGCGTGGCGGAACTGGCAGACGCGCCGGGTTTAGGTCCCGGTCCCTCGGGGTGAGGGTTCGAATCCCTCCGCTCGCACCGACCCACAGGGTTCACCGTCCTCAGAGATCTGGCGCGGTGAGGGCCGACATACTGTCGTGGCTATTGAGTCGCGCGAGGGTGAGGGGCACGTGGCGAGCGATTCACGTGACGGCGGGCCGGTGGCGGCCTTGATGGCTTCGCAGAAGGAGTACTACGACCGACGCGCTCCCGACTTCGGCGACGCCTCGAAGCCTGACCGAGTCGCTCTCGGATCGCTCGGCCCTGCGGTCATACGTGCGCTCGTGGACGAGTTTCGACCCGAGGGCGATGTCCTCGAGGTGGCCTGCGGTGAGGGGACCTTCACTCGGGAACTGCTGCGACACGCGCGATCGGTGACGGCGCTCGACGCGTCACCTGGCATGCTCGCGCGCAATCGCAGTCAGACTCGTGCGCGCATGATTCGCTACGTCGAGACCGATATCTTCGAATGGGTCCCCGATCGCGTGTACGACGCTGCATTCTTCTCGAACTGGCTGTCGCACGTGCCGCCTGCTCTGTTCGATCGCTTCTGGACGCTCATACGCAGCTGTGTGCGCGACGACGGGCGCGTCGGGTTCCTCGACGAGGACGACAGGGCCGTACACCGCGACGAAACGCTCGTGATCGGCGGCGTACCCGCCGCTCGGCGAACACTTGCCGACGGCACCCGGTTCGACATCGTGAAGGTGTTCTGGAGCCCTGACGAACTCGAAACGCGGATACGCGCCCTCGGCTGGGATGTCGGCATCCGACGCATCCGCAATGGTTTCCTGTTCGGCGTTGCGCGACCGACTCCCGAACCCTGACCGCGCGAGAACTGTGCCAACCACGGTCTTGCGTAGCGCGAGCACGATCGGCAGTGCTGCGCCACGTCGTGCGACTCCTTTTGGCGCGTCGCGGAGGGTTACGACTGCCAGAGCGAGGACAGGTCCGTCCCGAACACGTCGGAGCCGCCGCTCACCTCCAAGAAGCATGAGTCGATTGCGCAGTCGACCCGTCGGACACTGCCACCTTTGCCGTCGTGGCACACATGGCTGAGTCCTGCGCAGAGGCCGACAAATGTGCGGTCGACGACGTCACTGACATGGAATGTGCCGTCCGCCCCGACGGTCACTGTGAGGTCATCTCGGTGATTGAAGATGACGTCACCTCCGGGAATCGAGCCGTTTTCGTCGAGTACGACTTGAATGTTCGGCGCGAAACCCGTGCCGTTGACGGTGATCAGCGTCTGAGGACGATGCGACACTTGGACGGATTCGATGCTGATGCACTCGGGCCATTGGGATTGCAGTTTTCGCTGATCTGCGCGCTGGCCGGCCCCGAACCGCCGACCATGACGACGAACCCGAACGCAAGCGCAACAACGACCCGAACCATTCTCCATGGATGCTTAGCGGCCCAGTCCCCAGCTCGATGAAGCGACCGAAACGCATGCGTGCACCAGCCGACCGTCAACGCTCGCGTCGTACATCGGTCGGTGTGGCGGTGCTCCGTCGGTGGCGATCGCTGAAACACAACATGTGATGGCGGCCGCCGGCCTGACGACCCCTCGCAGCGCGTCGACGAACCGGCCCGGTCGTCATCGTCGAACACATGGAACAGCCCCGAGTCCAGCACCGTGTCGAACTGCTCGCCGAGCGAGCGCAGTTCGAGCTCTCGGCACGACGCGGCCGCAGCGGCCTGGCAAACCGCCCGTTGCTCGATCGCCCGGCGATCCGCCTCAGCCGCGTCATCGAACGAGTCTCCGTTCACGTCACGCACCTCGTCACGCCTTCGCCGAATGCCGCTCACTTTGCAGCACGACGCGCATGACTATCGCTCTGCCATGCATAGTGCCGCGGAAGCTACGCGTTCTCCGAGTTCTCGCGAAGGCGCTGCTCGATCTCTTCGATCCTCGCCCGCATCGACGCGATCCGCGCTGCGATGTAGTCGTCAGGCCTCGGGAAGCACCACGGCGGCACGTGCCGCTCTTCCCACGTCGCCTCTCGCTCCATGCAGCAACGATGCCCGACGAAGAGGTTGCCGTGCGTGGCGATCAGCAGATCTGTGTCGTCGCGAGAACTGCGCCAGGGCAACCGCGATGTCATATCGGTACGACGATCGTGCGCGCAGCAAAGTCGTGCACACCGCGGTGACGAGGTGGTCGCAGGATCGGAAGTATCACAATCAGGGTCCACACCTGGGCACCAAGGCGCAGTCCGAGCGCGACCAGGATGAAGGACGGCACCCCGTACACAGCGAAACGGGCGACTGCTTGCCATGGTTGCAGCGGCATCGAACCAACGTTGACGACCCGCGTTCCCACAATTCGCTTGCCGATGGTCTGCCCGTAGTTGAAGACCGCGCCGATCTCGTAGATCGCTGCCACAGCGAGTCAACCAGGGTCAGGGTCGTGCCGCTCAACAGTTTCGCCAAGCCGAGGAAGAAAGGCGGGAAGAGAACGCCGTCGAGGAGGCGACCACCGAGTCGCTGTCCGAACGTCGGCGCAACCGAAGTGTCGAACCGCTCCCCCCCGGCACCACGTACTGAGCCTAGAGCGAAGGATGATTCGTTGAGGGACAGCCGACCGCAGCCGGACCGTGGCGCGCACAGATCGCCCGACCCGAGCGCGGCGCGAGCGCAAGCGGCAGATCTGTGCGCGCAGGCGTCAGTCGCGTGGAACTCGCTGAACGACGGGTCATGCCAATCGCGGCCGCGACACGAGACGAAGGAACGTTGTTCGATCTAGCCGTGGGAGATCGAGGCCCTGGTCGACCTCAACTGGCGAGAGCTGCGCGGCGATCCTGCGGACGCAGCGCGCCGATCGAGCGCCTTTCGACAGGCTTGCGCTGGATCGATGTTTGACGACGAGGTTCCCGGGACCTTGTTGCGCTCTTGACGGGTGATGCAACCCCTTGAGGCCCGGTCGAACGACACAGCGTTCGAATGCCGAACGGCAGATATGCGTCCGCGTCGACTGCCTCGCTCAGCGATGCGCACCCTGCCCGACGGCGTACGCCTCTGCGACCCGAGCAGCGAACGCGGCGTCGAGCTGATCGAGATCCTCCACGACGAACCGATGCACCCACAACCGCTTCGTATACGGCGTGACGCGGGTAAACGGCGCTTTGTGGACCTGCTGGGTGAGATCAAGGAAACCGGTCAAGTGCTGGCGTCGCGGCGTCACTCCCGCAAAGCCTCGAACAGATCCCTTGTAGGCGATCGCAGTCTTCGTCACGGTTCGCTCATACGAGCCGCAGTCACCGACGAGCTTCTCGAACGATTCGAACAGCGCGCGAATCGCCTCAGACTTGTCGCGCAAGTGGTCCTCGACGGTCCACATCAAATGAACGGTACCCGGCACCGTCAGCGTCCAGCGCCCGAGTTTTGCGAGCGCCGATCGGCAGCTATGCGCTCGGGAGTCTGCGGTGACGTTCTGACCTCGTGACCCACCTGAGCAAGTAGACGAGGACCGCAACGCTCAACGCTGCCGCGCACACGAAGGGAACGGCTCTCCGAAGGGCTCCCACGTAGGCGAAGGACAACGCGTAGACGCACGAGACCAGTAGTACGCCCACGCACGCTGTATATCCGAGCGCTGCGAGCGCTAGAAGGACGGCTCGAACTGCACGCCCCGATCGCCTCACCATTGCGCTCATATTCATCATGGAACGGCCGGCTCCGCAAGCCGCATGTTCGTGGGTCGTCCACGATGTGGTGAACGGAGCCACATACGGAGAGGAGCCGGCCGTGTCCAGTGTGTCGCATCGTGGGTTCACGCATCTAGGGATGGACGT
>JBKPCL010000079.1:0-5355 GCA_046727335.1 Actinomycetota bacterium
GGGCACCGCGGTGCGAACTTGCAGCCGGTCGGCGGCCGCACGAGATCGGGTGGACGTCCCGAGATCGCCTCCAGCCGCGTGTGGCTCGGCTGCGCCAACTTCGGGATCGATTTGAGGAGTGCCTCGGTGTACGGGTGTCGCGTCTGTTCGAACAGCGTGCGCGTCGGCGCCTTCTCGACGATCCGCCCCGCGTACATCACGGCGATGTCGTCGGTGCGGCCGGCGACGACACCAAGGTCGTGCGTGACGAGCACCATGGCCATGAATCGCTCGCGCTGTTGCTGTTGCAGCAGATCGAGGATCTGCGCCTGCACGGTGACGTCGAGTGCCGTCGTCGGCTCGTCGGCGAACAACAGCTTGGGACCACACGCCAGCGCGATCGCGATCATCACACGCTGCCGCATGCCGCCGGAGAGCTGGTGCGGGTACTCACGCATACGGCGCTCGGCTTCGGGAATGCCGACCGACCGCAACAGCGCGACCGCCGTCTCGTCTGCGTAGTCCTTCGAGACGTCGAGGTGGAAGCGCAGCGATTCGGTGATCTGCTTGCCGATGCGCATCACGGGATTGAGCGATGTCATCGGGTCCTGGAAGACCATTGACATCTGCGTGCCCCAGAACTGGCGCATCAGGGCGCTCGAGGCCCTGCCGATCTCGCGGCCCTCGAACCTGATGCTCCCGTGACGCACGACGTTGGTCGGCAGCAAACCCATGATCGAGCGGGACAGCACCGACTTGCCGCAGCCGGACTCGCCGACGATGCCGATGGTCTTGCCCCGATCGAGCGTGAACGAGACGCCGTCGACGGCGCGCACCAAGCCGCGATCGGTCTTGAAGCCGGTGTGCACCTGGTCGACTTCGAGCAGCGCGCCCTCGACCGGTGCATCCGGGAACCGCTCGCGATCGCCGGAGCGGCGGAACCTCATCCGGCTCACAACACGCTCTCCCGCACGTCGAACCGCGACCGGACGACGTCACCGAGATAGTTCAGCGAGAGCACGGTGAGGAAGATCAGCACGGACGGCACGATCCACACCGTAGGCGCCGTGTTCAAGTTGCTGATCTGCGACTGAATCATGTTGCCCCAGGAGGGGTCGGGCAGCGGAATGCTCAAGCCGAAGATCGCGAGCGCGCCCTCAAGCACGATGACGACGGCGACGCCGAGCAGCGCGATGGACAGCATCGCGGGAAGCACGTTCGGCAGGACCTCGCGGAACATCACGCGCCTGTTCGACGCTCCCTGGGCACGCGCCGCCATGACGAAGTCGCGTTGTGACCACGCCAGCGCGTTGGCCCGCGTGATGCGCGCCAAGATCGGAATCGAGACGATCCCGACCGACAGGATCACGACGAACAACCGCCGGCTCCAGGAGGCGTGGGTCCCCGACGGCGCCAACACCGACACGAGCGTGAGGGCGAGCACCAGCTGCGGGAACGCCAAGATGATGTTGAAGCTCGCGCTCAGGACGCCGTCGGTGCGGCCACCCTTGAACCCGGCCCACAGGCCGAGGAAGCCGCCGATGAGCACGCCGAACAGCACCGATCCGATGCCGATCAACAGCGACGCACGCGCACCCCACAACGCGCGGCTGAGGACGTCCGCGCCGGAGTCGTCGCTCCCCAAGATGTGACCGGGCGTGAAGAGACCGCCCTGCGGATGGAGGTAGTCGCCCTTCAACGGATCCCTGAGCGGCAACACCGGGGCAAAGATCGCGAGACCGATGATGAGCACGAGCCATCCGATCGCGATCCACGCGAGCACGCCGATGCCGCGCCGCTTGTACTCCTCTTCGGCCGGAGTTTCCTCGAGCGCGACGACGACCGCGGCCCCGGCCGGTCCGGCGACGACCTCGGCTTCTGCAGACGGTTCAGCCGACTCGAGCACTTCGAATCCTCGGATCCAGGACGCGGTAGAGGCCGTCCACCGCGAAGTTCACAAGCACGTAGACGATGGCGATCACCGCGACATAGTCCTGGATGGCGATGTACTGGCGGCGCGCGATCGCGCTCTGGAGTACCGCGCCGATCCCGTTGAGATGGAAGATCACCTCGATGATGAGCGCGCCGCTGATCAGGCTGCCCACGTTCAACCCGGCCACGGTGAGCAGCGTCAGGCTGGACGGTCGCAGGGCGTGCCGCCACAGGATCCGGCTGTTGGAGATGCCCTTGCTCTTGGCCATGAGGATGAAGTCCTCCTGCAGCGTCGCGACCATGTCGCTCCGCAGCAGGCGAGCGTAGATCGCGATCTGACCGATCGCGATCGCGATGACCGGCATGGCGAGATGCTTGAAGTGCTCGACCGGATTGGCACCGAAGGACACCCACCCTTCGGACGGAAGGTGGATCACGTAGCTGCGGACGCTGAAGAAGAGAATCATCAGTGTCGCCGCCACGAACACAGGAACGCTGAGCAAGAAGAACGCGATGCCGTTGGATATGTCGTCCGACATCTTCCCGGCCCTATAGGCCGTGAACACCCCGAGCGGTACCGCTATCAGCAGCGTCAGTATCTGGACGTAGAGCATCAGCAGCAGCGAGCGTGGCAGCGCCGACTTGACCTGTCCGTACACGGAGAGCCCCTGCACGTCGGTACCGCCGTACTCCCTGCCCATATCGCCGGTGACGAAGTGGCCGAGCCATTTGCCGTACCGGACGACGACGTTCTCGTTCAGGCCGAGCTGGTCGCGAATCTGCTGACGGGTTTGCGGCGAGGAAAACGGCGCGATGGTTGTGACGGGGTCACCAGGCAGCAGCGAAGTCAAGATCGACGTGAAGAATGTGACGACGATCAGGACGACGACGAGTTGGATCAACCGCCGCACGATCGTATGCACGAATGCTCGTCTCCTTCGCTGCCGCCAGGATCACTCCGCTGTCAACACTTACCGTTGTTGCACCAGATGCCGGACACTGGGTGGCCGGTCGGCAGGCCCAGGAACGGCGCGGTGCCGTCGGGAAGCGGCGGTCCGTAGACGCCGTGGATGTTGGGCTTGTACGCCACCGTCCACAGTGTGTACTGGCCCCACAGGTTCCACAGCTGCTTTTGGAACTCGCGGTTGATGTCCTCGTAGAGGGCCGTGCGCTTGGCCGGATCCGGCGACACGCGAGCCTGGTCGAAGTCCTGGTTGATGACCGGGTCGTTGAAGCCGCCGAAGTTGACGGGGTTGTCGCACGGTGCCGGCGGCGTGTTGCTGCAGTGCCACCAGACGTATTGCGTGTCGTCGTCGGCGCCGGGGTGGTTCCGCCACAACACCGCTTGGAAGGCCCGACCAATCGCCTGGTTGATCAGTGTGCTCTGGTCGGGTACCGGGTTCAGGCTGATGTGGATGCCGGCGTTCTGCTGCAGCATCTGCTGGATCAACACGGCGTCTTGCGTCGTGTCCGGGTCAGCAGTGTGCGACAACGTGAACGTCAGGTCCTTGCCGGTCTCCTGCTTGTACTGCGCGACCGCGGCCTTGGCCTTGCTCGGCGAGAAGTTGACCGGGCCGGGATCCGGGAGGTGCCCCTGCACGCCGGGAGCAAACGGCCCACTGGCGTTGGTCAAGAGGCCGTCGTTGCGCAGCCGGTTGAACGTGACGCGATCAACGGCGTACGCGAACGCCTGCCGTGCCGACAGCTTGTCGAACGGCGCCTTGGTCGCGTTGAGCATCGTGTAGCCGACTTCCGTGAACTGGTTCGACTCGGTAGCGCTCAAGCTGCCGTTCTTCACGTCCTTGTTGATGATCGTGATCTGCTTCGGTCCCGACGTGTGGATCATCTGGAAGTCGCCGGCCTCGAGCGATGACACGCGCTTCGGGCCGTCCTCCTGCGGCACGAACGTGATCTGGTCGAGGTACGGCAACTGCTTGCCGGCCTTGTCCTTCTCCCAGTAGTTCGGGTTCTTCTTGGCGACGAACCGGTCACCGAACTTCCATGACACGTACTCGAACGGACCGGTGCCGATGAGCTTGGTGTTGCACTGCGGCGAGGTCATCTGAGCTTCTGCCATGATCCCGAGCCGGCCGCTGCTCCAGAGGAACCAGGGGAACGCGTACCACGGCCGCTTGGTGGCGATGGTCAACGTCAACGGGCCCGTGACCGTGATGTCGGTCACGTCGGGGAAGACGAACGTGAAGAGCGGGTTGTCCTTGCGGTAGTGGTCGAGGTTGTCCTTCACGACCTGCGCCGTGAGCGGGCTGCCGTCGTGGAACTTGATGTTCGGACGAAGGGTGATCGTGAAGAGCGTCGAGTTCGCGTTCGGCGTCACCGACTGCGCGAGGAACGGGTGGATCTTGCCGTCGGCGCCCGGCGCGGTGAGCGTGTCGTAGATCGCCCGCGCGACCTGGATACCGCCGATGGCGAGCTGGGCCTTGTACAGGCACCAGCCACCGCTCGTGTCGGCCTCGATGCCATAGACGAGCGAGCCGCCGGGAGTGCCCGGCCCTGTGTCGGCCTTCGGGGTCGAGCTGCCGCCAGAGGTGTTCTTGCCGCTGCCCTTGCTGCTCCCGCTGCTTCCGCACGCGCCCAAGATCAACGCGAGCGCACTGACGAGCGCGACGGCGCCAAGCCCGCGCGACCTGCCACTCTTACCCACGGTTCCCCCCGGTTCCGGGCGAGGCGCAGGCCCCGCCAAGTCGCACTTCTGACTGCAATTCCCACGCCTCGTGGCATGTGACCGGCGTCACAGTGCGGAGTGTACCGACGCAACCTACGAATGGGGCGGCGGCCCTGTCAATGTTGATGGTCGGCCTCACTGTGCTCATGGTCGGGCTCGCTGCGGGGCCGGGAAACCCGGCCCCGCGGGCGCTCGCCACTCCGTGCTCTTCGCTCGCTGCGCTCGCTCATCGCTTGCGCGAGCGCCATTGTTTGTGTGCGCGTCGTCGCGCCCTTTCACCAGGTCGCGATGTTGATGTGGGACTCTCCTGTCCGCCCATTCACGGTTTGTGGTGCGAGTTGCACGCGTCGGCCGACTAGTTCCTGCGACTCGCCTTCTGCCATCAAGTCGGGGTCGCGGACCTGCGCATATGTCCGAGCCTCGTCGCCGATGTCACATACCAAGAGCGCCCACTCCGGCCCGCCGTCCCGACCGTGCACGACCGAATAGGCGGCGACGGTCGCGTCGCCGTCGTGCTCGGCGATCACATGCTGCTCCGGCGACGTGGCGGCGACGCGCTGTTGCACCTCTTCCTCGTCGGGCGGGACGAGGGCGCCAGGCGTCGTCGAGTACACGCCGAAGACGTGCTTCGTCATGTGCATGCCGACCCCGCTCACCATGCCGAGCGAGTCAGGCGCGTTGCGCAGGTACTCGACCATTGCCGCGATCGAATGGGTCAGATAGCCGCTCGCCGGGCCGCCGTGGTACGGGAGCCCACCCGT
>JBKPCL010000080.1:0-12568 GCA_046727335.1 Actinomycetota bacterium
CCGTACTTCTCGGCGACGAAGCTCGAGTGGTTGCTCGGCGAAGGCGGCGTCCGCGCCGATGCGCAGCTCGCATTCGGCACGATCGACACCTGGTTGCTCTGGCGGCTCACCGGAGGGGTCGACGGCGGCGTCCACGCGACCGATCCCTCCAACGCCAGTCGCACGATGCTGTTCGACATCGGGCGGCTCGAGTGGTCGGACGAGCTGTGCACGTTGTTCGGCGTCCCCCGGTCCTGTCTTCCCGAGGTGCTGCCGTCGTCGGGCCGCTTCGGGGTCACGCGACCCGACTGCGCGGCGGGGATCGCGGCGCCGGTGAGCGGCATCGCCGGTGACCAGCAGGCCGCCCTGTTCGGCCAAGCCTGCGTCGAACCCGGCATGACGAAGAACACCTATGGCACCGGCTCGTTCGTGTTGACGAACATCGGATCGGCGCTTCCGGAACCGGTCGACGGACTGCTGACGACCATCGCCTGGTCGCTCCGCTCGATGCGTCCGAGCGACGTCACCTACGCAATGGAGGGAGCCATCTTCGTCACGGGCGCGGCGATCCAATGGCTGCGCGACGGTCTCGGCATCATCGACGACGCGTCGGAGGTCGGGCCGCTCGCCGCCGAAGTCCCCGACACGGGCGGTGTGTTCCTCGTTCCGGCGTTCACCGGGCTCGGTGCGCCGTGGTGGGATCCGTACGCGCGCGGGACGATCGTCGGGATCACGCGTGGGACCTCGCGTGCGCACCTTGCACGCGCCGTGGTCGAGTCGATGGCCTACCAGTCCGCCGACGTGGTCGACGCGATCGGACGCGCGAGCGGCACGTCGCTGCGAGAGATGCGCGTGGACGGCGGTGCGTCGGTGATGAACCTGCTGTTGCAGATGCAGGCTGATCTCGTCGGCGTCACCGTCCGGCGATCCGTCGTGCAGGAGACGACCGCGCTCGGCGCCGCGTTCCTCGCCGGCCTCGGCGAGGATGTGTGGGACTCACCCGCCACCGTGAACGCAACCTGGCGGGCCGACGAATCGTTCGAACCGTCGGTCAATGCGCCGCAACGCGACGCGCGCATGGCGGACTGGCGCCGGGCGGTCGAGCGATCGCGCGACTGGGCGCGCGACACCTGAACGAGCTCAGCTCGTGGACGCTCGCTCAGGCGAGGGCGCGCACTTCCTCGAACGACGCGACGTGGGCGGCCTCCGTGGGCAGGTCTTCGGCTTGGCGAGTGGCATACGTGTCGACGTACTCATAACCGGAGAGCTGCGCGATCTCGTACATGATCTCGTCCGTGAGCTCTCGTAATGCCAAGCGGTCGACATCGCGAGTTGTGTAGCGGTCCGGCTCGATCGGCTCTCCGAAGCGAATCGTCACCGGACGAAGGAGTCGAGGCAACCGAGCATCGACCGGCTGCACGTCGTCGGTGCCGACGAGGCCGACAGGAATGATGGGCGCGCCGGTTCGGATCCCGAGCCGAGCAACGCCGGTGTGGCCGCGGTGCAGGAACCCGTCGCGCGTTCGAGTGCCCTCCGGATAGATGCCGAAGAGGTGGCCGCCCCGGAGGACCTCGATCGCGGATGCAAGCGCGCGCTCGCTCGCGCTGCCACCGTCCCGCCTGATCGGGATCTGCCCGACGCCGCGAAAGAACCACGCGGTCTTGGGATTGTCGAAGTAGTCCGCCTTGGCGACGAACGTCAGCCGGCGATGGATCACGAGCGGAAGGAAGATCGAGTCGAGGAACGACCGATGATTCGCGGCGAGGATCGCCGGTCCGCGTCGCGGGACATGGTTGCGTCCTTCGACATGGACCCGTATCCCCAGCCGCAGTGGAGGGGTCAGGACGCCCTTCAGCACCCAATACAGCAAGACCGGCAGCGTACGCCGCTCTGCCGGTTGCCATCACGCAACGCGCCGAACGACGGCGTCCGAACCAGCGACGCGTCGACCTAGGGCGTCGATGCGCCGGAGCGTCTGGTCGAGCTGCCGCGCTTCGTGCGAGGCGTTGTCGAGCGCACGGCCGCTCCCGACTTCGTACGCAAGCCGCGTGCCGAGCAGTCGAATGGGACTGAACAGGGTGGCGATGGAAGGCATCGGGGGGACCTCCTCGTCGCGACCAGTGTCGGCGCGCAAGGTGGCGTCGACGTTCCCGCTGCGTCACGGTGAGACGAACAACCCGTGACGCGCTCCTGACGTCTCGTGACACCACGCCCTTCGGTGGAAGCTTGCGTCAGAGTGTTGACCGAGCAGTCAAGTTCACGGCTACCCTTCGCCCGATGCGAAGGAAGCTGACGCCTCGAGGCCGCGAGCGACGGGATCAGCTCATCGAGTGCGCGGCCCGGCTCTTCGCGGAACGGGGTTACCACCCGACGTCGGTCGCCGACATCGTCGAGGCCCTCGGCGTCGGCAAAGGCGTCTTCTACTGGTACTTCACGTCGAAGGAAGAGCTGCTCACCGAGCTGCTCAAGTCGTCGAACCACGAGTTGCGCAAGCGCCAACAGGAGGCGATGGGCGACGAACAGGATCCGGTGCGGCGCATCGAGCTCGGCATCCGCGCGTCGCTCGCATGGTTCCGCGAGCACCGGGAGTACTTCGCCATCATCCAGTTCGCGGCGACGGACGAGACCTTCGCTCCGGTCCTCGCGCGCAACCGCGAGATCTCGATCTCCGACACGATCCGCCACTTGAAGGACGGCATCGTCGACGGCCGCATCGCCGACCGCGATCCGGAGATGCTGGCCCACGCGATCCATGGCGTCGTCGCCGAGCTGACGCGGCACTACTTGATGGAACGCGACGATCCGGTCGACGCCGTCGCCGACCTGTGCGTCGCCTTCTGCCTCGAAGGCCTGCAGGGCTAACTCTCAGCCGAGCTTGGTCAAGGCTTTGCGCAGTTGGCGGACGGCCTGTTGGGTGCGCTTCTCGTTCTCGACGAGCGCGAACCGCACGAACCCTTCACCACCCGGCCCGAAACCCGAGCCCGGTGAGACCGCAACCTTGCCTTCCTGCACGCACATCGTCGCGAACTCGAGGCTGGTCATCTCCGAATAGGGCTCGGGGATGCGCGCCCACACGAACATCGTCCCCTTCGGCTTCTCAATGTGCCAGCCGATCCGCGCGAGACCGTCGATGAGCGCGTCCCGCCGCCCCCGGTAGATCGCGTTGATCTCCTTCGGGAAGTCGGGCGCGTCGTTCATCGCGACGGTCGCCGCGATCTGAATGGGCTGGAACGAGCCGTAGTCGAGGTACGACTTGAGCTTCGCGAGCGCAGCAACGATCTCGTGGTTCCCGAGCAGGAATCCCATGCGCCAGCCTGCCATCGAGAACGACTTGGTGAGCGTATAGAGCTCGACCGAGACGTCCCTGGCGCCGGGAACTTGGAGAATCGATGGGGGCTGATAGCCGTCGAACCCGAGATCCGCGTACGCGAAGTCGTGCACGACGATCATCTCGCGTTGGCGCGCGAACGCGACGAGCTCTTCCATGAACGGGAGATCGACGCACGCGGTCGTCGGGTTGTGCGGGAACGACGTGACGATGACGCGCGGCCGCGGCCACGCCTGTTCGTAGGCGACCCGCATGTTCTCGAAGAAGTTCTCGCCCGGACCCATGCGCACGTAGTGCACGCCCGCACCGGCGAGGATCGGCCCCCAAATGTGTATCGGGTAGGACGGGCTCGGGACGAGGGCAGTGTCGCCGGGACCGAGGAGGGCCAGCATCAAGTGCGAGAAGCCCTCCTTGGCGCCGATCGTCGAGCAGACCTCGGACTCGAAGTCGAGCGTGACGCCGAAGCTCCGCTCGTACAGGTCGGCAACGGCGAGACGAAGCTTCGGGATACCGCGGCTCGTCGAGTACCGATGGTTGCGCGGGTTGCGGACCGCCTCGATCAACTTCTCGACCGCGAGGTCGGGCGGCGGCGGGTCGGGATTACCGAAGGCGAGGTCGACGACATCCTCGCCGGCGCGCCGGAGTTGGACCTTCAACGCGTCGATCTGCGCGAATGCGTATGGCGGGAGCGCGTGAATACGCCGGAAGTCCACGGACACCCAGGATAGTGACCATCACTCCCACGACCGGGTGGTATTGCGAGGCCATACGCTGTCGGGATGCAGGAAAGCGATTCCGACCATCCCGTTGCCCGCATCGTCGCGGTCGTCGCAGTGGGGTTCGCGGCCGGATGGGCGACGCGACAAGTGCGCAAGCGCCTCGGGCTCCCGGTCTGGACGGCACCGGTCGTCGGCATCGTGATCAGCGCCGCGATGCACCGAGCCCTTGACGCCCCCGTGACCCATGTGCTCGCGCGCACGCGATAACTGTGCCTAGTCCGAAAGCGGTGCTGCTCGACGTCGGCGGCGTGCTCTTGCTCCCCAACCACGATCGGATGCTCGGGGCATTGACACGCGCGGGCTTCACGCCCAGCGTCGAGGTGCTCGACAACGCGCACTACGCGGGAGCGGCGCGACTCGACGACGCGACCGTGACCACGCATTGGCCCGACTACTGGAAGTGCTATCTCGACGCGTACATCACGACGTGCGGCGTACCGGACGAGCTGCGGGAGGACGCGCACCAGCACCTCGACAGTGAGTTCGCGGTGGTCGCGTCTTGGACTCGTATCGCTCCCGGCTCGCCTGAGGGTTTGAAGGCACTCGTCGCGACGGGTGTCCGGCTCGGCATCGTCTCCAATGCCGACGGCACTGTCGAACAGCAGTTGCGCGAATACGGAGTCGTGCAGGTCGGGCAGGGTGCGGGTGTCGAGGTCGAGTGCGTGATCGACTCGGGTGCCGTCGGCGTGAGCAAGCCCGACCCACGCATCTTCGATTTCGCGCTCGACGCGATGGGCGTCGAGCCGTCCGACGCGTGGTACGTCGGTGACATGCCGGCGTTCGACGTCGTCGGCGCCTGCAACGCCGGTCTCCGGCCGTTCGTCATGGACCCCTACCAGCTGCACCTCGACGCGGAGTATGAACGCGTCGCGTCGCTCACGGAGCTCGCCGAGCTCGTCACCCGCTGAGGAATGTTTGCGTGCCGCGAGCACGGGCACACCGACACCATGGCGAGCAGCACCAGGCGCTTCGATCTCGCGTCAGCACGCGCGGCCGCGGCCGAGGGGCGCATCGCCGAGTGGGTCGGTGACTTTCTTGCCAGTCCCGGCAGCGACAACGCGACGCTCGCGGCCGGACTCGCGCAACGCCGCCACTGGTGGCTCGGGCCGTTGCCGTTGCCCGTCGAGCACCTCACACGTCTTGCGGGACCGGAGCCGTCCGTCGAATGTCCGATCGATCCTGAGGAGTGGAACGACGACGTCGAATTGATGACCGACGAGCTCGAGGAGGGTTGGGAGCCGCCACCCCTGCTCGCGCAGTGGTCGCGGGACGACGAAGCGCTCCTCCTGCAGGACGGCAACCATCGACTCGAGGCGCTGCTACGCGAGGGCGCGACTCATGCGTGGGTCATTGCGTGGTTCGACGACCCCGATGAACGAGACCGCTTCGTCGCCGAGCTCGCCGAGACTGAACGGTCAGGGTGACCAGGGCGCGGCGGCAGCGGCGAGTGGTTGGTACACGCCGTCGCGGAGTGACACCGCGTCGCTCGCGGTCGCGCCTGGTGGGCCGAAGTACATCGTGCGCGTGCCCGTGAGCGTGTCGGTGCAACCCATCCCGGGATCGGTACACGGGATGGTCCCGTTGATGTAGAGCCCACTCTCGCCGTACGCGTACGCGTCTCCCGTGCATTGCGTCACCGACGGCGTCGAGGGTGTCCTCGCTCCTGATGCACTGTCCAGGTGCGAACTAGGGCTTCGCCCGATCGAGCACATCGACTCCGGTCGAGCCGGGAGCGGTCACCTTGATGCTGTCCGTCAGCCAGCGGTCGGCGAAGTGCTGCGTGTACGTCGCGCCGGTGACGTTGCTGTCCTCGGGGTTCGGGCCGGCGGCGAGCTTGTAGGCCAGCTTGTAGGAACCTGACGCGAGGTGGAACGTGTACTTGACGTAGTGTTTGCCCGCGCCTGGCTTCAAGCCACTGCCGTACGCCTTCTTGAAGAGATCGACGTAACCCTCGCTGCCCGGCGCCAGCGGATCAGTGACGTGCACCTCGACCCCCGTGCCGGCGAGCGCCTATCGGAAGCGGCGCTCCGGTCGCGAGGTCGCCCGCGTCGCTCGCCATCAACGCGAGCTCGTCGTCGGCGTCGAACTTCGGGTTCGGGTCCTTGCCGGCGAACGTCTGCGGGCCGGTGTACGGGCGGCGCGGACGTCGTCACCACGCCGCAGGCGACGACGGCGAGCGCGGACAGACCGCTGAAGATGGAGCGCCAACGCATCGCGAAAGGTTGGTCCACGCTCGGGAAGCGTGCAACCGACGCCGCGCGCCTACGCGCGGAAGCTGCGGCTCTGACCGCGCCTCTCACCAGTCGCGGATGAGTTCACAGTTGTCGTGAGCGCCAGAGCATGGCTGCAAGCACGACCGTCACGATCGACACGACGAGCCCGCTGATCCAGCCGGCAACGTCCGCCGCAATGAGGGCGGCGCCGAGGGCGGTGCCGATTGCAATGACTCCTGCGGTTGCAACCAGGCGCGCAAGTATCGACTCGAACGTCCGGCGTTCCGGCTTCTCGGGGAGGAATCCTCCCCGTGCCGGTCTGTCGGCCGACGTCGAATCGGGCTGGCGGGCGTCCACATTGTCGTTACTACCCAGAGCGGCGAGTGATCTCGCGCATGTAGGCCACGTTCCGTCGCTCATGCGCTCGGTCTCGATCCCGACGGGCGTGCGAGCCGATGATGCGGCGTTCGCCGTCGAGGCCAGAGTGCGGAATCGGCCGATCACGACCGCGAGGTGTGGCCACGCCCCGAGCGGCTCTTGCTCGCGCGAGCGGGAAGGTGATCGGAACTTGGTTGCGCTCCATGTTGGCCTCCGCCTTGGCGAGTCGAGGCTGCGAGCGGCCCCTGGGCTCTCGGCAGTCAACAATGCGCGGCCGGCGACGCCGTCACACCCCGCGATCTCGTAGTCGCGCCCGCGAGTGACGGAGTTACGCGCTCGCGTGAGGTTCTCGCGTCCGCATCACCCGCCGAGGGTCGGCCATGTGAATGGGCGATGACCACTCGTCATCGGCTCGACGCGAGCGCGTGCTCGGATGCTGCCGTCCGCAGATTCGCCAAGCTCTGGCGTAGCAACCTCGAGACGTGCATCTGACTGACACCGACTCGTTCGGCGATCTTTGACTGCGTGAGCTCGCCGAAGTACCGCAGCGCGATGATGCGCCGCTCACGGCTCGCGAGACCGTCGAAGAGATCGGCAAGTACGAGCCGATCATCGACGGTGTCGAGATCATCCTCGACACTCCCGACGCTCCGCTCTTCCAGTTCGTCGAGCGCCTGGCGTCCACTCAGGCGATGCGTTCGCAGCGCGAGGATCGCCTCGTCGGCTTCGGTTCGCGACCAACCACAGCACGACGCGAGCTCGTCGACGGAAGGCGCACGTCGCAGAGCGCCGGTGAGCCGTTCGAGCACTGCGGCTGCTTCGAGGCTTCGCTCGTTCACCGAACGAGGAGGACGGACGATCCAGGTGCGGTCGCGCAAGTGACGTTTGAGAGTGCCGACGATGGTCGGACCGGCGAAACTCGCGAAGGTGACGCCGCGCGTTGGATCGAAGCGCTCGACAGCCTGGGTGAGCGCGATCAGGGCGACCTGCCGGAGGTCCTCCCGCTCCTCCCGTGACCCTCGAATCGCCGGGCGATGGCGTACGCAAGGGTGACGTTCGCCTCGACCAGTCGGTCGCGTAGCCGGAGGTCGCGCGTCCTCCGATACTCGGCGAAATCGGCAGGCGTCGACGTGACCCGTTGCATGGCACGAAGGTCGCGCACGACGACGGTGCTGACCTCACGCGACCGCGTAGATCTCACTCGCTACGCGTCTGCGTGTGATAACCGCGCCTCTTCGGTCGCATGCTTCGAGGATGCAGACCGAAGCAATCATCCCGCTGGTCGCCTCGACATCGCTCACCACCGCGATGGACGGCCGCTGAGTGCATCGGTTCCTGCGCGACATTCTGGCCGCCATTGACGGTGACGGGCACGCCCACCGCCGGCACCGGTGCGAAGGCTTCCCTTGTCGGGACGACAGCGCGGTCAGGTGGAAAGACTCAGGTGACCTACAACGGCCACCCGGTGTATGTCTACTCCGGCGATCACAGTGCGGGCGACACCAACGGCGAGGGCATCAATGCCTTCGGCGCGACGTGGTACACGCTGTCATCCTCCGGTAACCAGATCACGGGATCGGCGTCGAACGCGGGTAGTGGCGGCAGTGGCTATTAGCGCAGCAGCGCAACGTCCCATGCCAGCAGCACGTCGTCACCGACCGGAAGCATGGAGCGATTCACAAGCCGGATTCCGTCGGCAATCCGTGTCACGCCGAGACCTCGCACCGCTTCGGTTCCCGCACCGATGATCAACGGCGACACCGCAACGATGATGCGGTCCACCACGCCGGCTGCGAGCATCGACGTGATCACCCTTGCGCCGCCTTCCACGAGCAGCGACCGCACGCCCGAGCGCCGCAGCCGGTCGAGCGCGGCCGGCAGGTCGACACCGTCGGCCCCGCTCTCGACGATCTCCACCCGCGCGCCCACACGCCGAAGCGCGGTGCATCGCTCGGCGCTGGCCCGATCGGTCGTCAGCACCGTGGTGGCCGCGTCAGCGCCCAGAACCTGTGCAGTCAGCGGTACCCGAGCAGTCGAGTCGAGGATCACTCGTATCGGCGACGCGCCGGCCACCATACGGACGGTCAGTTGCGGGTTGTCCTGCATCACTGTGCCGATCCCGACGAGCACACAGTCGCACGAGGCCCGCAACGCGTGAGAAAGCGTTCTCTCGGCTTCGGTGCTGATCCACTTCGCATCCCCGGTCGATGTCGCGATGCGCCCGTCAAGCGTTTGCGCGAACTTGAGGACGACATAAGGCCGATCGTCCCGCGGCCGCACGCGCCCCAAGATGTCGCTCGTATCGAGCGCTGCGCCAACTCCGCTTCCATTTGCCTCCGCGATCATCGGACCCGCGGGACGGAAGTGGCCGAGCCGTTCTTCCTTGGTGTGCAGGTACTCGAGGTTGCGCGCGTGCGGTGACGTCGCAATCGGCACCATCTCGTTGACCGCGGTACCGGCGCGGCGAAGCCCCTCGACCTTGGCAGGATTGTTCGTGAGGAGTCGAACGGAACGCACACCGAGCGCCGTGAGCACTGCCGCGGTGTCGCGGTAATCTCGCGCATCGACCGGCAGACCAAGTCGAAGGTTGGCGTCAACGGTGTCGGCGCCGAGATCCTGCTCGATGTAGCACCGAAGCTTGTTCAGCAGCCCGATCCCGCGACCCTCCTGTCCCGTGGCGTACACGAGTACACCGCGTTGTTCCGCGGCGATGGCGCGCAGCGCCAGCCGGAGCTGGATGCCGCAGTCACATCGGAGGGAACCGAGCGCGTCACCCGTGAGGCACTCCGAGTGGAGGCGAGTGAGCACGTCCTCACCGTCCTCGACATCACCGGCGACGAGCGCGAGGTGGACGTGTTCGAGCGAACTGACGAACGCGTGAGCATCGAACAACCCGAACGGCGTTGGAAAAGGCACGCGCGCGACTTCTCGTTGATCCATCACGGACCTGGCCTACCCAAAGCATCGGGTTAGGTCACGATGCCTTCGACGAGCACCGTCGCGCGGGCCGTTCGCTTCGTGGGGCCACGTCGGGTGGAGATCGCCGAGGTCGGGCTTCCGCCGGTGAAAGCGGGGGACGCGCTCGTGCGCACCCTCTACTCCGGCATCAGCTCCGGGACCGAGCTCCTCGCCTACCGCGGCGACATCGATCCCGGTCTTCCCCTCGACGAATCGATCGGAGCGCTCGGGGGCACGTTCGCGTACCCCTTTCGCTACGGCTACAGCTGCGTGGGAGTGGTCGAGCAGGGCGCTTCGGACGTTCCTGAGGGAACGCTGGTCTTTGCGTTTCACCCGCACCAGGACTGCTTCGTGGTGCCGGCCTCGACGCTCGTGCAACTCGACGCCGTCGAACCGCGTGCCGCGACGCTCTTCCCGATGGTCGAGACCGCGCTCCAGGTCGCGCTCGACGCGGGCCCGCTGCTCGAGGACGACGTCGTCGTCTTCGGCCTCGGAGCCATCGGCCTTCTGTCCTGCCTGCTGCTGCAACGCGGTGCGACCAGCGTCCTCGGGATCGACCCGCTGCCCTGGCGGCGCGAAACGGCGCGAGCCGTCGGCGTCGATGCCGTCCCACCCGAGCACGTCGCGCCGGCACTCGCCCAACGCGGCGTCGACCACGGCGTGCCGCTGGTCATCGAGGCGAGCGGGAATCCGTCGGTGCTCGCAACTGCGCTCGGGCTCCTGGCGCACGAAGGAACGGCGCTCGTCGTGTCGTGGTACGGCACTGCGACCGTGCCGCTCCCACTGGGCGCCGAGTTCCACCGACGGCGGCTGACGATTCGCAGCACCCAAGTCTCGAGCATCCCGGCATCGCTTCGCGGTCGCTGGAGCGTCCATCGCCGGCGCCACGTGGCGCGCGATCTGCTCGGTGAGCTCCCCCTCCACCTTCTAGCGACGCACACCGTTCCCTTCGAACGTGCGTCCGAAGCATTCGCCGCGCTCGACCGGCGTCAAGAGGGCCTGATCCACGCCGCGCTCGGGTACGAGTAGCCCGTGTACGAGGTTGGCGCGGCAATCGAGGTCCGAGCTTTCCACGTGATGCCGGGTGTCGCGGGACCCGAAGGCGAGCTGCACGCACACGACTACCGCCTCGAGGTCGTCATCGGGCGGACCGAGCTCGACGCCCGGGGCATGGTCTGCGACTTGGACGTGGTCAACGCCGCGCTCGTCGAGGCCGCGGCCGTCGTGCGGGACGTCGATCTCGACGTGATCCGTCCCGATGACGCAGAGGCCGTCACCGTCGAGGTGTTCGCCCGGTGGCTGTACGACGCCCTCGCGGAGCCCGTGCGCGTCGCGGGCGGCGAGTCCCTCGCGGTCCGCGTGTGGGAATCGCCCGACGCCTTCGGCGGCTACAGCGAGGTCGTCAAGTGAGCAATTCGTGGTACGCGTCGACGCAGCGTCGCGCGCACGCATCCCACGTGAAGCGTTCTTGTACGACGGCGCGCGCATTGCGGCCGAGTGCTCGCGTGCCCGTGTCATCCGCGAGCAGTTCCGCCAGGCATGCGTGGAGTTGAACGACATCACCGGGTTCCACGAGACGCCCGGTCTCACCGTCGGCGACGATCTCCGGCAGGCCTCCCAGGCGACTTGCGACGACGGGAGTTCCCGACGCCATCGCCTCCAGGGTCGTCAAGCCCAGCAACTCGGACACCGGCACGTTCGCGCCATAACACGTCGTGTGCACCGATGGAACCGCGACGACGGCGGCCCTTCGGTACAGCGCGGCGAGGTCGCGATCATCGACCGCGCCCAAAAAGCGCACGTGGCGGCCGCGGGCGAGCGCACGAAGATGTCGGGGATAGTCGCGTTCCGGCGGCTCGGCATCGTGGCCCCCCGTACCCGCCACGGTCAGCGTGGCACCATCCGGAAGCGCGCGAATGAGCCGATCGACGCCCTTGTGCGGCGTGAGCCGGCCGACGAACAACACGCCCTCGCGAACCCCGCCATCGGGCGCAAAGCGCTGAGGGTCCGCACCGCCGTACACGAGGCGGGTCTTGGAGGACGCGATACCGAGGATCGATGCCGAATATCTCGACACCGCCAAGAGCCGGTCGAACAATCGCGGAAGCACGCCGAGCCAGTCGCTGCCTCCAAGTCCGTGATCGGTCACGACGATGTGGGAGCGGCGCGTGGCCGCGACGATCGCGGCCATTCGGCTCGGTGTGCTTCGGAGATGGTGTGTATGGATCACGTCGGCGCCGTCGAGTGCGCCGAGCAGCTTCGGCGCAATCGGGTGGGCCGGGTGACCCCGAAGTCGCGTCATCGGTGTCAGCACTCGTACGCGGAGACCTCCGGCGTGTTCGGTGTCGGAGGCGCGCGCGCCGAACGTCACAAGGCAGCATGAGACGTCCGGGATGCGAGCAATCGCGCGCGCGAGCTCCAGTGGATAGCGTTCGCCTCCTCCGAACAGGCCCTCGTGGCCGAACGCCGTCGGGGCGACGTGGACAACCTTGATGCTCGTTGTATCCCTCGTCACGCTCGGGTCACCCGACCAGCTCACCGGTGGTTACCTGTACCACCGGCGCATGGCTGACCGCGCCGCAGCCAACGATGCACGCATCGAGTTCGTACCCGCGCGCATGTTGCGCAATCCCCTGCGGATCCCGGCGTGCGACGTGGTTGTCGTCGACAGCATCGCCGCCGCGTTCGTCGCGCCATGGGTCGTCCTGCCGCGGCCGGCCCGGCCCCTCGCGGCGATGATCCACCAACCGCCGGGTGGGATCGACCACCGTCGGCCGCGAACGGCCGTGCAGGCACGACTTGACCGTGCGCTGTACCGCCGCTGCGCCGTGCTGATGGTCGCGAGCGCGAGTCTCCAGGACGAATTCGTCGCCGCGCATCACCTGCCTGCTGGTCGGATGCGGGTGATCCCACCGGGGTGCGACCCCGCTCCG
>JBKPCL010000081.1:0-10338 GCA_046727335.1 Actinomycetota bacterium
GAGATCAGCGAGGCGGTCAACACGCCGCCCCAGACGACCCGAGCGCGCCTGCGCGGCGCGTTCATCCGCCGGGCCAAGGAACGCAAGCGCGACTACACCGTCGACTGGGTGCACCTGAAGCTCAACGACCAAGCCCAGCGCACCGTGCTCTGCAAGGACCCGTTCAAGTCCCGCGACGAGCGAGTCGAACGCCTCATCGCGTCGCTGTGATCGCCCGGCTTCGTTAGCGTTCAGGCGTGCCGTCGTTTCGCGCGGGCGAGATCATCGAGGTCCTCGAGGAACGACCCGGCCTGCAGCGGGTCGAGGTCAAGCTCGATGACGGCCCGGCGCGGGCGTACGTCCTCACTCAGCTCACCGGCCGTGTCGACGTCGGCGATCGGGTCGTCGTCAACACCACCGCGGTCGAGCTCGGCTTGGGCACGGGCGGCTGGCACGTCGTCCACTGGAACTTGAACCGCACGGAATGGGCCCAACCCGGTCCTGGTCACATCATGAAGGCGCGGTACACGAGCCTGCAGACGGACGTGGGAAGCACTGAGGAGCATTGGCAAGAGCTCGCCGACATCACGTCGATCGACGGGATGCCGGTGGTCGCGGCCGCGTTGCACAGCCAGCTGCCTGCGATCGCAGTGGCATTCAAGCGCCGTCGTCCCGACGCGCGCTTGGCGTACGTCATGACCGATGGTGCCGCGCTTCCGCTCGCGCTTTCGGACCTCGTGGCGCAGCTCCGCGAATGCGCGCTGCTCGATGCCACGATCACCTGCGGTCATGCGTTCGGCGGCGAATACGAAGCCGTGTCTGTGTACAGCGCGCTCGCCGTCGCCCGTCACGTCGTGCACGCCGATGCCGCGGTCGTCGCGATGGGTCCGGGAATCGTCGGTACCGCAAGCAGGCTCGGCTTCAGCGGCATCGAAGTCGGGCCGATCCTCGACGCGGCCGCCGGTCTGCACGGCGTGCCCATCGCGTGTCTGCGCGTGTCGTTCGCGGATGCGCGTGAGCGGCATCGCGGTGTGTCGCATCACAGTGTCACCGCGCTGACGGTCGCGACGCGCAGCCGCGTTGTCGTGCCGCTTCCAATGGTCGGCGGCGAGGAGGAGCGCCGGTTGCGCGCCGATCTCGCGGCCAATGGGCTCGACGAGCGTCACGAGATCGTTGGCGTCGAACCGGTGGGCGCCGTCGCACTCCTGGAGCAGCACGGCCTGCGCGTCGTCTCGATGGAACGGCCCGCGGCCGACGACCCGATCTTGTTCGAAGCGGCCGCGGCGAGCGGAACCGTCGCTGCAGACCGCGCCAAATAGGCTGTCCCGATGCCGGACGCCCCCAGTCGCGTCGAGCGCGTCCTGAACCTGCTCGCGTTGCTCCTCGACACGCAGGTGGCGCTCACGCGCGAGGAGATCGTCCGCGAGGTGAGCGGCTATCCCGCGCAGATCTCCGCGTACCGTCGTGCCTTCGAGCGCGACAAGGAAACGCTGCGCGCGATGGGTGTACCGATCACGATGGAGCCGATCGGTGACGGCGCGGAACTCGGATACCGCGTCCGGCCGCAGGACTATTACCTGCCCGACCTCGGACTGACCGCCGATGAGGCCGCAGCGCTCCGTGTCGCCGTGAGCGCCGTGCAGCTCGGAAGCGAAGCCGGAGAGGGCGCGCTCATGAAGCTCGGCGCATTGGGCGAGGATGCTCCGGCGCCGATCGCGTCGCTCCCCGTCGTGCCGGCCCTCGCCACGCTGTTCGACGCGTTCCGCAACCGCGCCGTTGTGACCTTCACGTATCGCGGTCAGACGAGGACGGCAGAGCCCTGGGGCCTGTCGTCGAAGCGCGGGCACTGGTACGTCGTCGGTTGGGACCGTGATCGGCAGGCGGTGCGTGCGTTCCGGGCGGACCGCATCACCGGCGAAGTGACGGTCGGTGAGCCAAAGGCCTTCGACGTACCCGACGACTTCCGGCCCGACGATCACATCGAGGACCGCCCGTGGCTGCTCGGCGACGAGCACACAGAGACGGTCCGCATCCTCGTCGACGCGGTGGCGGTCGATCGCGTCGTCGCCCAAGTCGGTGCCGACGCCGTCGTGCGCGAGCAGGCCGATGGCTCGGCCGTCGTCGAGCTCACGGCAACGAATCGCCCCGCAGTTCGGAGCTTGGTGTTGGGCTTCCTCGACCATGCCGAGGTGCTCGAACCGCAAGATCTCCGCGCCGAGATCGTCGAGTGGCTCGAACATGTGGCGCGTGCCGGGTGAGCCCGCGTCCGGTCGCCGGGTCGGAGATCCAGCGGATCCTCGCGCTGGTGCCGTGGATCGTCTCGCATCCCGGCGCGACCAAGCGCCACATTGCGCAGCGTTTCGGGATCACGGTCGACCAACTCGACGAAGACCTCGCGCTCGTCCTCATGATCGGCGTGCCGCCGTACTCACCCGGTGACTACCTCGACGTCGAGGAAGACGCGGACGGCGCGGTCACGATTCGCCTCGCCGACTACTTCCGCCGTCCGCTCCGACTGACTCCGGCGGAAGGTCTTGCACTGCTCGCCGCTGGGCGCGCCCTGCTCGCGGTTCCGGGCTCCGACCCCGAAGGGCCGCTCGCCACCGCGCTCGACAAGCTCGAGCGCGCGCTCGACGCGCCCGACCTTGTCGTCCAGCTCACAGAGCCCGAACACCTCGCCGCGATCCGTGAAGCGGAAGCGCGGCACGAGCGGATCGAGATCGACTACTGGTCCGCCGGTCGAGACGATCTCACGACGCGGGAGATCGATCCCGCCGTCGTGTTCTTCGCGATGGGGGAGTGGTACGTCGGCGCGTACTGCCATCGCGCCCGAGGCGAGCGGATGTTCCGCGTCGATCGCATCCAGGCCGTTCGCACCACCGGTGACACCTTCGAGCCGAGCGCGACCGCGTTCGAGACGGGGGAGGTGTACAACCCGCGGCCGAGCGATCCGCGAGTCACGCTCCGTCTGAGCCCGGCCGCCGCGTGGGTACCCGAGGCGTATCCGGCCGAATCGGTCACGGAGCTGCCCGACGGTCGTGTCGAAGTGGTCCTGGCCGTCAGCGAACCGGCGTGGCTCGAGCGCATCCTGTTGCAACTCGGTCCGGAGGCCGAAGTCGTCGGTCCGGAACAATTCGCCGGAACTGTCGCCGACACGGCTCGGCGGGTGCTCGGCCGCTATACCGGATCCTCAAACCCGGCCTCGAGCGGCCGAACCCCTACGTGAACGCGCGATCTCATCTCACGCGCATGAAAGGATGACCTGGTGGAGCCGTCGCCGCGCACACCGATCGATTCGACGCCGACGAAACCACCGCCGCCTCCTCCGGGGCCGGTCGCTGCGCAACGGCCGCAGCCTCCCCGCAAGGACTGGGCGAAGACGGCCCTGGAATGGGGTGGCCTCATCGTCGCCGCGCTCGTCATCGCGCTGCTCATCAAGACGTTCCTGTTCCAGGCGTTCTACATCCCGTCCGACTCGATGGTCCCGACCCTCGAGAAGAATGACCGCGTCATCGTCAACAAGCTGTCGTACCGGATGCACAGCGTCCACCGGAGCGACATCATCGTCTTCAAGGCCCCTCCCGGCACCGACAAGTCGGTGAAGGACCTGGTCAAGCGCGTCATTGGGCTGCCGGGCGAGACGGTCGAGGGCAAGAAGGGCCACGTCTACATCAACGGGCACCAGCTCAAGGAGAGCTACCTGCCGGCCGGCATCACGACGTCGGACTTCGCGCCGGTCAAGGTGCCGCCCAGCTCCTATTGGGTCATGGGGGACAACCGGCCGTATTCGAAGGACTCTCGGTACTTCAAGTTCATCCGCAAGAAGGACATCGTCGGCCGCGTCTTCTTGCGAATCTGGCCACTGAACCGGCTCGGCATCCTCTGACCTGGCGCGATCACGAGGTCGACCACGTCTACTGGTCGACTCCGGCTCCGCCTCCCCTCCGGTCGGCTCCGCCTGCTTCTCCTTCCTTGACGACCGCGACCATTCGATCCGGGCGATCGCAGTAGACCGCGTCGATATCCATGCGCAGGAGCGCGCGCAGGTGCCGTACCTCCTGCGCGTCCCACGCGAACGCGCGAACGTCGAATCGGTGGAAGAGCGACACCAGTCCGGCCGTCCACTCGGTGTGGTGCATGTTCATCGCGTTGATGCCCTCGGCGCCGAGCTCGTACGCGTGGCGTTCGATCTGACCGTCGATCGCCTTGCGAGATCGCGAATGCACGAGCTTCACCTCGCGCTCGGCGCGCAGCTCCTTCAGCAGCGTCAACCCCGGCGAGCACACCCACAACCGTTCGAGCGCGCCGTGACGACGGGCAACCTCGAGAAGCGGGAGCGCGGCGTCACGTGACTTGACGTCCACCGAACACTCGAATGCGGTCCCGAGCTCCGTATAGACGTCGTCGAGACGAGGAACACCGAACGCGGCGAGCTCGTCCGCGGTTGCGCTCGTCACGCGCGTGCGCCGCAAGCCATGACGGATGACCTCGTCGTGTACGCACACGACCTCACCGTCGCCGGACAGCCACACGTCGGTCTCGATGCCCGAGGCACCGGCCTCGAGTGCGCGCCGGAAGGCCGCGATGGTGTTTTCGCGCTCCTCGAGACGGGCGCCGCGATGGGCGAACGTGATGACCGACACGACCACGCATCGTGCCACGAAGGGCCGGGATCACCGTCCGCGGACACTCTCCGTTGCGGACAAGGACCGAACGTCACAGCTGATGTCCCGAATGGGGAGACCGTTCCGAATGCGTCGCACCCGGATGCCTCAAGCGGCTGGAGGGCTCTGCCGAAGGGTAGATGCACCGCCAGGAGGCGGACCGTGAACGAATCAGGACGGCCTGACGCAGTGACGACGATCCGAGCGAACTGCCCCAGCTGTGGTGACGTACAGCTCACGAGCGACGACTTGACGGTTCGCGTCTGCGCCGACGACGAACGCGGTTCGTACTGCTTCCGGTGCCCGGACTGTCGTCGGGCCGTCGCCAAGGAAGCAAGCCGACGCATCGTCGACCTCCTCGTATCCAGCGGCGTGCGCATGCAGGTATGGCGACTGCCCGCGGAGCTTGGTGAGCTGCGCACCGGAGCGCCGCTCGCGCCCGACGACCTGCTCGACTTCCACCTGCTCTTGCAGACCGATGACTGGTTCGACGGCCTCGCCGCCGAAGTGCGTCGGTCGCTGAACCGGTAGCCTCGAATTGTGATCTGGCTCCTGCCGCTGTTTGCCGCCGTCGCGGGGACCATGCTCCTCGCGTGGCTGGCGGCACGCGTGCGGCGCGAGATCGGGCCGGCCGAGCGGACGCTCCGCGGCTTCGGTCACGAGCTGCGCCCAGCGCTCGTCGAGGTCCGCGACGAAGCCGCGCGCCTCCGTGCTCGACTCGCTCAATCCCGCGAATCCTGAGCTTTCGCCGCGGCAAGTAGCATCGTCCGAGACCGGCAGGCTCGGACACCATGAATCTTGGCCCCGCGGAAATTCTCGTCATCCTCATCGTTGCGTTGATCGTCTTCGGCCCGAAGAAATTGCCGGAGGTCGGGCGCCAGGTCGGTTCCGCGGTCCGCGAGTTGCGCCGGATGCAGGACTCAGTGCGGTCAGAGCTCGATTCGGTGCTCCACCACGAGCCTCAGTCCACGCCGGTCGAATCGACGGCGACCCACATCGTCGACGAGCCCGATCACACGCAGCTTCCGGCGCCGCCCGCTCCGCCTGACCCGGACGACGGTTTCGCCGGGCCGTCGGGTTCCTTCAGCTGAGCGCACCAACCGTGGAACCGAGCGGGAGTGACAACGGCGGGCGGATGACGCTCGTCGAGCACCTCACCGAGCTACGCCGTCGCCTCATCATCTGCGTCATCGCGGTCGCGGTGTGCAGCGTGGTCGTGTTCTTCCTCTACAACCGTGTGCTGCACTTCTTGTCGGGTCCGTACGAGCAGGTGACTCGCGGTGAGACGGCCTGCGGAGGCACCGCGACCCACGGCTGTGACCTCATCGTCACCGATCCGCTCGCGCCGTTCCTCGTGCGCCTGAAGATCGCCGGTTACGGCGGCCTCGCCCTCGCGCTGCCGGTCGTGATGTGGGAGATCTGGCGCTTCATCGTGCCCGGCCTGCACAAGCACGAGCGGCGCTACGGCGTTGCCTTCCTCCTGTCGTCCATCGTCTTGTTCGCGCTCGGCTGCGTCGTCGCCTGGTTCACGGTCGAAAAGGCGCTGAACTTCCTCTTGAGCGTCGGCGGCCCGTCATTGCAGCCGTTGCTCGTCGCCGACAAGTATCTGACGCTCGTCACGCTCATGGTGATCGCCTTCGGCGTCGCGTTCGAGTTTCCCCTGCTCCTCGTTTTTCTGATGCTCGTGCGCGTCATCAGCTCGCGCCAACTGCGACACGCGCGCCGCTGGGCGGCGGTCGGGATCACGATCTTCGCGGCGGTCATCACCCCGAGCCAGGACCCCTACTCCCTATTGTTCATGGCCGTCCCGATGTACATCTTTTACGAGGCGTCGATCCTCATCGGGCGGGTGATGAAACGATGAGCCCTTCTCGAACCAGGCGGCCGCTGCCGCGCGCTCGCAGCCGCCGGGAGGTCGTCACCGCGGTCGCGGCGTCGGCCGGCATCGTGCTCGGCACGATCCTGCTGGTGTGGATGCTGCGCCCGGCGAATCCGACCGTGCCGGGCAGCGGCGGGCTCATGACCCGGCAGCCGCGGGCGAGCTTGCTCGTGGTGCTCACCGGTATCGCAGCGATCATCGGAGTCGTCGTCGTCATGCGCCGGCGCCATCACTTGCGGCGTCTCGGCTGGCGCGGCGAGGTCGCGCTCGTGCTCGTCGTCCTGTTCGTGGGCGCCGTCGTCGCCGGGATCTTCTGGCCCGGCGGCCTCGTGCGACACTGGCCGCCCCGGCCGAAGCCCGTGCCACCCCCCTCGACGACCGCGGCGACTCGATCGTCGACGACGGCGCACCCGAGTACCACACTTCGACCGAACCCATCGACCACGCGGAGACCCTGACGAGCGCGCTCGCGAACCGTCTGACGTTCGAGGCCGAACGGCCGTTCCCGCTCGACGAGTTCCAACAGCGCGCGCTCGATGCGCTGGATGCCGGCCGGTCGGTCCTCGTCGCCGCGCCGACAGGCTCCGGCAAGACGCTCGTCGCCGAGTACGCGATCGCCAAAGCCCTCGCCGAGGGCGGCAAGGCGTTCTACACGACTCCGCTGAAGGCCCTTTCGAACCAGAAGTTCGGTGATCTCGTCCGCGAGCACGGCGCGCCGCGTGTCGGCTTGTTGACCGGCGACAACGTCATCAACGGCGACGCGCCGATCGTCGTGATGACGACCGAGGTCTTGCGGAACATGATCTACGCGCGTGCACCGGCCCTCCGGGGCTTGCGGTACGTCGTGCTCGACGAGGTCCACTATCTGCAGGACCCCTCGCGCGGGGCGGTGTGGGAGGAGGTGATCATCCACCTCCCGGCCGAGATCGACATCGTCGCCCTGTCGGCCACCGTTTCGAATGCCGAGGAGGTCGCGGCGTGGATGCAGACCGTGCGCGGCGAGACGGAAACCGTCATCGAAGAGCGGCGACCCGTCGAACTGCGCCACCTCTACCTCGCCGGAGAACGCGGCTCCGAGGTGTTGCACCTGCTCCCCACCTTCGTCGACGACGGCGGCGATCTCCGGCCGAACCCGGTCGCGGCTCGGCTCGACGCTCGGAACATGCCCCGGCCGCGCGGGCAGCGCCGCCCGCGGCTCTACACCCCGTGGCGGACGGAAGTGGTCGAGCGCCTCGCCGAAGAACAGATGCTGCCGGCAATCGTGTTCGTCTTCTCCCGCGCCGGGTGTGACCAGGCCGTCGAGCAATGCCTCGCCGCCGGCATCCGATTGACCAACGCAGCCGAGCGCCGAGAGCTCCGCCGGATCGCCGAAACGCACGTCGAGGCGTTGAGCGACGACGACCTCGACGTCCTCGGGTACGACACCTGGCTGTCCGGTCTCGAAGCCGGCGTCGCCGCGCACCACGCCGGGATGGTGCCGCCGATGAAGGAGGCGGTCGAGGAGGCGTTCGCCGCCGGTTTGCTCAAGGTGGTCTTCGCGACCGAGACGCTCTCGCTCGGGATCAACATGCCGGCGCGCACGGTCGTCATCGAGAAGCTGTCGAAATTCACCGGCGAACACCACCAGATGTTGACGCCCGGTGAGTACACCCAGCTCGCTGGGCGGGCCGGTCGGAGAGGCATCGACGAGGTCGGCTACGTCGTCGTGCTGTGGGATCCGTTCGTGCCGTTCGAACAGGTCGCAGGTCTCGCGTCACGGCGGACGTACGCGCTGACGTCGTCCTTCCGACCGACCTACAACATGGCCGCCAACCTCGTGCAGCGCTACCCGCCGGATCAGGCGCGCCATCTGCTCAACCTGTCGTTCGCGCAGTACCACGCCGATCGGGACGTCGTCGCGGTGGAGCGGCAGCTGGAACGCACCCGAGAACAGCTGCAGCGGGCGCGGGCCGCGGCGACCCATCCGGCGGGCGACGTGCAGCAGTATCGCCGGCTGCTCGCGGAGCTCGACGCCGCCCGGCGAGCGGCGAACAGCTCTGAAGGCGATCGGTTCGAAGCGCTCCGGCCCGGCGACGTCGTGGTGACGCCCCGCCGAGGCGGACGGGCCGTGATCTTGCGCAAGGAGCACGGGCGCGGCGGCAACTCGGTGCTCGCGCTCACTCAAGGCCGCGACCTGGTACGGCTGAGTCCGCACGACTTTCGCGGCACCGTGCGGAGGGTCGCGACCATCGACCTGCCCCGCCCCTTCGCGCCGCGCAGCCAGTCGTTCCAGCGGGCGACGGTCGACCAGCTGCGCCGGCTCCGCATCGACGAGCCTGAGCAACGCACCGACGACGAGGCCGTCCGCCGTCTCCGCGAGATCCAAGACGAGGTCGACAGTCACCCGCTCCATCGGACGCCGGGTGCCGACGCCGCGCTGCGGGCCGCGTGGCAAGCAGATCGCATCGAACGCGACGTCGCCCGTCTGGAACGGCGCATCGCGACCAGGAGCGAGAGCCTCGCCCGCCAGTTCGACCGTGTGCTGGGCGTGCTCGACGCGTGGGGCTACATCGAGGGGTGGGGGCTCAGCCCGGCCGGCCACTTGCTCGCGCGTCTCAACACCGAGGGCGACCTCGTGCTCGCCGAGTCGCTCCGAGAAGGCCATCTCGACGGGACGGACGCACCGACCCTCGCTGCCGTGGTGTCGTGCTTCACGTATCAGCGGCGCGGTCCCGAAGGCAACGAGCCCATGCCACCGCGCCGCTGGCCGAACCAACAAGTCGCGCGGCGGGTCCGTGACCTCGAGCGCATCTGGCGCGATCTCAACCTGTCGGAGCGCGACGAGCGCCTGCCGGAGACGCGGCGACCCGACCCGGGGTTCACCGCGGCGATCCATGCGTGGGCGAATGGTGACGAGCTCGCCGACGTCCTCGAGGACGAGGAGATGACCGGGGGCGACTTCGTGCGCAACGTGAAGCAGACGATCGACCTCCTGCGGCAGGTGGCGGACGTCGCGCCCGATCCGGAAACCGCCGCGACGGCCCGAGCGGCCGCGGACGCGTGCCTCCGAGGCGTGGTTGCGGCGTCGAGCACTGTCACCGCGACCGAATGATCCGTCCGGGAGAGGAGTGGGGCGGGCCGGCCGAGTCGCCTCCCGACCACGAGATCGACGGCGACGACCAGATGCTGGCCGCGTGCGTGGCGCGTTTTCCCGGCGCGCTCGTGCGGTTCCACCCGGCCGCGGACTCTGACGTGGCCCGGTCGGTCGGACTTCATCCCGGGTCGCCGGCGACCGGCCGCGAACTGCCGCTGGATGTCCTCCAGCTCGACGACGGCACCATCGGGTGCAACATGGTCGTGCTGGGGCCGGCACCAGACCGTCTCCGGCGATTCGCCCGACAAAACGGCGTGCATGTGGCGGTCGACGGTAAGTCCTGGGTCGACGGGGCCGCGACCACCGTCGTCGTCGCGACGGGCCAGTTCCTGCGCGGCCTCGATGTTGTGCCCCGCGGCCACCCCGGCGACGGACGGGCCGAGGTGCAGGTGTACCAACTGCGGCCGTCCGAACGGCGCGCGATGCGGGCCCGGCTCGCGGTGGGCGCCCACGTGCCGCATCCTCGGATTCAGCAGCGGAGCCTCCAGCGGGTCGAGATCGTGGCGGAACGGCCACTGGCGTTGGAGGTCGACGGCCGGCCGCACGGCCACGCGCTGCGGCTCGTCGTCGAGGTCCGGCCCGCCGCCTACCGGCTCCTCATCTGATGCATTTTCACTGGTCGACTCCGGCTCCGCCTCCCCTCCGGTCGGCTCCGCCTGCGTCTCCTTGACATCCCCCAGCGA